>JAILEU010000095.1 GCA_024697785.1 Bacteroidaceae bacterium | reverse complement strand
AATTCCTAATTCCTAATTCCTAATTCCTAATTCCTAATTCCTAATTCCTAATTCCTAATTCCTAATTCCTAATTTTAAAAATCGCCGCGAAGGTAGTATAAAAATACGACTATGCAAAATTTTTTTTGAAATGGCATCCGTACCCTTACTCTCTGCTGCAAAGATGTCGTCACTCGTCGGTTTTCTGTACGGCGCGGCGTGCAAGACGACGGACGGGGATGCGTACGGCGAGGGCGCTGACGACGACGACGGTAACGAGGACGAGGAGGACGTCGGTGAGATGGACGCTGACGGGGTAGGCTTCGATGACGAATGCGCCGCTGCCGCCAAGGGTGAGCCAGCCGAAGCGCTGCTGTCCGAGACAGAGAAGGGTGCCCAACACCAGACCTATCAGGGCTCCGGCAAGGGCGATGAGGTGAGCTTCGTGGATAAAGATGCGTGCGAGCTGACCGTCGGTGGCGCCCAGGCTGCGCAGGGTGCCCAGATCGGGACGCTTGTCGAGAATCAGCATCGAGACGCTGCCAATGATGTTGAAGCAGGCGATGAGCAGGATGAAGCTGAGGAAGAGGTATGAGATGAACTTCTCGACGCTGACGATGCGATAGACGTCGGCCTGCTGCTCGTAGCGGTCTTTGATGACATAGTCGGGGCCGAGGAGACGGCTCAGCTGCCGCTTTACGCGGGGAATGCTGCTACCGGGGGAGGTGCGCAGTTCGAGGGCGGTGACGGCGGCGGGCTCGCCGAACAGGCGGCGGGCAAAGTCGAGCGAAGTGACAACGTACGAGGCGTCGTACTTCTCCTGATTGACACAGAAGACCAGGCCTGGGTTGTAGAGGGAGAGCGAGGTGACGTTCTGGAGGGGGTTAGCGAGGTTGACGCGCGTGCCGCGACGGGGGGCGTAGAGTGTGAGGGGGTCGATGAAATGGAGGCCGCTGCCGAGGATATGGGGGATCTGCACGCCGAGGATGCCGTAGTCGAAGGCATCGTCTGAAAGCATGAAGGGGGCTTCGCCGATAAGGATGTCGCTGAAGGTGGTGAGGGCGAGGAAGTCGTCGCCCACGCCCTTGACGGTGACCATCGTCTGGCGGTCCTTGTACTGCGCCATAGCCTGGTCCTCGAGCGTCGGCGAGACGACGTCGATGTCGGGCAGGCCGCGCAGGGCGGCGAGCAGGCTGTCCGTCGGCACGAACTTTTTGCCGCGCGCGGCCTCGATGCGCAGCTCAGGGTCGAAGTGGGTGAACATGCTCTCCACCAGGTTGTGGAAGCCGTTGAACACCGATAGGGTGCAGATGAGGGCCAGCGTGGCCAGCGTCACCCCGCACACACTGACGGCCGAGATGATGTTGATGGCACCCATGCTCTTGCGCGAGAAGAGGTAGCGCCGTGCGATGTAGTGGTAGAAGGGATACTTCACTTCTTCAGCAGTTCGTCGATGTGCTCAAGATAGTCGAGCGAGTCGTCGAGGTGGAACTTGAGCTCGGGGATGATGCGTAGCTGGTAGCGGACGCGTGTGCCGAGCTCGTAGCGGATGCTCTTCATGTTGGCGTTGAGGTTGCCGACAATCTCCTCGGACTTGGCGGAGGGGAATACGCTGACGTAGGCATGGGCTATGCTGAGGTCGGGCGAGATGCGGACGTTCGTCACAGAGACGATGACGCCGTTCATGGACTTGGCCTGAAGGAGGAAAATGTCGCTCAGCTCCTTCTGAATGAGGCGCGCAATTTTGTTCTGTCTGGTTGTTTCCATATACTTTATTTCATTTGTTCAACAAAGGTTTTCGGTCTTTTTTCTCATTATCGTGAGGCCGTCGCGGATGGGGAGGATGAGGGTCTCCACCCGGGGGTCGGCGGCGACATAGGCGTTGAAGGCGTTGATGCCTTCGGTACGGTGCTCGTGGGCATAGGCTTCGTCGGTGACGTGACCGTCCCACAGCGTGTTGTCGGCAACGATGAAGGCGTCGGGCGTGGTGTAGCGAAGGGCCAGATCGTAATAAGCGCTATATTGCCGCTTGTCGCCGTCGATATAGACAAAATCGTACGTTTCACCGAGGGCGGGCACCACCTGCAGGGCGTCGCCGATGACGAACTGCACGCGGTGGCCGAAGGGCGAACCGTCAATCCAAGGACGTGTAAAATCCTCCAATTCATCGTTGATTTCGATGGTCACTACACGGTCTTCGTCGGACTGCAGCCCCTCGGCCATACACAGGGCAGAGTAGCCGACGTAGGTGCCGATTTCGAGAATGCGGTGCGGACGGGCCATCGCCACCAGCATCTTCAGCAGCCGCCCCTGCACGTGACCCGACGACATACGCGGGTTCATCAGGCGCAGGTGGGCCGTACGCCAGAGCCTGTACAGGTAATCGCTCTCGGGCTCCATGTGGCTGAGGATATAGCCGTCCATAATTCCTAATTCTTTATCGGTTGATCAGGTATTCGACGGCGAGACGGTAGGAGTCCATGCCGAAACCGCCGATGATGCCCACGCAAGCCGACGTGATGAGTGAGGTGTGGCGGAACAACTCGCGCTGGTAGATGTTGCTGAGGTGTACCTCGACGACGGGCGTGCGGACGGCCTTGATGGCATCGTGGATGGCCACCGAGGTGTGGGTATAGGCGCCGGCATTGAGAACGATGCCGTCGGCCGTGAAGCCATACTGCTGGATGACGTCCACCAGCTCACCCTCGATGTTCGACTGGAAAAACGTGAATTCAGCCTGCGGAAAACGGGCTTCCAGCGCCTTCATGCCCTCATCGAGCGTGGCGGAGCCGTAGATGCCCGGCTCGCGCAAACCCAGCAGGTTCAGGTTCGGGCCGTTGACGACAAGGATTTTCTTCTTTTTTTCTGCGTTCATTCTTATGTTTATTTGAATGGTTTTTCGTACTTTTGCACGACTTTTGTCTGAAATCCGGCGCGAAGGTAGAAAAAAATGAGCAATAATCCACCAAAAGAAGGCGATAAAAAGACGCTCGCGAGGTATAAACAGTATCTGGCGTTCGAAAAAGGGCTGTCGGCAAACACCCTCGATGCCTATATGAGGGATGTGGAAAAGCTCCTTAGTTATCTGTCTGACGAGGGGAAAGGGCTGGCTGAGGCGACGCTGGACGATCTGGAGCAATTCGCTGCCTCGCTCATCGACATCGGCATCATTCCCCGTTCGCAGGCACGCATCCTGTCGGGCATCCGTTCGTTCTACCACTTCATGGTGCTCGACAGGATCATCGAAGCCGACCCGACGCAGCTGCTCGAGTCGCCCAAGATTCCCGACCATCTGCCCGAGGTGCTGAGCGTGGAGGAAATTGACAAAATCATCGATTCCATCGACGTTTCATCGCGCGAAGGTCAGCGCAACCGCGCCATCATCGAGACACTCTACAGCTGCGGGCTGCGCGTCTCGGAGCTCTGCAACCTGCGTCTCAGTGACCTCTACCTGAAGGAGGGCTTCATCCGCGTGGAGGGCAAGGGCAGCAAGCAGCGGCTGGTGCCCATTTCGTCAACGGCCATCGATGAAATCGAGCTTTATATGCACGACCGCAACCAGATTGACATCAAACCTGGCTACGAAGACTACCTATTCATCAGCTCCCTGCGCAAGAAGAACCTCTCGCGCATCATGGTGTTCCACCTCGTCAAGGAGTTGGCCGAGAAGGCAGGCATCCGAAAGGTCATCAGCCCCCACACCTTCCGCCACTCGTTTGCCACCCATCTGTTGGAGAACGGCGCCAACCTGCGCGTCATCCAGGCCATGCTGGGGCACGAGGATATAGGCACCACCGAGATTTACACCCACATCGACTCCACCCGCCTGCGAACAGAAATCGTAGAGCATCATCCGCGCAACATCTTGCATCCGTCACGCTGAATCTGAAACTTTCAAAAATAGACTGCAAACTTCTGATCTCATTTTTATACGTATGAAAAAACTGTATTTCCTTTCTCTTGCCCTGCTGCCGCTGATGACGGCACAGGCACAGACCGTAACCGAGTATGCCGTCCGTGAGGCAGCCTCCGTGAAAGAACCGTTTGTCTGCGATTCGACAGACATCAAAGGCAACCGCTACAAAGCCGACTTGCTGAAGACGGATGTGGTGGTCAGCCCCGATGCGTTTGCTTCGGACATCGTCACCACCGACACCACCGGCATGCTGACGCTGGCGGGTCGCGAGGGCGAGAACGTCCTCTACATCGTCACCACACGCCTGCGGGCCGAGCGATTCATGAAGGCCGACCTGAAAATCACCAGTCCTCTGCCTTTCGATGCCTCCGTCGAGGGTCTGGGCAAGGCCTCGAAGTCCGAGGCTCAGGACAGCATCAGCCCCCAGAGCTCACGCACCATCGCCCTGCGCATGGAGCCCGAAAAGACCTATCCCGTCACCCTGAAAGTGCTTGTCCCCTCCGATGGAAAGGGCGATTTTTGCATCAAGTGCGAGGTGGTGGCCAAAAAGGAGTTCAAGGACGTCGTTTGCACCACAGGCATGAGCCAGAAGGGACGCTTCATGCTCGATAACACCGTCTATAATAACCGCGTCACCGGCGTGCAGCTCTCGCCCAGCGGCAAGTACCTCATCACGCGCTATACCTATGCCTACAGCGCCGACCGCAGCGACTCGCGGGCCGAGCTCACCGAGGTCAAGTCAGGCAAGCACATCGCCTACGTGAACGGCAACCTGCGCTGGATGCCCCGTACGGACAAGCTCTGGTACACGCGCCGCGCCGCTGTGGGCAGCGACCTCATCACGGTCGACCCCCTCACGCAGCAGGAGGAGGTGCTCTTCCGCTCCCTGCCCGATGAGCGTTTCCAGTGGTTCCCCGACGAGAAGAAGATGATTGTCATGAAGAACGATGAGGGCGCCCGCGATAACGGTCCGCTGAAGCACATCCTCTCGCCGCGCGACCGCATCCCAGGCAACCGCAACAGCTCCTACCCCTGCATCTACTATCCCGAAAACGGCACCACCGAGCGCCTCACCTTCGGCAAAAAGTCCACATACGTCGCCGACATCTCGCCCGACGGGAAGAAGGTGCTGCTCCAGTCTTCTGACGAGGACGTTTCGCGCCATCCGTATTATTATATCTCCACCCTCTGCGAGCTAGACCTGACGACACGCACCATCGACACCATCTTTACGGACAAACCCTACATGGATGGGGTAGAGTACTCACCCGACGGCACGAAGCTGCTCTTCACCGGAGGTCCCGAGGCCTTCGACAGCATCGGTAAGAACTGCGGCAACTTCCCCATCGCCAACAACTACGACAAGCAGGCCTACATCATGGACCTCGCGACGCGTGAGGTGGAGGCCATCACCCGCGACTTCAACCCCTCTATCGAGAACATCATCTGGAACCGCGCCGACGGCAACATCTACCTTCGCGTCACCGAGGCTGACGACGTGAACGTCTATGTCTATTCGCCCAAGGCCCGCACCATGAAGCGGTTGCCGCTGGAGACGCCCGTCGTCTCCTCGTTCGTGCTGCCCACCGACGACGCCTCCGTAGCGGCCTACTACGGTACCGACGACCACAGCGCCGGACGTGCCTACCTCTATCAGATGAAGAAAGGTACGTCGCGCCTTATCGCCGACCCCATGAAGGAACAACTCGACAAGCTGGAGCTCGGCCAGACCGAGGCGTGGAACTTCACCGCCTCCGACGGCACCCTCATCACGGGCAAATGCTGCCTGCCCCCCGCCTTCGATGCTTCGAAAAAATACCCGATGATTGTCTATTATTATGGCGGCACAACGCCCACGACAAAAGGCATCTCCAGCCCTTACTGTGCCCAGCTGCTGGCCTCACGCGGCTATGTGGTCTATGTCATCCAGCCCAGCGGCACCATCGGCTTCGGGCAGGAGTTCTCGGCCCGTCACGTCAACGCCTGGGGCAAGTGGACGGCCAACGACATCATCGAAGGTGTGCAGAAGTTCTGCGCCGCCCACCCGTTTGTGGATGCTGACCACGTGGGCTGCATGGGCGCCTCCTACGGCGGCTTCATGACGCAGTACCTACAGACGCAGACCGACATCTTCGCCGCTGCCGTCTCGCACGCCGGTATCAGCAACGTCACCAGCTACTGGGGCGAAGGCTACTGGGGCTACAGCTACAATGCCATTGCCGCTGCCGGCAGCTGGCCCTGGCAGAACCCCGACCTCTTCGCACAGGGTTCGCTCTTCAATGCCGACAAAATCAACACCCCCCTGCTGCTGCTTCACGGCACCGCCGACACTAATGTTCCCATCGGCGAGAGCATCCAGCTCTTCAACGCCCTGAAGATTCTCGGTAAAACCGTCGAATTCATCGAGGTCGAGGGCGAGAACCACTTCATCCAGGACTATCCCAAGCGCATCCTCTGGCACAATACCATCATGGCTTGGTTCGCCCGCTTCCTCCAGAACGACGACCGCTGGTGGAACGACATCTGGCCCGACAACAAGGACGGGAAGTAGTAATGCGGACACAAAGAATAAAGAAAGGGAGAATGAAAAATCTGCCCGTTTTTGAAACATAACAACAGGTGGAGGGATCCGATGGTCCCTCCACCTGTTTTGTAGTTGGATTTCATCCTTCGTTTCTCGCCATACCAAAGCTTTGGTCATTTGGCTTAACGAAAACGTTCATCCGAGAGCCGTTTCCTATTGGTCGAAGCCCCATCCGCGGAAAGGATTGGCGAAGGCACCGGAGGCGTCCAGCGGATCAGCGCCAGGGAAAACGCCCACGCTTTTGCCCGAAAGGGCTATCATGCCTGCAGCGTGGAGTCGTATTTCATCGACGTGAGGAGCGATATATTCCTTTTTTTCTTTTGTTTCCATTGTATGCTATGATTGTTTTGCCTTGCGGGCGGTTAATACTTCACAATTACTTTCTTGCCACCCAGAATGTAAAGTCCCGGGGTGATGCGACTGGCCTCGACCCGTCGTCCATCGACGGTGAACCATTCGCTAGCCTCATTCTCCTTTTTCCATTCTCCATTTTCCATTGAACGAATGTACGTTGTGCCATCGTCGAAGCGCAGGCTTATGCTTGATGCAGCGCCGAGGCTTGCCGTCGGCAGCGGCAGGTAAGCTTTGTGGCCTGCGATGGTGCTGTTGTCGGCTACCTTGTAGAAGCCAATGCCATGCGTGCCGTCGTTGCCGAGGATAAAGATGGTGTTGTCGCCCTGCACCTGGCTGAGTTGTTTGGCAATGGTGGTCCCCACAAGCAGATTGCCGTCCGCGATGCCGCCCGCGCCCTTCTGGATGTCGTAGTTGCCCGCATTGCCGACGATGATGATGCCCGTGTGCGATGGAACCTCCGTGATGGGTGTCAACGTGACCGTACTGCCGTCGAATGCGGTAGCGATGTAGGCCACCACGTCAGAGCCGCTGAAATCGAGAGCGTACGAGCTGCAATAGGTAGCCATTCCGGCAGCGCCGATGGTTATGGTCTCCTTGCTGGTCAAGAGGTCGCCCACAAAAGATACATTGGCATCGGCGAAATTCGTTGTCCAAGCGTCAAGGTCGGCGGCAGCCACGTGGAATAGGGTGGCCTTGGGTGTCATCATGATGAATGCAGGGAGCTCCATTCCGCCATCCCAAGTCATCGTCGGACTTGCATAGCAATAGATATCCTGCATACCCTCGCAAAACTGGAAACACTCCTCGTCAATATAAGTAATTCCCGACGGAATGCTAAGGCTGGTGAGTCCTCTCGCCATGTGGAATGCGCGGTTTTCGATGGTAGTGACGCTCTCGGGCAGGGAGAGGGAAAACGTTCCCTCCTCACCCCAGAAGGCTTCCTGGCCGATGGTCTTGATGCCGTCGGGGACGGTGGTGATGGCGCCGCCAGCGACGAGCTTGCCCGTGGCCTTCTCGAAGATGCCGTTACAGCCCAGGTCTGCATAGTTGGCATTGCCTGCATCGACTGTCAGCGAGGTGATGGGGCTTGAGCAGAAAAGGGCCTGACCGATTTGTGTGACGCCGGCAGGGATGGTGAGCGAGGTCAGCCCCGTAAACCAGAATACCGTCTTGCCAAGGGTGGTTACGCTTACGGGGATGGTGAAGGCGGTCAGTTTCTTGCAGTCCTGGAAGGCCGCGTCGCCTATGCTGGTGACGGCGGGAGTGCCGGCGAAGGTGATTGTTGCCAAGTTTTCGCAGTCGGAAAACGAACTGTCACCGATGGTTTCCACGCTCTCGGGGACGATGAAGGCCGTCAGCGACGAGCAGGAGCTGAACGCTCTCGAGCCGATGGTCTTCAGCGATGCGGTGCCTGCGAATGTCACGGATTCCAGAGTGCTGCTCATGAAAGCACCTGAGCCCAGGGAAGTGATGCTCTCGGGGATGTAGATGCCGGTCATTTTCGCGTAGCTCAGCGCACGCTCGCCCAAGGCTGTCACAAAGCCGGTATAGACCACTGTGCCTGTTCCGTCGGCAAATTCGTGCGACTTGATGCCAATGGCGCCATTGAAGTCTTCATAGTTATCGAACTTCGCCACCTTCTCGGCGGCGGTGTAGGTGAAGGTGGTTGTCGGGACGGCCTGAATCTTGTCGGCGTATGCGCTCCATCCGTCAGCGCCCTTGTAGGCATCCGTAGTGTTCTCGGGTACGAAGATGGCGGCGAGCGCGCTGCCGTCACCGAATGTGCCGTTAATCAGCGCTATTGGGGCTGAGCAGGCACAGGTGACGTATGCCAAGTCGTCGTTGTCCAAGAAGGCATCAGCGCCAATGGTGCTCACTGTGCTGGGGATTAGCAGAGAGGTAAGCTTTGAGCCATAGAAAGCATAATCGCCGATGGTGGTTAGACCCTCGGGCAGGGTGATGCTGGTGAAGGCACATTCCTCCAGTGCGCTGCTGCCGATAGAGGTCAGCGCCGAGGGCAGCGTGACAGAGGTGCAGTTAATCTGCATGGCAAAGGCCCAGTCGGGGACGTTGGTGATGTTTTTGCTCATTTCGATCTTTTCGATGCCGGTCCAATACATATCGTATTCACCGCCCATGGGGTTGAACGCCGGGTTGTTCCAGGGATAGGCTGTCGGCCCGCCCATAGCGCTATAGTCCTTCATGGCTCCCGTGCCGGAGATCGTCAGTTTGCATGTCATCATGTCGTATCCCCAATAGACATTCTCGCCTGGTTCGGCGCCATCGCTGTCGCCGCAGTAGCCAAAGGGACGCTGGATGATGTCGGCAAAGGTGCTCCAACCGTCGGCATTGGCATAGCCGCTCCGGCAGTAATCGTCCACGTAGATTGCCTTCAGGTTGGGAACGGCGCTGAAGGCATCCATCCCGTATGCCGGTGGCGTAAGCGCATAGATGCCTACATACTCCAGGTTCTGGCATAGGCAGAACGCCTCGCGCCCTATCGACGTAACGCCGCTGCCCATGCAGACGTACTTCAGGTGGTTGTTAGAAAAAGCAAACATTCCGATGGTCTTGACGCTGCCCGGGATGTTCAGCTTGGTGAAGCCCGCGTTGGTGCAGTTGCTGAAAGCCTCGTGGCCGATGCTCTCCACGCGCTTGCCGATGGTAACGCTCGTCATGTTGGTGAAGCCCATGAAGGCCCAGTTGCCGATGTGGGTAATGCCGTCGCCGACGACCACCTGGGCGATCTGGGTACGATAGTCATTCCAGGGGGCATCTGTCAGGGCGTCGGTGTAGTCTGCCATTGCTCCCGTGCCGGCGATGGTCAGCGTTCCCTCGTCGGCGTCGTACGACCATGTGGCGCCAGCGCCGCACGAACCGCCCGTGGCCCCGGCATTCACGTTCAGCACACCGCTGATGAGCAGCGATGTGCAGATAAACCTCATTAGTTTCTTTTTCATAATGGTGATGGTTTATTGGTTAATAACTTGCTCGCTCCCTTCTACAGGAATTTCTTGTGTGAAGAGTTGGCGCAGCCCTTCCTCGTAAACACGCAGGGCTTCACGGCCATTGTCGGTTATGCGGCAACGGGTTCGTGAGAAGCGGCCAAGGCCACCCGACTTTGACACCTCAATGTAGCCGGCCTCACGAAGTGTGGCAATCTGTGTGCTCACATTGCCGCGCGTGGAGTCGGTAATCTGACACAGATACATGAAATCGGCGCTCTCGAGCGATTCGAGCGCTACCATGATTTTCAGCCGCAGCTCGCTGTGGAGCAGCGGATTGATGACAGGAAACTTAAAGGAACTCATAACTTATATTTTATAGCGAAGTAGCAGATGTCCGGGAATGACAAGGGTGATGAAGGCGATGACGGCGGTGATGAGTAGCTGCCAAGGCCACAAGGTGCCCAGAAAGAAAAGGCACGAAAACGAGAGTAGGGCACCGGCTATACCATATCTTTTAATAGGCCGGAACCGCAGTGTTACCCCCGTAAGAAAACAACCCATTCCGAGCAGAATCCCTTGGAGGGTACAATAGCATTGTTCGTAAACGCCTGCACAGCCCGTGACAAATCCGGCGAGGCAACTGGTGGCGCCGATGAACATCCATAGCTGTAGGGTGATGTTCTGTTCGAGCGTCCGCCTGCCCGTACGGGCATAGTCCTGCCGCTGCGTGCGAATCATCAGAGGGACGCCCACCAAGGGGATGCCTGCCCAAAGCCATACGAACCAATTGCCGCCCCACAGCATCAAGACGGCAAACTCAAGCAGCAAGACAACAACCGTCGGATATCCCCAAATCAGGAAGAGGTTCCTGCCCGTACGGTCCTTACGGCTCATCACCTCGGCCCTTATTTGGTTGATGATTTCTATTTCGTTCGTTCTGTTCATCCTGCGCTATGTTTAGATTTCAAACATTCTGCCTCAAAATTAATGTCTATTTTTTAAACATTGGAAACCCGATACCCCTTTTTATGTTTTTTTAACACGTCGGCGTTGTTCATCATGCTGCCCGTCCGAAAGAAGCTCGGACGATAGACTATCAGACTGTCAGACTAACAGACTGGCAGATAATAGCCCTTCAACAAAGCCACCCACAGAACATTCATCTGATAGTCTGAACCGACGAACGAAGCAAGAGCAGAGGCAAACTTGTTTGCCCTATGCCTTGCGAGGAGGAGGAAGAGCGGAGCTCAAAGTCTGAAAGTCTGACAGTCAAAAATCTGATAGTCTGAAAGTCTGTAAGTCTGTCAGTCTAAAAACTGAGTTGAAGCGTGTACGTGGCGAGGCGCTGTTCGGGTTGGGACGGGTCGCTTCGAATGAGGATACGTTGGGAGTGAAATGTCAAAGCAACCGACTCGATGTTGAAAAGGAGAATCATGAAAATGAATCGCAGAAAACAGTAAAACATAATTTTTTTTCCTTTTCCTTTGGAAAATAAGCACAAACATTGTAATTTTGCAGCCCCAAACGGAAAACGTAGAAAGATCAAAGCGTATAAACCATAAATTCTTATCCACTAAACAATGAAAAAACAGAGATTTTTCCTCATGGCAGTGGCTGTGCTCGCACTGTGCTCCTGCAGTAAAAAAATGAACGAGTTGTCTTCGGACTACTTCACCGTCTCTCCCCAGATTCTGGAGGCCGTCAATGGCGAAGTTCCTGTGACTATCCACGGAACGTTCCCTGGCAAGTTCTTCCCCAAGAAGGCTGTCCTCGCCGTCACCCCCGTGCTGAAGTATAATGGTGGCGAAACCGTCGGTGAGACCTTTACCTATCAGGGCGAGAAAGTTCAGGGCAACGCCCAGGCCATCCCCTACAAGACAGGTGCCAACGTTACGCTGAAGAGCGTCTATGACTACATCCCCGCTATGGCTAAGAGCGAACTCTACCTCCGTCCCGTCGTCAAGGTCGGCAGCAAGGAGACCTCTCTGCCCGACGTGAAGGTTGCCGACGGCGTGCTCGCTACCGCTGAGCTCTATGCCGCTACTGCTGCCTCCACCACTCCCGCCCTTGCCGAGGATGCCTTCCAGCGCATCATCGAGCAGGTCAAGCAGGCCAACATCATGTTCCTTATCCAGCAGGCTAACCTCCGCTCCAGCGAGCTCACCTCCAAGGACCTCGCCGAGGTGTTCAACACCCTGAAGGACGTCAATGCCGACGACCGCAAGCAGCTCGAGAACATCGAGGTTTCTGCTTACGCTTCTCCTGACGGTGCCCTCGACCTCAACGACCGTCTGGCTCAGGATCGTCAGAAGAACACCCGCAACTACGTCAACCAGCAGCTCAAGAAGGCCAAGATTGACACCAACGTCGATGCTGAGTACACCGCTGAGGACTGGGAAGGCTTCAAGCAGCTCGTCGAGGCTTCCAACATCGCCGACAAGGACCTCATCCTCCGCGTCCTCTCTATGTACAAGGAGCCCGAAGCCCGTGAGCGTGAAATCAAGAACATCTCCTCCGTCTATGCCGACCTCGCCAACGAGATCCTGCCTCAGCTGCGTCGCGCTCGCCTGAGCCTCCACTACCAGCTCATCGGCCGCACCGACGACGAGATCCTTGCCGCTTTCAAGTCCAACCCCAGCGTGCTGAGCGTCGAGGAGCTCCTCTATGCTGCTACCCTCGTCAACACCCCCGCCGAGAAGACCGCTATCTTTAAGAAGGCCACCGAGCTCTTCCCCAGCGACTATCGCGCTTTCAACAACGTGGCTGAGCTGGCCTATGCCGCTGGCGACTATGACACCGCCAAGAGCTACCTCCAGAAGGCTGCCAAGCTGAACCCCGCTGCTGCTGAGGTCAACACCAACCTCGGTATGCTCGAGCTCCTCGCCGGCAACAAGGCCGAGGCTGAGGCTTACCTCGCTAAGGGCACCGATGCTGCTGCCAACGCTGCCGCTCTCGGCAACCTCTACATCGCCCAGGGCCAGTACGCCCGCGCTGCCGCCTCCTTCGGCGAGACGAAGAGCAACGCTGCCGCCCTCGCACAGATCATGTCGAAGGACTACACCGCTGCCAAGAACACCCTCAGCAAGATTGCCGACCCCGACGCTTACACCTACTACCTCGCAGCCATCCTCGCTGCCCGCACCAACCAGGCTGCCGACGTCGCTGCCAACCTTGCCAAGGCCATCAAGCTCGACCGCACCATGCTCGAGAAGGCTAAGAACGACGTCGAGTTCGTTAAGTACGCCGCTTCTCTCGCCGGACTCTAATGGCACCGGCACCTGCTGACGAGCTGCAAGCGATGCTTGCGTTGACATGCACCCCGCATGTCGGTGTCATCCTCGCCCGCCAACTGGTCAGCACACTGGGCACAGCAACAGCTGTCTATGAACATAGGACCGAACTTCCGGACATTCTTCCGGGGGTTCGGCCCTCTCTTATTCAAGCCCTCGACTGCCCCGCCGCCTGGCAGCGGGCCAAAGTGGAAATCGACTTTGCGGCCAAGCACCACATCCGCATCCTCACCCTCCACGACCCCGCCTATCCGTCGCGTTTGCGCGAGTGTGACGATGCCCCGCTGGTGCTCTACACCCTCGGCACAGCCGACTTCAACGCCGCCCATGTCGTCAGCATCGTCGGCACCCGCAAGGCCACCGACTACGGGCGCAGCCTCTGCGACACATTCGTGCGCGACCTCGCCGCTGCCGTTCCCGGCATCCTCATCGTCAGCGGACTCGCCTACGGCATCGATGTCGCCGCCCATCGCGCCTCGCTGGCCTACGGCGCCTCCACCGTCGGCGTGCTGGCCCACGGCCTCGACCGCATCTATCCCTCCGTCCATCGTTCTGTAGCGGCACAGATGACCGCCCGCGGCGGCGGGCTCGTCACCGAGTACATGAGCGTCACCGAGCCCGAAAGGCAGAACTTCCTCCAGCGCAACCGCATCATCGCCGGTATGGCCGACGCCCTAGTGATCGTCGAGTCGGCTGCCAAAGGCGGCGCACTCGTCACCGCCGACATCGCCCAGGGCTACAACCGCGACTGCTTCGCCTTCCCCGGTCGTGTGGGCGACGAATACTCCAAAGGCTGCAACAACCTCATCCTGCGTAATGGCGCAGCCCTCATCACCTCGGCCGACGACTTCCTGAAGGCCATGCGCTGGGACACCACGCAGGGCGCCGACAAACCCGTGCAGCGCCAGCTCTTCGTCGAGCTCAGCCCCGAGGAAGAACGCGTCCTTTCCATCCTGCGCGGAGCAGGCGATGCTTTGCACATTAACAACATCGTCGTCGAAGCCGACATCCCCATAGGCCGTCTCACCAGCCTGCTCTTTTCCTTAGAGATGAAGGGCCTCGTCCGTACCCTCGCCGGCGCCCGCTACACCGCCGTCGGATAATCCCGCCACACCGCCGTCGGATAGCCCCCAATCGGTAGGGAAAGGCACAGCCCGGCGCTTTACTCTGTCATTTGTCACGCTTTTGTCACGCAAAAAGTTTGGAAGATAGGGCATAGATGGTGTATCTTTGCTCCTGCTAAGCGACGAAGTTGACCAGCGTCGCTGTCTCATACGGAAGAAACCATGATGTCCCAATCCAACCCACGCCGAGCCCTTTTAGTCGCAGCAGCTGCCACGCTGTTGTTGCTCTCCGTCTCATGCCACGCTGACCAGCGCTCCGTCCGCCGCCAGCTTGAGATAGCCGAAGCACTTCTCGAAACCGACCCCGAAGCCGCACAGGAACTGCTGGAACGTTCCTCCCACCTCTACCGTCCTTCCTCTAAAGCGCTTGCCGACTGGGCGTGGATGACGGTTCAGGCAGACTATAAGTGTTTCCGTTCCCTCACGTCCGACTCGCTTGCCCGTCTGGCCACACGCTACTACGGCAGCCGCCGTCGGAGCTATCACGCGGCTATGGCGTGGTACTCGCTGGGCTGTGCTTATACCGATATGGCGAGCGACGTCCGTGCTGTCGATGCCTTCCTCACGGCACAGACGCTCTTCCCCGACACCACCGTGCGCTACTACGCCCTCTGCTGCCAGAACCTCGGCCATCACTACGTCAACCGCGGCATGTTCGACGAGGCACTCAGTGCCTACCGCCGTTTCACTCTTTCGCCCTCGGTGTCGGTGCGCGATACGCTGGTCAACAGCTACCACATCGCCAAGGTCTATATTAATAAGGGAGAAGCCGCCAAGGCTGCCATGCGTCTCGACAGCCTCTTCGCCCATCCCCGGGCCTCGGAGGGGCTAAAGCAGAAAGCCCACTTCGAAGCCGCCAAGCTCTGTTGCTATCTGCGCGAGGACTTTCCCACCGCCAAGACTCACGCCTATGCCTGCCTGAAGGGCAAGACGTTCGGCGCCGTCTATAGTGTGCTGGGCGATGCCTGTCTGGGGCTGGGGCAGACCGACTCCGCTGCCGTCTGTTTCCATCGCGCCCTCGGCAGCGACGAAGAGCTCTTCACGCAGGTCAATCTCTGCCGTAAGATGGCAGCCATCTGCCTCACACGCCATCAGCCCGACTCCGTCGGCTACTATATGGACCGCTACACCATGCTGGCCGACTCTGCCTGGCGGCAGTGGAACGGCGTGGAGCTCACGGCGCTGATGAACCGTCATGAGCTGGAACTGCAAGCCCGTGCGGAGAAGGTGCAGCGGCAGCGGCAGACCTCGACACTCGCCGCGCTGCTCGTCCTTGTGGTGCTGCTGGGCGCCTTCTTCTTCCTGCTTGCCGACCGCTACCATAAGAACCGCTTCATCCGCCTACAGCAGCTGCTCTCCAAAGCCCGTCTGGAAATACTCCAGCAGAAGGAGAAGATGGAGCACATGCAGACCGCTTCGCCCGAGGACGACGACCAGCTGCTTGCGCTGCGGCGTCAACAATGCTCCTACAGCCGTCAGGCATTCCTCCTCACCCCTTGGCCCAAGCGGCTGAACGAGCTGGAGAGTACCGGCCACGACATGACGCTTGAACAACATAACAACTTTCGCAACGCCCTCTCCGATTGTTTCTCGGACGTTATGGTCGATCTGAAGAACGAGTGCCCCAGCCTCAACATCGACGAAGTCTATTATTGCCTCTACGCCTACCTCGGCATGAGCACCAGCCTCATCGCCCAATGCGAGCGCAGCAATCCCGCCGTACTCCGCAAGCGCAAAAGCCGCATCAAGGGCAAACTAAGCGACGACTGGGGCAACCTGTTCTTCAGCGCCTGATGCCCCAAACGTCCGAAAAAATCCCCATTCCATCGGCATTTTTTCGATATTACCCCCCTTTTTTACCTTCATTGTGTCACGCTCAAGCTCCCCCTTTTATTCGTCCGAAACGTAAATTGTCACGCTTTTGTCACGCTAAAAATTTGGAAGCAACCCTTTTTATGCCCTATTTTTGCACAGAGAAAAGTAAAAAACTCAATAACGATATGAAAAAAAGAGTAGTATTATTTGTTGTGGCTGCTTTAGCAAACATCACCGCCACGTTCGCCTACGACTTCAAGGTTGACGGCATCTATTATAATAAGGTAGGAGACGATGAAGTTTCTGTAACGAAGGGAGAAGAGCCTTATTCTGGGGATGTAAGCATTCCTTCTGTTGTAGAACATGAAGGAAAGAAGTACGGTGTTACCAGCATTGGAGCAAAAGCATTCTTCTTTTGCCTCGATCTGACCTCAGTCAACTTACCTGAAGGTATTACCAGCATCGAAAATGATGCCTTTGCTTATTGTGAAAAGCTATCCTCAATTTCCTTGCCTCATTCTCTCATCAGCGTTGGGAATCGGGCTTTTATGGGTTGTACATTTCCCACTATTGACATTCCAGAAAGTGTTGTCCATATCGGAACGGGTGCATTCCTTTATTCGGAACTGGAAACAGTTGTTATTCCTAACAGCATAACCTGCATATCAGATAGCCTGTTCGGTGATTGCTATCATCTTGTATCTATCACTATTCCCAATAGCGTTACAACTATTGGAAAATACGCCTTTTCTTGCTGTCAAAAGCTTTTGTCTATGGACATCCCCGATAGTGTCACATCCATTGGATGCGGAGCTTTTTGGGGTTCATGGTTCCATTCCTTCACGCTGCCTGGTAGTATTACTGAAATCCCTGAAAATCTTTTCTATGGAAACCACATGCTGGTTTCTGTCACTATACCAGAAAGCGTTACAACCATCGGAAAACAAGCCTTTCAATTCTGTGAAAGCTTAGAATCTATAGAGATTCCTAATGGAACGACCTGCATTGAAGACAGTGCTTTTGCCTATTGCAGAGGAATGATTTCCGCCTCTATTTCCAAAAGCGTTGCACAAATTGGTAAGAATGTTTTCCTGGATAGCTGGAGCCTGACTTCTATCGTTGTGGATGAAGGCAATCCGTTCTACGACAGTCGGAACGACTGCAATGCTCTCATTGAGACAGCTTCGAACACGTTATTGGCAGGATGTATGAATACAGTTATTCCAGATGGCATAGCAAGAATAGAGGAAAGTGCATTTGAAAACTGTTCCGGACTCTCATCAATCGAAATACCAGGCAGTGTGACCAACATCGGAGAAAGGGCTTTTTTGCAATGTTCAGCATTGGAATCGGTTTCTCTTTCTGATGGACTAACCCATATAGAAGAATTCGCTTTTTTCGGTTGTACCAGCCTGCCGTCGCTTGTTGTTCCCAATAGCGTGAAAAGCATTGGAGATAATGCTTTCTGCAATTGTAGCTCCCTGACAACTATCACACTCCCGGAACAAATAGAACACATGGGAATGGGCATACTTTGGGGTTGTTACGAACTTACCTCTTATACGCTTCCAGAGAATCTCACCACTATAGGGGATTACTTTTTTTGTGGTTGTGCCAATCTAAGCTCTGTTTCTATTCCAAACACAGTGACGTCGATTGGCGGGTGGGCCTTTCAAGGTTGCGGGGTAACTTCCGTCATTATCCCTTATGGGGTCACAACCATTGGAGAAGAGGCTTTTAGTTGTATGTCTTTGACTTCTGTCAGCATTCCAAATACTGTCACAGAAATTGGGAGGGGAGCTTTTGCTGGTTGCAGCAGCATGCCTACTATCACCATCCCAAGCAGTGTCAAGAAGATCGGACAACATGCTTTTGTCAATTGTTACAAACTCACTTTTGTAGTATGTGATGCCACAACTCCACCTGAGATTGAAGACCTGACCTTTTGGAAATACGGCACACTTCGTGTTCCTGCGGGAAGCAAGGAGGCTTATGCTGCGGCCGACTACTGGAAGAATTTCGAAATCATCGAGGACGTTGCGTGTGTGCCGTTGGGAAACAGCATTTTCGAAGGTTCTATTGACAGCGAGCACGATAATAGTTTCGTCTTTTCCCTTCAAGATAGCGTTCTCTCCATCAATGGTTACTATACGGGGAATCCAGACGTGATGACCTCCCTTGAATACACCATCGTCGGCCACGACATTTACCTGAACATGGTGTCGGAGTTGGACAAGGAGAGAAACAATGTAGTCGATATGCAGCCACTAACGTTGGATGTCGCCATTGAAGGATGCACGGAGGATTACTATTACATCTATCTCTCCGGCTATTACGGAAAGACGGCCATCGTCGATGACTATACGCTGCACGAGACTTCGTTCAAGGGTTACGGCGTGCGGGGCTTCGTACGCGAGAAACCGCCCAAGACGGACATCTCCACGGGACAGAAGGATCCGAAGGAGAGCAGCGACGTGGACGTGGTCTGTCGCGTGAGGGGCATCGTCGGAGGACGCTATCAGCAAAGTGTAAAGTCCATCGCTGGCAGGCAGATTGTCCTCAGCGGCACCTACCATAGTCAGGAAGAGGGCAACGAGGACGTAGAAGCCACCACCTCGCTGGGACGTCTGGACGAGGGCGAGTACAGCATCACCCTCAACGTGACGGACGAGGACGACGTGATGCCTCCCTTCTCGGCCACGCTGACGTTCGTCGTCGGGCCGACGGGCGTGGAGATGGTTTCGTGCGACAGCGACGGGGGCGACATCGTTTTTGACCTGCAGGGCAACCGCACCGTCACGCCCGCGGGCGGCAGCATCTACATTGTGAACGGAAAGAAAGTCCTTTTCCAGTAATACATTACTATTTATTTGGAGGCAACATGTTTTATTCCCTATATTTGCACCGAAAACAATTAAAAACGTCAGTATTATGAGAAAGTATCTTTTTGTGGCCGTAGCCGCCATGATGGCTACTGTGAGCATAAGCGGACAGAACATCTATGCCGACTCGAAGCACGAAGTGGGCATCAGCTCGGGAGGCTTCTCCACGTCCAATTTCATCGATTTGGTTCGGGTGATTAACGACGTGGGGCGGGACGACGGGGTGATGTACAGCGTCAACAACCTCCACTCCTTCACGTTGGAATACTTCTATCGCGTCAAGGAGTGGCTCGGCGTGGGCGGCATGCTCATCTACGGAACGGGCAACCCGGTGGCCACGGAGATAGCCGACGGCGCGCCGATTTCCGAGATAAAGAATGGTGCGAAGATTGCAGAGATGAAAAACCGCTACGTGTCGCTGATGCCAACCGTGAAGTTCGACTGGATTCGCCGCCAGTATTTCGGCATGTACTCCAAGGTGGGCCTCGGCTTCACGTCGCGCCACGAGCAGACCCTCTATAGCCACTACACGCGCAGCAACGAGCAGGCCAGCTTCCTCCATCTGAACGGGCATCTGACGCTTGTCGGCATGGACTTCGGCAGTCCCCACTTCCGCGGCTTCTTCGACCTTGGCTTCGGCGAGCAGGGAATCATCCTCCTCGGTCTGCGATATAAAATCTGAAAGAAAAATCCACCCGAACAGGGCTTGTCATGATGATGAAAAGAGCAACCCTTGCTGTGGCTTTTCTGCTGTGCGTGGTGACCGCGCTTGGGCAGAACGACGCTGAATCCCAGGGCAAACGTTTCTGGGACGCTGGGGCGTTGACGTGGGACGACTTCAGGGTGGAGCCCCGCTACGCTGCGCTCAGCCGCGACTCGTACCTCAGCTGGGGCATGTGTACCGCCACCGACACCGTCCGCACGGGCAATCTGACCATTCTCCGCCTCACCTCGCGTACCTATTTAGATAACGCGACCACCTGGGTGCGCAACGGAAGCCAGACCGACCGCCTGCTGCGCTTTCATCAGATGGCGTTTGACCATACGGAGATGCTACGCCGTCTGTTCCAGCTCGAACTCGACAGCGTGTATAGGGCGGGAACTGACCAAGAGACCATTCACTCGCTCTGGCAAAGGAAAGGCGCGGAGTTTTCTGCGGCGTCCACCCTGCTCGACAGCCTGTGTGCCCAGGGGAATGATACGGTCACCACAGCTGAGATGGAAAGGCTCACCCGCGAAGCCCTTTCACAGCTCGACAGCGCATCGGCTGTCCTGCCTGACATCCGGCGATGGAAGTCTCCTTGGAGCATCGGCATTCACCTGCTCTCTTTGATCCCGACAACCGAACTGAGAGCCTATCTGCGCCCGCTCATCGGCTTTGGAATCTCGTTCGAGAAATTGTACGGGCGGCATTGGTTGGGATTGGAGGGCAATGTCGCATCGGGAAGCAGTCTCGCCGCCTTTCCCGAAAAGAACTGGGACGACCACCAGCCGTACGACCTGACGAACTGGAGAGCCTTCTACGGCTATAGCATTTGTAACAGCAACTACTGGCGCATCACTCCCCGTATCGGAGTCTCCACCATCGGCGTCGTTCCCAAAAAACGTTCTAGCGCCGACGTCAGCACGAGCGGCATACACGCCGTAGGGCCATCAGCCGGAATGCAAATCGAATACAAAACCCATCGTCGACTTCAGCTGTACCCCGCTGCCGGAGGAGGCTGTCGCTATACGGAGAGCACCATCGGATGCCGTATCGATGCCACACGGATTGTCTCCCGTAGCTCCTCCGCTGGAGGCTGGTGGTACAACGTCTCCTTTGTCTGGGGAGGACTGACCCTCGTGCCGAAAAGTCAATGAGGAGTGAATATAAATGATTGGTTTTGAGTAATAAATAACGTTCGGGCAGATGGATTTGTGACAATTGTGACAAATGACAGCGCATTTTGCGCACGCTTCGGGCGGCTCAGAGGGCAGATGGGGAAAAAACGCCGAGGGCTTTCGCAGGCAGTTTCGTCGGCAAAACTCAAAGCTTTTGCATAAAAACGAAAAGGTAAAGGGTTTTCGGGGGGGTAGAAATAGGGTAAATGTATATGATAATATATATATGATAATAATTTAATTTATTCATTTTCTTATATTTATCTATTTTCCTCCCTGCTTCCAGGCCTCCGAAGTGCGCAGAAAACGCACTGTCATTTGTCACAATTGTCACAAAGCTGCGCGACGGCTTCGTAGCAGCATTAAACGTCATGTACACAACGTTAAACGCTACGCCGACGACGTTAAACGTTACGCCGACAACGTTAAACGCTACGCTGACGACGTTAAACGCTACGCTGACGACGTTAAACGCTGTCACTTCACAAAAAGGCCTTCCTGCGGCTGATTAGGCCTTTCCTACGTTTCATTAGGCCTTTTCTGCGTGACGATAGCTTATTCCTACAAGAGGGGGGCAGCGTTAAACGTTAAACCTTATTTAATATACTTTCATTTTTCATTTTTCAATTGAAATAATTTGCATTATCGCTCGGCATGCACTATCTTCGCAGCCAAAAGAGTACTAACAGACTATGACAATGAGAAAGACGACTATAATTCTGCTGGGGTGTGCGGCGCTGCTGTGCGGCGGCGTGCAGGCCCAGACGGACGGGCTTCAGCGCATCGTGGACGACGGGGCCATCGTGCCCGCCCGCATCGGACTGGAATGTCCGCGTACGGTAGCGCCGGAGTACAAGCAGTTCTGCGACCGTATGCTGATGGATGCCGACTGGGCAGCGTGGCTGTCGTCGGAACGGACGGAGCAGCGAGAGCCATCAAGCTTGCTTGAATGGCCGAGTCGTGACGGACAAAGGCGAAGCCAACAGACGGGGATGCCGGCGCGCGACATCGTGACGGCCCTGCGGCGATACATGAAGGAGTATCCCGACGCTCCCCACCAGAACCGTCTGAAGGCCATGCTGGCCGAGGCGTACTTTGCCTGTGGCGACTGCGTGGCTATGACGGAGATGATGGACGACATCGACGTGGAGGCTCTGCCTGCGGATGAGCTCGAGCGCCTGGTGGTGACCTACGGTATGGCGCTGAGCACGCTGGGGCAGATGGACGAAGCGCGCGTGCAGCTGCGCACGGTCCAGCTGCTGGGCGGTAAGTATGCCGATGAGGCAGCCTTCGCGCTGGCGTGGACGGACTATGCCGACGGCCGTCTGGACGAGGCGGACGAGGAGTTCACAGCTGTGGAGAACGTGCCTGCCCTGCGCGATGCCGCGCTCTTCTACAAAGCCGAGGTGGCGCTTGAGAAAGGCGACTATCAGACGGCGCTGGAAAGAAGCAACTCTAACAGTAGTTCAGTAGTTCAGGAGTTCAGGAGTTCAGACAATAGTTCCGCTAACGAGAGTCTGCAGACAGGACATTTGTCTGAACTCCATGCAACTCCTGAACTCCTGAACTCCTTATTTTCCACTGAGTTGAAGCGTGTGCACGGCGAGGCGCTGTTCGGGTTGGGACGCTATGTGGAGAGCGCCCTGCAGCTCGAGGAGTGGCTGGCCGAGACGGACGAACCCAGCCGCGAGGCCCTCTTCCGCTTAGGACTGGCGCACTACAACTCGGGCGAATATCTGCGGGCGCCGGAGGTGCTGGCTATGGTGGATAAGGCTGGTACGGCCGACGATGCCGTAGCCCAATGTGCCGAGCTATACAGCGGACTCTCGTACCTCAAGTCGGGCGACGTGGCCCGCGCCCGCATGAGCTTCGAGCGCGCTTCGGCCATGACGGCCGACGACGCCTTGCGCCAGCAGGCTATGTACAACCACATCGCGGCGTTGCACGAGAGCGGCGGCGGTGCCTTCGGCGAAGGCGTCACCGTAGCCGAACGCTTCCTGAACGAATACCCCACCTCGGCGTGGGCGCCCAAGGTAGGTGCCTACCTGGCCGAGACCTATCTGAGCACGCGAAACTACGAGGCTGCGCTGCAGTCCATCGCCAAAATCAACCATCCCGACGCCGCCCTGATGGAGGCCCGCCAGAAGCTGCTCTGCCGTGCCGGCAGCGAGGCCTTCGCGGGGGGTGACACGGACAAGGCCATCGACCTGCTCTCACAATGTATCGCTATGGCGGGCTACGACAAGCGGGTGCGGGCCGAGGCGCTGCTGTGGCGCGGCGAGGCTCACTACCGCAAGGGCAATTACGCCGGAGCGCGCAAGGACTACAGCGGTAGCCTCACTCTGGACGACACCGGACGCACGGCCCTGCTGGCACGATACGGACTGGCATACTGCTACTTCCGGCAGGGAAACTACAACGAGGCCTACCGCCAGTTCGACCGTTTCTTTGCCACACAGGGCGTGGCTACCGAGACCGATAATGCCACACGTGCTGACGTGTGGGGACGCATGGGCGACTGCCTCTTCCAGGCACGGCGCTACAGCGATGCCGCCAGCGCCTACGACAAGGCGATGTCCATCGACCCCGAAAGCGGCGACTATGCCATCTATCAGAAGGCCTTCTCGCAGGGCTTGCTGGGCCGCTATAAAGATAAGGTATCGACGCTTGACCAGCTGCTGCGCCACTTCCCCACGTCGGACTATGCCGACGATGCCCTCTTCGAGAAAGGGCGCTCGCTGGTGCAGCTTGAACAGTGGGACGGGGCTCTGAGCGCCTTCCGTCAGCTGCTGGAGCGCTACCCCCGCTGCAGCTACGCCCCCAGCGCCGGAAACGAGATAGCCCTGCTCTACTATCAGACCGGGCGCACCGCCGAAGCCGAGGCGGCCTATAAGCACGTCATCACCACCTATCCCGGCAGCGAAGAGGCCAGCGTGGCCATGCGCGACCTGAAGTCGCTCTACGTCGAGGAGAACAAGGTGGACAGCTACGTGCAGTTCGCCTCGCAGGCCAAGGGCATGGTGGCTGTGGAGGTCACCGAACACGACTCGCTGACCTATGCCGCTGCCGAGCAGCTCTACATGCGAGGCGAGACGAAGAAGGCGCAGGACGCCCTTGACAGATACCTGCAGCAGTTCCCCGCCGGAGCATACGCCGTGAATGCCCACTACCATCTGGGATGCATCCTGCGCGACCAGAAGAACTACGAAAGCGCCATCAGCCACCTGCTCAAGGTGGCCGAGATGCGTGGCAACCGCTATCAGGAGGAGGCCACACGTCTGGTGGGCGACATGGCCTACGACCACAAGGACTACGCCCTCGCCCTGCAGGCCTACAAGGACCTGAAGGCGATGACGAGCCGTCCCGACGTGCGGCTGCATGCCCAGACCTTCGGCGTCCGGGCGGCGTGGGCGCTCTCCGACTGGGACACCGTCATCAGCGAGGTCGGCACCTTCGTACAGGCCAACGGGCTGGCACCCGAGACGGCCATCGAGATGCGCTACTATCGCGCTAAGGCGTGCCTGGCACGCCGGCAGAACGACACCGCCAAGGCCGACCTGACCGTGCTGGCCAAGGACACCCGCTCCGTCTATGGCGCCGAGGCCAAATACCTGCTGGCACAGCTCTACTTCGACACCGCCCAGGCCGAGAATGCCGAGAAGGAGGTGCTGGACTACATCAACGTCAGCACGCCCCACACCTATTGGCTGGCACGCAGCTTCATCCTGCTGGCCGACGTCTATATGGCCAGCGGACGCGATGTGGAGGCCAGGCAATACCTGCTCTCCCTGCGGCAGAACTACGACGCCAAGGATGACATTGCCGGACGCATCGAAGAACGCCTCGCTAAGCTTCAATGATTACCAATCGTATCACATCAACTGACAGAAAAGGAATGGAAGGGAAGATGAAAAGAAGATATATGGAAGTGAAAGGGACGAAAGCCCTGCCGTCGGCGCTCATGCTGACGCTGCTGATGGCCTTGCCGTCGGCGCTGGCAGCCCAGACGGCAGCGGGCGACACCATCCGCCGCACGGTGCTGGTGGAGAGCGTCTATAACCCCGTGCTGGCATCGTCAGAGAAGCGTTCGTTCCTGCCCGACGAGCCGCAGCCTGCCACCCACCGCGAGGCCGTTGTCTATGCCGACGAGAACCACGACCCGGGTAACCTTGCCCGCAGCCCCTTTGGCTCCGGCACCGTCACGTTGCGCGAACAGCGCCTGCTGCCTGCCTACATCCGCCTCGGCTACGGCACGCGGGGCAACACGGATGTCCTCGGGCTCTACCGGGCCTCGCTGGGGAAGAACGATGTGCTCGACCTCTCAGCCTCCCTCTCGGGATGGAAAGGGGCAGTCCCCTACGAAGGGCTTACGGCACTCGCTGCTGACAGCGGCACGTGGCTCGGCCGCCGATACGACACCGATGCCCGCATCGCCTATCACCATAAGGGACGCACGCGGTTCGGACTGGGCGCCGACGTCGGTTACTACACCCGCAATCACCTCGTAGCGACGCCTGTGGCTGTCACCGACCTGCTGAACAGCCTCTGGTATGGGGGCGACGGGTATCTGACGGCACCCTTCCGCCGCATTCCCGCTGAGCTGGGCTTCAGCGGGGCGTTCCATCGCTGGCAGAACAGCGCCTGGCAGGGCATCGCGCAGCCGAATGCCGAAAACCACGCCCGGCTGGACGCTCGTTTCTCCTACCGTTTCCCCAAGGCAGGGCAGCTGAATCTGGCCTTGACGAACGACCTCCTCACCTACACCAATCTTCCCGATACCCTGTCGCACTATCTCCTTGGCTTCCATCCGAGCTGGGCCATTGAAGGCAGGCAGGGCCGTGTGGCGATTGGCCTTAATGTGGATGCACAGCCCACCGACAGCCAGCGTGTGCAGCTGTCGCCCAACTGTCAGTTCACGTGGACACCCTCGGCGCCCCTGCGCCTCGACCTCGTCGTCGATGGCGGACGCGACGTGCAGTCCTTCCGCGACCTCTACCGCCTCTCCCCCTGGTGGACAGCCGACGTGCCGCTGCAGAAGGCCTACACCTATCTGAACGCACGTCTGCACATGGGCATCCGTGTGGCAGAAGGGCTGCATGTGGGTCTTGGCGGCGGATACCGCATGACGGACAATGCCCTCTTTGCCGCAGCCCGCGTGAAGAATGGGCTGCTCTACACCGGATTGGTGAACCACGACGCCCGCGTGTGGCATGCCGGCGCGGATGCCTCGTATGAGTGGAAAGACTTCTTCCGTTTCGGCACCGACTTCACCTACTACGGATGGCAGGGCGTGGACGACAACCCGTTGCTGCTGACGTGGGCTCCGCAGATGGACTGGAATACCAGCATCAGGACACGCATCGTGCAGAACCTTCATGCTGATGCAGCCTTCCGCTATCGCCGCTATAATACTACTGCTGCCGGGCGTCAGCCCTCTGTAGCCGACCTCAGCCTTAAGGCCGACTATGCCTTCAGCCGCATGATCAGCCTCTACCTCTCTGGCGAAAACCTCTTGAACCGTCATAACGGCTACACCCCAGTCTATCCCGCTCAGGGCATCCGCGCCGTTGCCGGCGTGACGCTGAAGCTGTAAAAAAGCAAGATTTCCGCAATCCCTAAACTCAATAGTACGCCCCGAAGGGGCAGTGAGCACATAGCCCAGGGCAACGCCCTGGGAACAAAACACAAACGCAACTTTCGCCCTGAAAGGGCAAAAGCATTATTATCAAGGGCTTTTGCCCTTTCAGGGCGCAGAATGATTTGTACTCCAATATACCCAGGGCGCTGCCCTGGGCTATGTGCTTTTGGCCTTTCAGGTCGTTAGGAGTATTTTTGCGGATAATCATGAAAAAAACGTGGTTTTTCTTGCTTTTCCTCTCGGCTTGCACTACCTTTAACTGTCGTTTTAGGTAGGCTGCGCCTCGGGCAAAGCAAAAAAAACGTGGTTTTTCTTGCTTTTCCTCTCGGCTTGCACTACCTTTGTAGCCGAAACATGAGAAACGAGGGTTCCGGCATGGACAAATGTGCCGGGATTCTTTTCTTTCGTGTGATTAAAAAACGAAAAAATAGTAACAATTAAACATAGAAGAAATTATGGCTTACATGTCACAAGAAGGGTTTGACCAGCTGGTGGCCGAACTGAAAGAGTTGGAAACCATCCGACGTCCGGAGATTGCGCGGCAGATTGCCGAGGCTCGCGACAAGGGTGACCTTTCCGAAAATGCCGAATACGATGCCGCTAAGGAGGCACAGGGCATGCTTGAAATGAAAATCAATCAGCTGAAGCTGACCATCAGCGAAGCAAAAATCATCGACCCGTCGAAAATCAAGACCGACAGCGTGCAGGTCCTCACCAAGGTGGAGCTGAAGAACGTGAAGAACAAGGCGAAGATGACCTACGCCATCGTCCCCGAAAGCGAAGCTAACCTGAAGGCGGGCAAGATTTCCGTCAACACCCCTATCGCCCAAGGTCTGCTTGGCCATAAGGTGGGCGACGTAGTGAAGATAAAGATTCCCGCTGGTATGCTCGAACTCGAGGTTCTCAGCATCTCAATCTAACCCTAACCCTAACCCCTAACCCTTAACCCCTAACCAATAATTATATGGCTTCCATCTTCTCACGCATCATAGCTGGCGAAATCCCCTGCTACAAGGTAGCTGAGGACGAGCATAACTTTGCCTTCCTCGACATCAATCCCCTGAAGGAAGGCCACGTTCTCTGCATCCCGAAACACGAGGTGGACTACATCTTCGACCTCACCGACGAGGAGTACACCTCCCTTACGCTCTTTGCCAAGCGGGTGGCCCGTGCCCTGAAGGCTGCCGTCCCCTGCCAGCGTGTCGGCGTTGCCGTGCTCGGCATGGAGGTGCCTCACGCCCACATCCATCTCGTTCCCCTCGACAAGGAGACCGACCTCCTCTTCACCAACCCTAAGCAACAGCTCACGCCCGAGCAGTTTGCCGGCATTGCCGCACGCATTGCTGCCCAACTCTGACGGGAAGAGTTCGCCTGAAAAGAAACCACGAGCCGGGACGCGGAAGCATCTCGGCTCGTGGCTTTTATTGAAGGCTATACGCCCAGCTTGTCCATCGCTTCAGGCGAAGCAACTTTCTTCACTTTTCTTGCGAAGCAGTTATTTCATCGTTTTTGGCGGCGGACAGAAAGTCCTGAGCCAGAGCCACCCGCGCTTTTGTTGGCGCTTTTGTTGGTGGTTTTCTCCTGTTTGGCTCTGGGAGCCTTGGTGGTCTTGGCCCTGGAAGTAGTCTTGGCAGCAGTACGTGTGGCGCGGGCACGGCGTGTGGACTTCGTCGCAGCGACGCTGGTGGTGTCCTCTGGCTCAGGCTCGGCGGTGCCCCAGAGGTTATGCTCGAAGCCGCGCAGCTCGCCCTCGATGCGCTCGCGGGCCACGCGTAGGGCGGTGTCGCCCTTGGCCTCGTCGGCAAGCAGCTTGTTCTGGAGGTTGGAGGTCTTGTAGATCTCGCCTTCGTACTGATGCTTGACGAAGTAGTCGTCGAGGCTCATGTTGGAAACGTTGTTGTAGGAGCTGGTCATGACGGGCGTCATGCCGAAGTAGGCGCTGACTTCGTCGTAGTTGAGCCAGAACATCGGGAACTTGGTGACGGCTTCGGCGCTGTCGCCGTAGTCGCCGGCACGGTGCTGCACGGGGCAGATAGCCGTGACCTTCGTGCCTGTGGTGGCTGTGCGCTGGTCGTAGTAGCTGCTCTCCTTGATGAAATAGCTGAGCACTTCGCCCGAGGGGATATCGGCATCGGAGACGGTGATATGGCCATCTTTCTCTTCGTAGTAGATGTAGAACTTCTCCAGCAGATCCTTCACCTTGTATTTATTCTCTTCGGTGAAGAGCTCGTTGCCGTCGGAGCGGTATTCATAGGCAGGCACTTTGCCGTCGACCACCAGGCGGAGGACAAGCGTGAAGAGGTTGACGCGGTCGCCAAGCGGCTCAACGGGATAGTAGAGGGCCGCATTGGCCTCCTTGGTGAGGTCGAGGATGCGGTAGATGTCGCGCTTCCAGACCACGTCGGAGGGGGCGGGCATCTGTCCCGTGTATTGCGACTTGGCACGCTCGCTGAGGGCTGTGCCGTTGTCAGACTTCCCGGCCACGTCCTTCTGCACACGGCCTTTAGGCTGCGCAGCGGCCGTCAGGATGCCCATGAAAAGGGCAAGGGTGATTATGGGGAGACGTTTCATATTCATGTTTTGTTTTTATCGTCTGGGTGGTGAATAGTCCGTTCGGAAATCAATTGAGGATGACTTCAAGGGTAGAGGTGAGCTGGCGTTGGACGCCATCGGGGCCCTGGGCCTTGACGTTAGAGATGTAGAAGCGCTTGCCGCGCTGTAGGCGGTTCATGGTGGCCTTCTGACGGGCTGAGAAGAGGGCGCCGTCGGAAATCTCAGGCATGGCGTTGCCCATGTTGTCGAAGGTGACCATCTCGAAGCTGATGACCTTGAACCCGATGTTGAGCAGGCCGTCGTCGATGGCGGCGATGATGCCGTCGGCCTTCATGAGGCTCTGCTTGGGCAGCTTGGCGCCGCCGCCGCGGTAGCGCTGGGTGTTGCCGTTGGCATCGACATATTCAATCATCGGCGTCGGGTCGGGCAGCTGGCGCACGCGGAACTTATAGTCGCCCATGCTTTGCACACGGCCGTCCTGCTCGGCGCTGACGGCGATGACGACATCCTGGCCGATTTTCGACGGGCGGCAGATGTAGCCCTTGCCGTTTTTGGTGAGCGTGCCGTTGCCGTTGCTGATGCGGGCCGTAACCTTGTTGGCCGGGACGCCGGGGACGGAAACCTCAATGGGGTTGTCGTAGCCGGCATAGAGGACGTTCATCATCGTTGCCGACACCGTGGCTACGGGGTCAACGACGGTGTACTTCTGCGAGAAGGGGCGCTGGACGACGTCGCCCGAGCCATCGGTGGTCTCGATGTAGCCGCTGAGGGTGAAGTCGCCCGTTGAGGGGCAGGGCACCTCGTACCAGCCGTTGTTGGTCTGCACGAGCTTGCCGCCCACGTAGATGTCGGGGCGCTGGGTGGAGTCGACGGCCGCCATAACGATTCGGGCTGAGAAGCGTCCGCCGCGCACCACGTTCTGCGAGGTGGGGATGACGTAGGCATCGAGCGTGTTGACGCGGACGTCAGAGGCATCGATGTTGGTGACGAGGGTGTGGAGCACCTCGCCCTCGGCGTAGCGCACGTCGCTCTGCAGCTTGGTGAGGTGAGTGACGGCGGCAGCTACGGGCATATTCTCGAAGTTGTATTCTTCCCAGTTCTTGCCGAGCGCCTTGCCGCGGAGGGGTACTTCGGTGTTAAAGTTATCGCTGATGATGCGAGTCTGCATGCTGTCGGTAACCATCTGAAGGATGGCGTCGCGATAGCGGTTGATGCTCTCGTAGAGGTTATGTCCCTCGCCGGTGCCCGGAGAGAGCATGACCTGCGTCGAAGCCTCAAGGTTCTCTCTGTTCTTCAGGTCGCGCACGTTGCCATCCTTTCCGTCTGCCATGAGGACCATGCGGGTCTTCAGACTTTCGGCGTAGCTGTAAAGGCTGTCTGAGAGCTGATGGACATATTGAGCCTTCTCGTACCACGAGCGCACCTTCTCGGGGTTCTTTTCCATCTGCGCAGCAAACTGGTCGTAGATGGCTGAGTTCTGAAGGGTGGCGTTGTCGGCGCTGCGCGTCAGGCTGTCGTAAACCACGGTGAAGCCATTTAGCACGTCGCTCGACACGTTCATGGCCAACATGGCCATGAGCACCACGTACATCAGATTGATCATCTTCTGACGAGGGCTTACGCGTTTCGTGTTCTTTGCCATAATCCTTTTTCTGGAATGAGGGATTGGATATTAGGAGTTGGAACCGGGGTTGGGGGTGCGGACGCCCATGTTGACCGTCATGGACTCGAGCATGCGCTTATAGACGGCATTGAGCTCTTCAATCTGGTCGGCCATGCGCTGGGTCTGGGCATTGACGCTGTCGATGTTGTTGATTTGTCCGCCGAGGCTCTTGAGGTGGAGCTCGTAGATGGTGTTGATGCTAGTGAGGTTGCGGCTCAGGCGCTCCATCTCGTCGGAGCAGTTCTCGAGGTTCTCGGCCTGCTCAGCCACGTGGCTGAACGACTCGGAGAGCTCGCGGAGGCGTTCGATGTATTCGGTGGTAACCTTCTCCATCTCGGGAATATCGACGGTTCCGCCGTGGCCGATGATGGTGGGTGCCTCGCCGATGACGGTAGGTCCGGCGCCGATGGCTGCTGCATGGGGGGCGGCACCTTCGGCAGCAACGGGTGCTGCGGTGGCCTCGCCCTCTGCTGTGGGCTGCTGAGGAGCTACGCCCGTGCCTGCGCCTCCGCCGATGATGATGGGACCGGCAGCCTGTGCGGCAGCCGCTGCGGCGGCGTTGGCGGCGGCGATGTTGGCCATAGCAGCCAGCGACTCGGCGTCGATGGGGGCTCCTCCGCCCGTTATGATAGGTGCAGCTCCTCCAGAGACGACGGGAGCATCCCCCGACGGCACGGCAGCCGACATCCCTGCGGGTGCGCCGATGACGGCAGGGGCTCCTCCGCCGATGACGATGGGGCCAGAGGCTGACGGGCTCTCCTCGCTGCTGCCGCCCAGCGTGGATGCCTGGCGGTCGAAACCGGAGATGAAGAACACGAGCACCTCGGTGCCCATGCCGAGGAACAGCATGAGGTCGGCACCATTGATGTGCGTCAGTTTGAACAGCGCACCCAGAATGACGACGGCGGCTCCCCAGCTATAGAGATAGTTCAGGATGGTCTGTCCCTTCTTGGTCTCCAGAAAGTCCTGAAAGCGGGTCAGTATGTTTTTCTTTTCTCGTTCCATAAGGCTGTTTTTTCTTGGCTGATTAACGTTTGAATGTCTTTTTGTTGGTTCCTACGTATGAGCGAACACAACGGAAGCCGATGTAGGAGCGGCTCTCGTTCTGGTATTCGTAGCCTCGGCTGACGCTCTGGATGAATCGCTCGGGGTCTTTCCACGAGCCGCCGCGGACGGTCTTCTTCTTCATGTAATAGGGGTCCTCGGGCGCGGCGTTGTAGTAGAGCTCGGGGTTCATGTCGCTCATCTGCAGCACGCCGGCCTCGGTATAGACGGTCGATGTCCATTCGGCCACGTTGCCGGCCATGTCGAAGAGGCCATGGCTGTTGGCGTTGTACGAGCCGACCTTGGTGGTGATGAGGCTGCCGTCCTTCGTGTAGTTACCCTTCTCGGGCTTGAAGTTGGCGTAGAAGCAGCCCTCGTCGCTGTGGGTGCCGTCGTCCAGCCAGGGGAAGAGGCTCCCCTCCTTGCCGCGTGCGGCATATTCCCATTCGGCTTCGGTGGGCAGGCGGTAACGCTGCACATACTTGGCCTGCGGGCCGAGGCCGCGCAGCAGGAAGTCTGTGCGCCACACGCAGAAGGCGTTGGCCTGCTCCCAGCTGACGCCCACCACCGGATAGTCGTTATAGTTGGGGTGGCTGAAATAGAGCTGCATATACATCTCGTTGTGGGCGTTGGGGAAGTCGTTCACCCAGCAGGTGGTGTCGGGGAAGATGTTGATGATGTAGGTGTTGAGGAAGTCGTACGGACCGCTCAGCGGGCGCACGATGTTCTCCCTGTGGATTCTGCCTTCCTCGTCGATGTAAGCCGTGTCTTTCGAGATCATGATGACCTCGTCGGGGTTCACCTTCGTGTCGGTATTACGGACGCGCTTGGCAGGGTCGAGCTGGTTCTTGCGCAGCGCAGCCTGGGCGTAGTCGTAGATTTCGTAGCGATAGTTCAGCTGCTTCACGTCCAGTTCCTTCTTGCCCGTGATGGGATTCATGTAGTACATGCTCTCGATGGCCACCTTCTGGTCCTCGGTGGGTTTGCGCCAGGGGATGGCCTTCTTCCAGTTCAGGTAGGGCGTGATGGGTTCGCCGTTCTTGTCTTCCTCGATCTTGAAGGTCTCGTCGCCGCCGTAGGCGGGGTCGGCGAGGCGCTCGCGGATGATGGAGTCGCGCACCCAGTAGATGAACTGTTTGTACTCGGCGTTGGTGATTTCCGTATCGTCCATCCAGAACGATTCGACGGAGATTTCGCGGTAGGGCGCGCTTGAGCCCCACAGGCTGTCGGTCTCCTCCTCGCCCAGCTTCAGCGAGCCGCGGGGGATGAGCACCATGCCGAAGGGGGCGGGTTCGCTGAACGCCTGCGCTCCGCTGCCCGTCAGTTCGCCTCCGGCCATGGATGCAGGGCTGCTGCCAGCGCATGAGGCCAGCATCAGCATGGCGACGGCGACGATGGTTAACGTTGTTCTTTTCATATTACAAATAGCGTACACTTTTATGTTTGTTCTTTCCTTTCTTTCCCAGATCGAGGTCCATTTTGTAGCTGACGCTGAGGTCGTGGCTTCCGTAGATGAGGCCCACGCCTGAGGTGAACAGCTCGTAGGCATAGCCGAAGGTGAAACTGTTTATCTCGGCACCCAGCAGGATGCTGGTGGATGTCATCGGGCTGTAGGTCAGGCCGGCGTAGTACTTTTTCTCGTCCCAGACATAGGTTCCGCGTACCGTCACGTCGGCCCTCCAGGCCACTAGATTCGTCATCAGTTGCATCGAGGGCTGTATGGATAATAACGGATTTTTCAGCGGGATATTGCATCCTCCGTGTAAAATATAGCTTCTGCGCACCTTCATTTCGTTCGTTTCGCCTAGTTCCAGCGTGGGGGCGGTGAGGTGCATGGCGGCTAAACCGACGTAGGCGCTGCCCGCGGCATAGTACACGCCAGCCCCAATGTCGATGACCTCTCCGTCAACCGATGAGGAGGGGATGGCGGGGTCGGATTTCTCCTCGGCCTCCACCTTACCGCCATCGAATGTCTGGCTGAGCATGCCTGTGCTTGCGCCCACGGCGAGCTTTCCTCCCCAGAGGTTCATCCGATAGGCATATCCCGCATAGAGGCGCTGATTGTTGAAGAGGCCGATTTTGTCGCTCAGCATGCCAGCCTGCACGGCGTGTGCCTTCTCCTGAGCCGGCAGAGCATAATCGACGGCCACCAGCATCGTTGCCGGAGCATTCTTGTAGCCGGCCATCTGCATGCTGTATGCTGCCTGCATGTTCATCCTTCCTGAAGCGCCTGCCGAGGCTGGGTTGTAGTAGTTCTGTAGCGTCCAGTAGTGCGTGAAGTGCACGTCGAACTGCGCCCGAACTCCTGTTGCCATAGCCAGAAGAGCCACCGTTAACAATATGACTTTACGTTTCATATCGTTTTTTAAACGAAAAAGGTGTGATTATAGTATATACTTGGTATATTTTAAATGATACGCAACGGCCTGAAAAGTGCGTTTACGGGTTGTGGCTAAAGGCGGGAAGAAGGTTTTTCGCAAATCATTTCGCCCCAAAAACACGCATTTCGCCCCAAAATCTCATTTTTCGTCCCAAAAAACGGGCTTATACCCCGATTTTCGCCCCAATTGGAAAGATAGCCGTAACTTTGCAGCGCAATTCGAAAAAAACGCACAAGTATGAAAAGAGTATCGAAACTGGAAGTACCTTCGCGGATGCGGATT
>JAILEU010000076.1 GCA_024697785.1 Bacteroidaceae bacterium | reverse complement strand
GCTCTGGTATCATCCAGTATGGATGATGTTATGGCTGTAGGCTTTTATCTGTAAGCTGGCTTACAAGGAAAAGCCTATAGACATAATATCTGAGACAACGTCTCTGAACAGAGCAAAAGGGTTTTGCTGGTTTTGGTTCATGGAAACACAGGCTTCTGCAAGTGAACCAACTTTTTGGCGTGTTTTCGCGTATTCTATAGCCCCCCATGTTTCAATCTCCAATCCCCCATCTTCAACCTTCAGCCTTGAGTGACGGGTTGCGAAGTGCCCATTCCACTAACAAACTCCCGTTTGCTGCGCGGTTTCCTTTTTGACCCGTCACAAAAATTAGCCGTCATCGCAAACCGCATCGGCTGGTAACATCAATCGCTAGCGAAATAACATCAAACGCTGGCGAAATAACATCAAACGCTGGCAAAATAACATCAAACGCTGGCGAATGAAAACGTTATTTAAGAGTTCAAAATTCATAGTTGGCTGCACACGAATCTTCAAATTTCAATCTTCAATCTTCAATTGCGCCGAAGGCGCCTACCCCATTTTTTGTGACGGGTCAAAAAGATAACCGCGCAGCAAACGGGTGTTTGTTAGTGGAATGGGCACTTCGCAACCCGTCCCAACCTCCGTTCTATCCCCAGCTCATACGCCCGCGCCACGCCGTTCAGGCGGATTTTAATCCGGATGAGATGAGAAGGGGATCTGCAATCCCCACAGGGCAGAGCAAATGGTGAGGGATTGTAACGGACGGAGCAGCGAGAGCCATCAAGTTTACTTGAACCGACGCCAAACCGAGAGCCATCAAGCTTGCTTGAATGGCCGAGGTGCGAAGGAGGTAGACGAAGTCAATGGCCGAGTCGCGACGGACGAAGACGAAGTCAAATCCCTCTATTCATCGCGGCCGGATTGCAAATCCGCACGAGCGGGATTGGATGGCTGTACTTGCGTGTTTGGGTGGCGTTGTCCGATTCTGACTACGGGCGGCAGACGGGTCGCACACTGTCACCGCAGTCGCGGCGGCCGTCGCTCGCACCCACGTTGCCCGAATAGAAGTACGCGTTCAACGGGCGGAATGGGTAGTCCGCGTTGAGCGACGACGACAAATAGTAGCCGTACTCGCCCGCGCCGCTGAGACTCGAGTCCCAGCGGTAGCCCGCAGCAGGAAGGAAGATGGAGTTGCCGTTCGACTTACTTGTCACCTTGTCGCCGTTGTGACCGCCCTGGCTCGTCCATGTCCACGTGCAGTTGTTGCGGAGCTCCGTCCATTCGTCGTCGGTAGGCATACGCCAGCTACCACCCCAGTTGACATGGGCAGCATCGTCCTCAAGGTCAAGAACAGTCTTGTTATCCACCGTGCCGTAGGAACTTTTGGTGTTGTATTTCGTCAGGCTGGTGTTGCTGCCGTTGCACCACTTGTAGCTGCTCCAGTCGTACGTGGTCTTCGTTGTCGTCTCGCCCCAGGCGAGGTAGTCGCCGTAGTCCTCGGGATTGTTTGCACCTACGTTGCACGTCGCCCACAGTATTCCCGAAGGAAGGCCGAGGTCAACGTAGGCATGACCGTTGAACTCCCCGCCGGGAGTATCCTCTGCGCCTTCCTGCGTGACAGAGACAGTATAAACCTTCAAGTTAGCCAAAAATGTTATCGCTGCAATGCGGCTGTCTGTGGAGGTATTCTCCGAAGCTGTCACAGAAAGCGTCCCGTCGCCACTTCCATACGAAACAGAGAGCGTCAGCCACCAGTCCAAGGTGCTTACATTCCACACCTGATTGGAGGTTATCGTGAGCGACTTTGCGCCACCCTCAGAGCCGAAGGAAAGAGACGTTGGCGTAACACTGAACGTCGGCGAAGCTTCCTGCGTGATGGTGACGGACGCAGACTTTTCGCGTGCCTTGATGGTGACGGTGGCCTGCCGGACTTCGCCCGTTTCGTTGGCAAGCACGGTCAGCTTGATGGTGGCATTGCCCTTTCCGGAGGTTTGCGAGAGTGTGACCCACGAATCGGTCGTTGTAGCCTGCCAGGGCAGATTGTCCGAAACATAGACTTCGAGCGACAATTCACCTCCATCGCTGGCGACCTTGAAGTTGGTTTGAGAGACTTCGATCCAGTACACCGGATCGCTAAAATTTTGCGTGGGAACAGCATTGTCGATGATGCCCGCCTCGCAGGCGGCAAGCGTCAGCGCTACGATAGGTATAAAGAGGTGCAGGAAACGGGGTTTCATGATAGAAGGAGGTTATTTGACAGAGAACAAGACGACGGTGAGGCCAACGGTGAGGTAGAAGCCGTTGTTCCAGAGGCGTATGTCGGACGAGACCTCGCGTATATCCTCGGCGATGTCGCCCTGTTTGAAGGGGATGTTATACTGGGGCGTGACGTAGAGCCCGAAGCGGGGTGTGATGGCCAGCTCGGCACGCAACGCGGGCACAAGCGAAAGGACGTACGTACGCTGGTCGTACTCGCTCTTCTCGCTTCGGATGACGAAGTTCGAAAGGCCCAAGCGGGGAGTCAGCCGCAGGCGGCGGCCCAAGGTGATGGCGTAGCCGGCATGAAAGCTATATTGCGCCGTCGCAGAATAGTACTGCGTAAACGTGCCGTCAGAGAAGCCGCCCTCGCCCACCTTTGTCCAGCTGACGGGGATGGACGAATTCATCTCGCCGAAGGGGACGGCGAACGAGAACTCGGCGTTCAGCCCCTTCAGGTAGGCGCCGAACGAGCCTCCTGCGGCTAAGGGTGCTCCCACCTGAAAGTCGGCGCTGCCGTAGAGCGACAACGGGGCGAACAGCGTGTTCGCCTCTGCCTTCGGCTTGGGTTCTGCCTTGGGCTTGGGCTCCTTCGGGGGATTGGGCTTGGGGGTGTCGGCGACCGGCGTCCCGCCTAACGACTCAAGCGTAGCGGAAACGGGGACGACTTTGCCCTCCTCCACCGTTACCTCGGCGGTCTGGTCGGCATAGCCCTCCTTGCGGAAGGTGAGGGTGTGGGTGCCGACGAGGACGTCGTTGAAGATGCCGGGGGTGCGGCCGAGGTTCGTTCCGCCGAGGAACACGTCGGCTCCCGACGGACGGCTCTCCACCCTCAGGCGGCCCACCATCGGCACGGGGGCTTCGAGGGTGACGGTGCGATCGCCGTCGCCGTCGGACACGGTGACGGTGGTGCGCTGGGAACGATGACCTGCCTTGCGCGTCTCTACGATGTACGTGCCGGCGCTCATGCCGCCCTTCCACTCGCCTATGCCCTGCTGGCGGTTGTTCACCCATATCTCGGCATCGGCCATCGACGTGGTGAAGGTGATGGAGGCTTTCTGTTGCTCCTGAAGGGCGACGGTGATGCTCTTCGTCGCCTCGGTCACAATCTCCACCTTGCCCGTCTCGGGACGGTAGCCCGGGGCTTCGACGCGGTAGGTATGTTCGCCATAGAGCAGGAACACCGACAGCGTGCCCTCGGCATCGAGCGCCTGAATGTTGTCATCGACATAGACCGTCGCCGTCGGAGGCGTCACGGTCAGCTCGAGGAAGGCGCCGCCGGCGTCCTCCTCGACGATGGTCTTGACGCGGCTCGCCGTCAGCACCAGCTCGTACGTCCGCGCCGCCTGGATGGGGATGGAGAAGTAATAGGGCTGCTCGAGGCGTCCCAGCTTCTGATGGTTGATGCTGATGCGCTGCACGCCGTGGGGCACGTAGAGCCAGATCTCGCCCGGCTGCTGCACCTGGCGGACGATGCCCAGCGCACCTACGTCGAACAAAAAACCCGTCTCGGTGGTGATGACCTTGATGAGGGCAGCCACCTCGCCGTTCTGGTCAATCTCCTGCGTCTCCTTTAGGTTGGCCGTCAGGTCCGTCTCCAACAGACGGAAACTCTTCACCGCTATATTCTGGGCGTCTGCCCACAGACAGACAAAAAAGGCCAGCAGCCCAAGCAGGCACAGCCGTTTTATGGAATGAGTCATTACGCGCACGCTCTCTTCATCGCCTCCTACTCCCCAGTTGGCATGTATCCTTATTATATAAAGGAAAGACGTGGGAGTCGGTGCTGGCTGCTTCTTCCTTGAAAAAGGCCTCAATCTCTGCCGGAATGTGGCCAGAAGCGGCGTTCAGCAAACGTCTTTCCAACAAAAAAAGTGCGAAGCATGTCCTAAGCACACAGGCCGGAACGAACTCCGGTGCAAAAGTAGCGATTAATCCGTAAACGGCAAAGCATTCGTTAAAAAAACACGTAAAAATTACGATTATCCGCATAAACGTCCCCTAACCTTAATTGCGCGCTTCGGGGCGCGCAAGGAAAATCGGTTTTTTGAGGTCACCTGTAAATTCCTGTGTTGCATGAACCAAAACCAACAAAACCCTTGTTTGTACTGCATGCTCTTCGAGCATTTGTCTGTAGGTTTCAAGCAAGCCCTGTTTATGCAAGCATAACCATTTCTTGCTGAAACCACAGACAGCCTGCGGCCCCAGCAGTACAATCAAGAAAAACCGTGAAAACCGAAAGCTGTGTCAAGCTTGCTTGAACTCAGCTGATGTGCATCCGGATTGGCAGCTCTGTCCTGTGGGCTAACGTTTTTTTTAGCGATAGAGGGGTTTTTCTTTTGCTCTGGTATCATCCAATATGGATGATATTATGGCTGTAGGCTTTTATCTGTAAGCTGGCTTACAAGGAAAAGCATATAGACATAATATCTGAGACAACGTCTCTGAACAGAGCAAAAGGGTTTTGATGGTTTTGGTTCATGGAAACACAGGTTTCTGCAAGTGCCCCCCGTATTATTGCGGAAAATCATAAAAAATGGCGGGTTGTTTGCATTTTTGGTTGGAGTTGTTTATCTTTGCGGCCAATAATCCGAATTGTTTCCGTACGAACCGCAAAAAACCAATCCAATTGATATGGCAAAAATAGTAACCCTGGGAGAGATTATGCTTCGTCTGTCGCCGGCGGGCCAGTACCGTTTTGTGCAGGTGGAGCAGTTTGACGTTATTTTCGGTGGCGGCGAAGCCAACGTGGCAGTCAGCCTGGCCAACTATGGTCACGACGCCTACTTCGTCAGCAAGCTGCCCAAGCACGAGATTGGCCAGAGCGTGGTGAACGCCCTGCGCCGCTATGGTGTGAGGACAGACTTCATTGCCCGCGGCGGCGACCGCGTGGGCATCTACTACTGCGAGACGGGCGCCTCGATGCGTCCTTCGAAAGTCATCTACGACCGTGCGCACAGCGCCATCAGCGAGGCCGACCCCGAGGACTTCGACTTCGACGCCATCATGGAGGGTGCCGACTGGTTCCATTGGAGTGGCATCACCCCCGCCATCAGCGACAAGGCGGCAAAGCTCACCGAGCTGGCCTGCCAGGCAGCCAAGCGCCACGGCGTAACCGTCAGCGTGGACCTCAACTTCCGCAAGAAACTGTGGACGAAGGAGAAGGCTCAGAGCATCATGCGTCCGCTGATGGACTACGTGGATGTCTGCATCGGCAACGAAGAGGACGCTGAGCTGTGCCTCGGCTTCAAGCCCGATGCCGACGTGGAGGGCGGACAGACCGCTGCCGAGGGCTACAAGGGCATCTTCAAGGCCATGGCGAAGGAGTTCGGCTTCAAGTATGTCATCAGCACGCTCCGCGAGAGCTTCAGCGCCACCCACAACGGCTGGAAGGCGATGATATTCAACGGCAGCGAGTTCTACGAGAGCCGCCG
>JAILEU010000182.1 GCA_024697785.1 Bacteroidaceae bacterium | reverse complement strand
ACGCGACGCAGAAAAACAAACTTTATGGGGAGTAGAATGGATAATTGGAAAAACTCAACTATTATTTGCATTATCGCTCGGCTCACCCTATCTTTAATCCTCCTTCAGAGGCTTTTAGATAGGGGTCGCCTCGGAAAAACTCAAATAAATTTGGTTTTTCGCTCGGCTCACCCTATCTTTGCAAATCCATTACAAAAAAACATTATCGATATGAAGTTTCTGAACCGATTCGGCGCTTACATCGCAGCCCTTGTCATCTTCACAGCCATCGCCTGCATCTACTGCTCCCCCTCGCTGGAGGGGAAGGTCGTCAACGCGGGCGACACCAGCCACTTCAAGGGCGCTGTGCAGGAGGTGAAGCAGTATCACGAAGAGACGGGCGACTACAGTTTCTGGACGGGCAGCATGTTCAGCGGCATGCCCAACTACCAGATCGGCGGCGGGCACTACAAATCGTCCACGCTGCTCAAACCCCTGAGGAAGATAGCCTTAGCGGGACACAAGCAGTCGCAGACGCCCGCCATACTGATTGTCTATTTCATCAGCTTCTTCATCCTGCTGCGTGCCTTCAAGGTGAACACCTGGCTCAGCATCGTGGGGGCGGTGGCCATCGGGCTGTCGTCGTACTTCCTCGTCATCATCCCCGCCGGCCACATCACCAAGACGTCCACCATCGCCCTGATGGCCATCGCCATCGGCGGCTTCCACCTCATCTACCGGAAGCGCTACGGGTTGGGAGCGCTGCTGACCGCCTTCCCTGTGGCCATCGCTTTTGTCAACCACCCCCAGATGGGCTACTACATCTTCCTGCTCATCGGCCTGCTCTTCTTCGCCGAGTTGTACATCCACATCAAGGAACGGCGCATGAAGGACTTCGGGCTGGCCACGCTGGTCTTCGCTTTCGCCCTGCTGGTGGGCTTCGGCGCCCAGAGCGCCAACGTCTTTGCCAACAAGGAGTATGCCGAGCAGACCATGCGCGGCGGACACAGCGACCTTGAGAAGGCCGACGACGCCACGAACAAGACCAGCGGCCTCGACCTCGACTACGCCACCCAGTGGAGCTACGGCATCGGCGAGAGCCTGTCGTTCCTCGTGCCGGGCGTCAGGGGCTGCGCCTCGGGCTACGATGTGGGCACCGGCTCGAAGCTCTACAAGGAGATGACGCGTCAGGGCATCGACCGCCGCGCCGCCGCACAGTTCTGCCAGAGCACACCCCTCTACTGGGGCGAGCAGCCCTTCACGTCGGGCAACGTCTATATGGGCGCCATCGTCTGCTTCCTCTTCGTGCTCGGCATACTGCTCGTGAAGGGACCCTACAAATGGGCGCTGGTGGCCGCCACAGCCTTCTCCATCGCCCTGGCATGGGGCAGCAACTTCATGCCGCTGACGGAGTTCTTCTTCAAGCACTTCCCCCTTTACAACAAGTTCCGAACCGTCTCGTCCATCCTCATCGTGGCCGAGATCACCATGCCCCTGCTGGGCTTCCTCGCCCTGCGCGAAATGATGGGCGGGCGTATGGACAAGAAGAAGGCCGGACGCAGCGTACTCATTGCCGCCGGCATCACGGGCGGCATCTGCCTCGTGCTGGCCCTGTTCGGCGGCAGCCTCTTCAGCTTCCGCTCCAGCACCGACGCCACGTGGTCGGCGGACATCCCCGCCTTCATCTATCAGGGCATCATCGGCGAGCGCAAGGCCCTGCTGGCTGCCGACGCCTGGCGCTCGCTGCTCTTCATCGCCGGCGCGGCGCTGGTCATCTGGCTCTTCTCGCAGGGCAAGCTGCGCAGCGGCTGGATGACGGCCATCCTCGGAGTGCTCATCACCGTCGATATGTGGCAGATAGACAAGCGTTTCTTCAACGACAGCAACTTCATCCCCGCCGGGCAGGAGAAGGCCTACTTCGCCATGCAGCCCTACGAGAAGCAGATCCTGGCCGACCCCGACCCCAACTTCCGCGTCATGAACCTCACCACCAGCACGTTCAACGACGCCCGCACCTCGTACCGCCTGAAGTCCGTCGGCGGTTACAGCGCCGCCAAGCTGCGCCGCTACCAGGACCTCATCGACCAGCACATCTCGAAGATGAACATGAACGTGCTGAACATGCTCAACACGAAATACTTCATCACGAAGGGCGCGGACGGCAAGCCGCAGGTGGTGCGCAATCCCGAAGCCATGGGCAACGCCTGGTTTGTTGATACGCTGACGGTTGTCGGCGATGCCAATGCCGAGAGCGACGCCCTGAACCGCCTCGACCTCCACACCACCGCCGTCCTCGACAAGGAGTTCGCCTCGTTTGCCACCCAGCCCGTGCGGACGCCTGACAGCACGCGGACGGTCAGCCTGACCAAGTACACGCCGCGCTATCTCGACTACGAGAGCACGTCCGCCCAGCCCGCCACCATCGTCTTCAGCGAGATCTACTACCCCTACGGCTGGCGAGCCACCATCGACGGCCAGCCTGCCGACCACTTCCGCGTCGATTACATGCTGCGCGCCCTCAACGTGCCTGCCGGACACCACCAGATTCACTTCGAGTTCGCCCCCGACAGCGTACGCCGCGGCGACACCCTCTCGACCGCCTGCATCCTCGTCCTCTACGCCGCCACCCTCTTCATCATAGGCAGGGAAATCATTATTCGTAGAAAAAAAGGCAAAAAAGTTGCTATTAAAGAATAGATACGCTATCTTTGCCCCCGATATCTATTATTCATCAAAACTGATCATCATTATGAAAAAGTATTTTGTCACCCTGTGTGTGCTACTTGCCACACTCCCCACATGGGCTCAGGCACCCTACGCCTGCGTCACCAAAGGCGCCGTACTGGAGTATGCCAATTACAACGAAGAAGATAAAGTGGAAAGCTATAGCCGCCAGGTGCTCCAGGAGGTTTCCGACCTGGGCAACGGCAACTACGACTTCCGCATTACCAACAGCACCATCGCCGAACCGGGCCAGAAGGACGAAGGCGCTGACGCGTTCGTCACGCTGGGCGAGATCCGCGAAGGCGCAGCCCGCATCGCCATCTCCGGCATGAACGGTACCGTCGATGTCAGCGGCTCCGACCCCGCCCTGCTCCAGCTGCCTAACAAGCTCGCTGTCGGCTACCAGCTCCCCATCGGCGACATCCGCGTCTCCATGGAAGGCATCGCCGTCGTCGCCTCCGTCACCGACAACGAAGTTATCGGCCGCGAGGAGGTCACCGTCCCCGCCGGCAAGTTCAAGTGCTACATCGTCAAGCAGGACGTCGAAGTCAACATGATGGGCGTCGCCGCCGTCACCACCACCAAGACGTGGTACAGCCGCGGCGTCGGCATCGTCAAGAGCGAGTCCACCATGGGCAACCGCCTCATCAGCCGTACCGAACTCGTCACCTTCAAAAAGTAATGAAAAACTAAAACCAAAAACTTGCCGCACACCAAAGCTATTCAAAAGTTTTAGTTTTAGTTCAAAAGTTTTAGTTCAATTTTCAACAACCCCAAAAACGCATCAACAATGAAAAAGATTATTGCTCTCTTGTTCCTCTTCAGCCTTTGCATGGCTCCCGCAGAGGCTCAGATACTGAAAAGCCTGGGTGAGAAAGCCCTGAAGTCCGCCACCCAGGGCGCCAAAAATGCCGTCGGCAAGCAGATTACCAAACGCGCCGAGAAGAAGGCCGAGAGCGCCGTCAACGACGCCCTCAACAAAGCCTTTGGCGAAGTGAAGGAAGACACCCTCGAAGCCTCCGCCGCCCAGAACATGAGCGCCCTCGGCAAAGCCCTCGGCGAAGCCACCGCAGCCTACGGCAATGCCGTCTCCGGTGCCATGTCCGCCGGCGCAGCCAATGTCACACTACGCGACTTCTCCGAACAGAACGCCGCACGAAGAGAACATAACAAAACACTAAAGTTCGACAACTGGGACTGACGCCTGATTAATTTATAATGAAAAATAAAAACTAAAACCAAAAACTAAAACTTGAGAATTCTTGGAGCAGCGAGCGTCAACAAACTTGTTTGATTGGCCGAGTCGCGACAAGAAAAGACGAAGTCAAATGTCCTGCATGCCGCACACCAAAGCTATTTAATAGTTTTAGTTCCAAGTTTTAGTTCCCAAGCTATTTAAAAGTTTTAGTTTTAGTTCCAAGTTTTAGTT
>JAILEU010000161.1 GCA_024697785.1 Bacteroidaceae bacterium | reverse complement strand
GAGTCATCTCGGTGGTCTTTCAGCCTGACGGCTGAATGGAGATTAGAATCTGCCTCTATTTGACCATTAAGCCATGTCCATGTCGAAGTAACTCTCCTGCGGCGTCAACCGCCCTTGTTGTTTTCCTTCGTCAGCTCAGGGTTTTCAAACCCCTCGCTTAACTTTTCACGCTGCAATGCCAGTGCAAACCGAGTGCAGAGAGCTTGCTCTATGCCGAGGTGCAGCCTGACTTCGCATTGTGAACTTTTCTCGATGCAAAGGTAGGGGGTAAGTGCGCAGCTTTTGTGCGTAGAGAGAAAAAAAGCAATGATATAGCAGTTGACCCTTTGCAGAAAGGATTCATGCGCAGCCATCCCCTCTTGAACCCTGCCCTTACGGGGAGGGGATGGCTGCGCATGAATAGGTCAACTGCTATATCATTGCCAAAATAAGTTCTGAAGGGACGACGGAACCTGCGCATCGGTTCTGTCGTCCCTTCGGAACTGTAAAATCCGCATAGATTGAAATAAATCGCTTTTTCTCTTTGTTTTTCCAATGCATTTTCGTACCTTTGCACACAACAACAGAGACTTCCAGTTTAACTTCCATGAACGTAGCGAATTAACTTCCAGTTTAACTTCCAATTTAACTTCTAAAACTTAAATAAAAACCTAAATAACCATGAACAAAGGCAAGACTTTACTGGCTGTGATGCTGATGGCAGTCATCGCCATGCCGACCTTCGGCGCCAAGGAGAAAACGACGGTGGCTGAAGAGCAGCAAGACCCCAACGAGATGGTGGCCTACCTCTTCACCTATTTCAACAGCAACGCCCCCGAGGACGAGCAGATATGCTACGCCCTGAGCGACGACGGCTACAACTTCACACCCCTCAACGACGGCGCACCCGTCATCTCGAGCGACACCATCGCCCTGACACAGTGCGTGCGCGACCCCCATATCCTGCGCTGCGAGGACGGCAAGACATTCTACATGGTCTGCACCGACATGCGCTCAGCACACGGATGGAGCAGCAACAGAGGCATGGTGCTGCTCAAGAGCACCGACCTGGTGAACTGGCAGCACGCCACGGTGAACTTCCCCACACGCTACACGAAGACATGGAAGAACGTCATACGCGTATGGGCACCCGAGACCATCTACGACCACAAGGCCAAGAAATACATGGTGTTCTACTCGCTGCGCACCAGCGACCGCGACTCCTACGACAAGATCTACTACCAGTATGCCAACGCCGACTTCACCGACCTGGAGGGCGAGCCGCAGTGGCTCTTCGACGCCGGCAACGCCACCATCGACGGCGACATCGTCTACAACGAGGCCGACCAGCTCTACCATCTCTTCTACAAGCAGGAGTCGGGGCGCGGCATCTATCAGGCAGTGGCCAAGCAGCTCACCGACCGCTGGCAGATGATTGACGGCAACGTGGAGCAGACGCGCGAGGCCGTGGAGGGCGTCGGCGTGTGCAAGGCCATCGACGGCAAGTCGTGGATCATCATGTACGACTGCTACGGCAGCGGACACTACCAGTTCTGTAAGTCCACCGACCTGAAGACGTTCCAGTTTGTGCAGAACACGGCCACACGCGGCAAGTTCACTCCCCGCCACGGCACCATCATACCCATCACTCGGGCGGAGAAAGAGCGTCTGGAGCAGGCCTTCCCCAACCACCTGCAGCCCATCCTGCCCGACTACCACGCCGACCCCGAGGTGCTCTACTCGACCCAGACCGGCAAATACTATATCTACAGCACCACCGACGGCACTCCCGGTTGGGGCGGCCATGACTTCAGCGTCTTCTCCAGCACCGACCTCATCAACTGGACCGACGAGGGCAAGATGCTCGACGTGAAGGGCGAGCAGGTGCGCTGGGCCACGGGCAACGCCTGGGCTCCCGCCATCATTGAGAAAAAGGGGAAATACTACTTCTACTTCTCTGCCCACAACCCGCAGTCGAACCGCAAGGAGATAGGCGTGGCCGTGAGCGACAGCCCCACAGGGCCTTTCGTAGACAGCGGCGCACCTATCATCACCGACGCCGACCGCCCGCAGGAGGCACGCGGCGGACAGGCCATCGACGTCGACGTGTTCCAAGACCCGAAGAGCGGCAAATGCTATCTCTACTGGGGCAACGGCTTCATGGCCGGCGCAGAGCTCAACGACGACATGCTCTCGGTGAAGAAAGAGACCATCACCCACATGACACCGCAGGGCGGCAACCTGCAAACATGGGCCTTCCGCGAGGGCGCCTACGTGTTCTTCCGTAAGGGCACCTACTACTTCCTCTGGAGCGTCGATGACACCGGCTCGCCCAACTACCACGTGTGCTACGGCACGGGCAAGTCGCCCCTCGGCCCCATCACCATCGACGAGAACAGCTACCGCGTCATCGAGCAGAGACCGGAGGCAGGCATCTACGGCACGGCACACAACAGCATCCTCCAGCTGCCGAAGAAGGATGAGTGGTACATCGTCTACCACCGCATCAACAAGAATTTCATCCACCGCGACCCGGGCATCCACCGCGAGGTATGCATCGACCGCCTCACCTTCGACAAGCAGGGCCGCATCATCCCCGTCGAGCCCACCCTCAATGGCCCCGCCCCGCTGGCTCCCAAACAGAAATAACCAGCCTGCAGGAAGGACATGAATATTCATTCCTCCTTCAGTGCATGCGGCGCCGCTCGGCTCTGCCGCTTGGCTCGTCCAAGAACGTAAATATGCGCGAATGGCACGCGAATACTCGTAAATATTTAAAAATTCACGAAACATTCGCGTGCCATTCGTGCATATTCGTGTAGCGTCGCAGACAAGAGCATTTCTTTCTTTTTCAAACACGAATGACCATGAATGACCACGCGCTCGGCTCTGCCGCTTGCTACCGAAGGGACGCAAGAATTATTCATAAATTTTTTCGACCTGTACGTATGGAATTATGACATAGTTACGTCGCTAATTAGGTCAGTTTGTTCCGCTAAGCGGACTTAGAAAAAACCAATAAAAACAAATAAAAACAAGAAAAACAAATTGGGGCAATAGCTATCGCAAGGAGCGGCAAAAAGTCCCGAAGGGACGGC
>JAILEU010000157.1 GCA_024697785.1 Bacteroidaceae bacterium | reverse complement strand
ATCGGTCATTAGGCCACCCAAATAGCATTTTTAAACGATTCCTAATGACCGTCATTAGGAAATGTCATTTGGAAGTAATTGTTATTCAAGGACCTACTTCATTGACCACGGATGGATTCTTTCTAATGACCGATTTGGGTTTAGGCTACCAAAAAAAGCACTTTTTGGGGCGCGTAGAGCAACGTCAGAACCCCGTTTTGTTGACCCGTTTTTGACACTCAAAACCGCAAAATCGCAAAAAATGGTGCCGATTTTCCGTCGACCCCCAGCCTCGGCATAAAAAATGTGTAGGAATTATCTTGCATCGCCGCAGAAAATCCACAAAACTTGGTTTGGGCGGGCGTCTGGAATGTAAGCCTAAATTTGGGCTCACATCGCCAGCATCACATGGTCGCACGGTCGCATGGTCGCTCGGTCGCTTAATGAAATCGTTGTGTTGTCAGTGGCTTTGGGGGAATCCGGGCATAGGGAAGCCGCCGAACGGGGGGAAGGTGGGCTTTCGTTCGACCAATGGCTGGATGCGCGGCTGCCAGTCGGTGTCGAAACGGGCGATGTTGCGGTCGAGGAAGGAGAGACGGTTCGCCAGCCATTGCTTGAGGATGGCGATTTCCTCGTCGTACGAGCTGACACGGTAGGCGGCAAACATCGATGCGACATCAAACGTGACGTCGCCCTGCGGCATCTCGCCCATCGGGAAGGCGCCCATGGGGAAGGCGCCCATGGGGAAGCCGCCGAAGGGTGGGGCGATGCTGTCGCCCTGCGGAAATTCGCCCTGCGGAAATTCGCCCATCGGGAAGCCGCCCATGGGGAAGCCGCCGAAGGGTGGGGTGATGCTGTCGCCCTGCGGAAATTCGCCCATCGGGAAGCCGCCGAAGGGGGAGAAGGCGGCATGGGGGTTGTCGCGTTTCTGCTGCTCGATCTCCTGCTTGCGCTCCTCGCTCACCAGCAGTTCGGGATAGGTCTGGAAGTGGCGGTCGGCGGCCTGGGCGAGCAGCTGAGCCTGACTGTCGATGAAGGCGTTGATGGCCTGGTCGCTGAGCACGGTCTGGCGGAGCGTCTGGTAGCGCTCCTTCACGGCGCGGCGGAACGTGGGGTCCTGGAGCAGCCGCTGCCACATGGCCGGCGTGGGGTTGTTGCTGGCTCCTTCGTAGCACCAGGCCTTGGGGTTGTCGGCATTGGCGAAGTTGCAGTTCCCGTAGGCGAGGTTATAGTCCCACACTGGGCCGGCGACAAGCTTGCCGCCGCTGCCGTCACGACGCTGGCGGTCCTTGTAGAAGTAGGCGCTGCGCTTGTAGCCGTCGGCGTTGAGGCTGAGCTCGGTGTGGATGAAATAGTCCACGAACGAGGGCACGTCGATGTAGCGGGCATAGCCTTTCACGGGGTCGGCAAACGAGTCGGACTGTATCACCTGTTCGACGGTGTCCACATAGCGCTGGATGTAGTCGAGCTGTTCGGGCTGGAGCTTTTTCTTCTTCGGATAGATGCACGACCAGATGACCTCGCTGGACATGATGCCTTCGCCGATGCCCGGAACCTTGGAGGTGAACGTGGCGTCGTCGTCGCTGAAGGTGTCGATGCGCAGCAGGTAGCCGCCTGTCAGGTCGCGCCGGCTGGTGTCGCTGGTCTTCATGGCGCTGATGTCCACGCGTTCCTTGCCGCGTTTGATGGCTTCGCAGAGGATGTAGATGCCGCGGTAGTCGCCATCGACGGTGAGCTCGCACATCACGGTGCGCGGTCCCCAGTGGCCCATGTCGCGCCACAGCTTGAAGGCCAGCGGGTCGCGCAGCATCGAGACGTCGTTGTAGGGGGCGAGAAGCACCCAGTCGCTGTGGGCGGGCATGCCGAGCAGGCTGACGGCGAGGGGGGTGCCGTCGTCGTCGCGCGTCTCGAGCGTGTATTTCTTCTGGTTGAAGGCTAGCGAGCTGTTGCCGCGCAGCTTGATGCCGATGGGGCCGTCGTAGCCCTTGGTCGTAAGGCGGGCAGGGACTTTCTCCTGGGCGTTCAGGGGCGTCTGTGTGGTGATGGCGAGGGTGGGGAGGCTCTGCTGGGCGCTGATGCCCAAGGCGCAGGCTAACAGGCCGCTGAACAGAAGAAGCAGAATAGTCGGGCGTTTCATTGTTCAATAAAAAAAATATTCAACTCCGCAAAGGTAGCATAATCGACGGAACGCGCCAACGAATTTACCCTTTTTAACGTGCGTCAGAAGCGTGAAGGAGGAGGAGCAAAGGCGCGGTTTTAGCCGACTTGGATGAGAAAAACTGAAATAAATTTGTTCGTTCGTCAGATTCGTATTATTTTTGCAGTTTGAAATAGCATATTATGTGCTATACGTATAATAATAAAGAATATAACAGAGTAAACGAAAAATGAATATCTCTTACAACTGGCTGAAAGAGTACGTTGACTTCACGCTGACGCCGGACGAGGTGGCAGTGGCCCTGACCTCCATCGGGCTTGAAGTGGGCGGAGTAGAAGAAGTGGAAACCATCAAGGGCGGCCTGGCGGGCATCGTCGTCGGCGAGGTGCTGACGTGCGAGCCCCATCCGAACAGCGACCACATGCACATCACGACCGTCAACCTGGGCGACGGGGGTGAGCCCGTGCAGATTGTCTGTGGCGCACCCAACGTAAGGGCAGGGCAGAAGGTGATCGTCGCCACGCTGGGCACGAAGCTCTACGACGGCGACACGGCCTTCACCATCAAGAAGTCGAAGCTGCGCGGCGTGGAGAGCTGCGGCATGATCTGCGCCGAGGACGAGATTGGCATCGGCACCAGCCACGACGGCATCATCGTGCTGCCCGCCGACGCCGTGCCCGGCACACCCGCCAAGGACTACTACCACATCAAGAGCGAGTACGTCATCGAAGTGGACATCACCCCCAACCGTGCCGACGCCTGCAGCCACTACGGCGTGGCCCGCGACCTCTATGCCTGGCTGGTGCAGAACGGCTACGAGACAGCCCTCCACCGCCCGGACTGCGAGGCCTTCAGCGTGGACAGCCACGAGATGGTCATCCCCGTCGAGGTGCGTAACGCCGAGGCCTGCCCGCGCTATGCCGGCGTCACCGTCAAGGGCGTCACCGTCAGAGAGAGCCCCGAATGGCTCAAGGACAAGCTCACGCTCATCGGCCTGCGTCCCATCAACAACATCGTGGACATCACCAACTACATCCTCCACGCGTATGGCCAGCCGCTGCACTGCTTCGACGCCGACAAAATCAAGGGCGGCAAGGTCGTCGTGGAGACGAAGCCCGAGGGCACCCCGTTTGTCACGCTGGACGGCGTGGAACGCAAGCTGAACGGGCGCGACCTGATGATCTGCAACGGCGCTGAAGAGCCCATGTGCATCGCCGGCGTATTCGGCGGACTGGAGAGTGGCACCGTCGAGGAGACGAAGAACATCTTCCTCGAGAGCGCCTACTTCCACCCCACGTGGATCCGCAAGAGCGCACGCCGTCACGGCCTGCAGACCGACGCCAGCTTCCGCTTCGAACGCGGCATTGACCCCGACGGCGTCATCTACGCCCTCAAGCAGGCTGCCATTCTCGTCAAGGAGCTGGCAGGTGGCACCGTCGCCATGGACATCACCGACTGCTACCCCGTGCCCATCACCGCCACCGAGGTTGACCTGAAATACAGCTACGTGGACAGCCTTATCGGCAAGCACATCCCCCAAGAGACGGTGAAGAGCATCGTCGGCAGCCTGGAGATGAAGACCGTCGGCGAGACCGCCGAGGGGCTGACGCTGAGCGTGCCCCCTTACCGTGTGGACGTGCGGCGTCCCTGCGACGTGGTCGAGGACATCCTGCGCATCTACGGCTATAACAACGTGGAGATTCCCACCACGCTGAAGTCCAGCCTCTCCGTGAAGACCGACATCGACCAGAGCCAGAAGCTGCAGAACATCATCGGCGAACAGCTGGTGGGGTGTGGCTTCAACGAGATACTCAACAACTCACTGACCCGCTCGGCCTACTACGACCGGCTGGAGACCTACAAGGCCGACAATCTCGTCCGCCTCATGAACCCCCTGAGCGCCGACCTCAACGTGATGCGCCAGACACTGCTGTTCGGCGGCCTGGAGAGCATAGCCCGTAACGCCAACCGCAAGAACGCCGACCTGAAGTTCTTCGAATTCGGCAACTGCTACTACTACCGCGCCGAGAACCGCCGCGAGGCCGCTCCCGCCCAGCCCACCGTCGTGGAGGGCATCAGAAAGCCCGACGCCAAGGCCATCCTCTCGCCCTACAGCGAGGACTACCACCTCGGCCTCTGGGTGACGGGCAAGAAAATCCAGAACTCGTGGGCCCATGCCGACCAGGCATCGTCGGTCTATGAGCTGAAGGGCTATGTGGAGAACATCTTCGTCCGCCTCGGCCTGAACCGTCAGGCGCTGGTGGTGGGCAACCTGAAGAACGACATCTTCAGCGCAGCCCTGACCTTCCACACCCGTGGCGGCAAGCTGCTGGCCACCGTCGGCATCGTCACGAAGAAGCTGCTTCGCCCGTTTGACATCGAGAACGAGGTGTTCTTCGCCGACCTCAACTGGAAGGAGGTGATGAAGGCCACGCGCAACCACGCCGTCAGCTACGTCGAGCTGTCGAAGTACCCGGCCGTACGCCGCGACCTCGCCCTGCTGCTCGATAAGAACGTCCCCTTCGCCGACGTGGAACGCATCGCCTTCGAGACCGAGCGCCGTCTCCTGAAGGAGGTCAGCCTCTTCGACGTCTATGAGGGCAAAAACCTCGAGCCGGGCAAGAAGAGCTACGCCGTCAGCTTCATCCTGCAGGACGAGAACCAGACGCTCAACGACAAGCAGATCGAGAAGACAATGGAGCGTCTCGTCGCCGCCTACGAACAGAAGCTCGGCGCAAAACTGAGATAATAACTTAGTTGAGAGTTAAGATTTTTGCGTTAAGAAAACATGTCACGTGTACAACATTCTCCTTCCCGTTATACCACGGCATCGTTTCCAAAGCTACTTTTCTTAACTCTTAACTCTTAATTCTTAACTAAAAAAATAGTATTTTTTATGGGAAGAGCATTTGAATTCCGCAAAGCAAGAAAACTGAAGAGATGGGGCAACATGGCCCGCACGTTCACCCGCATCGGCAAGCAGATCTCCATTGCCGTCAAGGCCGGAGGTCCCGACCCCGACACCAACGCCGCCCTCCGTGCCATCATCGCCACGGCTAAGCACGAGAACATGCCGAAGGACAACATCGAGCGTGCCATCAAGAACGCCATGGGCAAGGACACCAAGGACTACAAGGAGATGACCTATGAAGGCTACGGCCCTCACGGCATCGCCGTCTTTGTCGAAACCCTCACCGACAACACCACCCGCACCGTGGCCAACGTCCGCAGCGTCTTCACCAAGTTCAGCGGCACCCTCGGCACCAGCGGCAGCCTCGCCTTCATGTTCACACACAAGGCCATGTTCACCTTCAAGAAAAAAGACGGACTCGACATGGACGAGTTTATCCTCGACATGATTGACTATGGCGTAGAGGAAGAGTTCGACGAGGACGAGGACGGCATCACCATCTATGGTGACCCCAAGTCGTTCGCCCAGATCCAGCACCACCTCGAGGAGCAGGGATTCGAAGTCGTCAGCGCCGAGTTCACCCGCATTCCCAACGACCTCAAGGACGTCACCGACGAACAGCGCGAGACCATCGACAAGATGGTGGAACGACTCGAAGAGGACGACGACGTGCAGAACGTCTATACCAACATGCGCCCGCTCGAAGGCGACGACGAGGAGTAATACGGATTTTGGTTTAACGTTTAACGTTTAAGGTTTAACGTTTAACGACCATGCGGCCAGACATTTGTCTGAACTCCTGAACTCCTCGTTTAACGTTTAACGACCAAGCGTAAGAGAATTCGTATAATTCGTAAAATTCGTAGTAAAAAATACCGTGGATAAAGATGTTCGTGTGTCGCGGGCTGTCGGCTATTTCCGTCAGGGCTACAACTGTGCCCAGGCGGTGTGTGCCGCCTTTGCCGACCTCTATGGGCTGACGGAGGAACAGGCTATGCGTGTTGCTGCCTCGTTCGGCGGCGGCATCGGGCGGATGCACGAGACCTGCGGCGCTGCCTGTGGCATGTTCATCCTCGCCGGACTCGACTGCGGCGCTACGCGATCCGAGGACCGCGAAGGGAAGCTCCACAACTATGAGGTTGTCCAACGGCTGGCTGCCGAGTTCCGACGCCGTAACGGCTCGCTCGTCTGTGCCGAGCTGCTGGGCATGCGGCCGCCAGCCGATGGCGCCCCCCCAAAAAAACGCCCCTGTGCCGACACCGTCGCTGAGGGAGCGCGTATCTTTGCGGACTATTTCGAGGAGGTTCATGAGATGCCTTCGCTCCACAAGCCCCTTCAGGATATAGAACTGGCTTAGCGTTTTAGTGAATAGTGAATAGAAAACAGATTAATGAACTATAAGAAGGTATTCCTCTGTCTGTGTTTGGCGATGTGCCAGTTCCTGACAGCGTGGGGGCAGATGAAACAGCTCTCGGGCACCCCCATCGGCTCGCCCAGCGTCGATTACGGCAGCGGCGACAACGTGCCAGCCAATGTGTT
>JAILEU010000127.1 GCA_024697785.1 Bacteroidaceae bacterium | reverse complement strand
GTTGATTTCGAGCACGCGGTCGGTGATCTCCTGGAAGTAGGACTGGACGCGGATGTTGGTACCGCCGTTGACGGCGTCGTTGTTGCGTTCCCAGTCGACCATACCGTTGTCGAAGCGCGGGTTCTTGATGTAACGGCTGGTAACATCGACGAGGTGATCGTCGTCGGCATTGGCCATGCGGTAGTCGAGAATGGCCTCGGTGAGCTTGGCAATCATCTCGTTGAACTCCGTAGCGGTGGCGTCGGCCTTGTCGGCAAGGGCAGAAGCCTCGTCGATGGCGGCCTGGAACGTGGCCTTGGCCTCGTCATCAGGATCGTCGAAAGCGTCCATCCACTGGCCGGCGTTCTCGATGAGGGCGAGCAGCTCGGTGGGGTCGGCATCCTGCGAAACCTCGGCAAGGATGAAGGCATCGAAGCCGTGAGCACCACCCAGCCAGCGGGCGCAGAACTGCAGGTACTCATACTGAGCCTCGGTGACGACGATATTCTGCGTCCAGGCGAGGTCGGCGTCCTCGTGTGCGAACATCAGGGTGAGGGTCTCGTCGCCGCGCGGCGTATTGGTCTGGGAGGTAACGATGTAGCCCTCCTTCTCGACGGCTGCGGTGTTGCTGATGTTCTTGGTGTAGTAGCTGAACACGTAGGTCTTGCCCTTCTCAAGGGGCCAGGCCATACCGATGGAGGCATTGCTGCCTTTGCCGGCGTTCTGGGTGGGGACGATGAACGCGCCGCCGTCGACACCGCCGGAGGTGTTGAGGGTGGTGCTTTCGAGTGCACCGCCTGCACCGCCAAGCCAGCCGTCGAGGCCGTTGTCAAAACTCGGGTTCTCGATGAGGTTCTCGCCAACGACGGTGTAGCCGTTGCCGTTGTACTCGAAGTGATCGCCCGTCTTCAGTTGCTCCTGCTGGGCAGAGACCGTCAGAGCGGCCACGGCTGCCAGCGCAAATGTAAAGATTTTCTTCATGGGTTTGTTTGAGTTGGTTAATAAATAGGAATAATTATAAGAATATCTTTGTTGTCTTGATGCTGCCGTCGCGAGCGGTGGTGCGGCGGAGGAAGAGGCCGCTGCCGGTGGGTGTGGTGACGCGACGACCGTCGAGGGTAAACCATTCGGTTCGGAGGGCACCGTCTGGGCCAAAGGCGTCGTCAGCCACTATGGGGGAGAGGCCGGTGAGGGTGCCGTCGCTGATGACCATCCAGCCGAAGTCTTCGGTGGCGCTGCCGCTGACGCGAGGCTCGCTGCCGTCGATGGTGCGGCGGATGCGCACGGACGTATTATTCAAAGAGGAATAGCGAGTGATGGCGGCGCGGGACTCGTTGGCGGTCTGCGGCTCGCCCCACAGCAAGGGGTTGACGAGCGTGTCGCCGAACTCGATGGTGCGTGCCGTGATGCCGCCCACGGCTTCGGCGGCACGGCCGACGGTGATGAGCTTGCCGTCCATCAGCTGCCCCTGCCCCTGCTCAACGGCCAGATAGAGGACGGTTTCGCTGATGAAGGTCTTCTCCGGACGGCCATACTCGCGGCAAAGTCGAATCTTGAAGCCCTCGTGGGTGACGTCGAACACCTTCCACATGAGGGGATAGGTGTCGCGCGAGGTGGGCACGCTGACGAAGACGACGGGGGTGACGTCCTCGGCGAAGGGCTGGTTGAAGTGGATGTAGGCGGTGTCGTTGTTCACCTTGCCGTAGGCGTTGGTGGCGAAGGCGCTGTCCATCTGCTCGGCGGCAATCTGGTTAGCCTCGTAGTGCAGTCCGCCCAGGGTGCCGTTGCCACGGGGGAGGGAGAGGAAGTCAGCGCGGTCGTCGCGGTTCATGGTCTGGTTGTCGGCCAGCGACCAGGGGAAGAAACGGTACTGGAAGCCATCCTTCTTGAGCGACTGCAGGTGGTGGCAGAGCGGGGTGCTGGAGTTGCCGGCCGAAACGGGGCCGAGGATAACGACGGGTAGGCTCTCGTAGTTGATGCCGTAATAGCAGTAGGTGTAGTCGGTGTTGGTGACGACGACGGAGCCGAAGCGGATGTCGTCGTTGCCCTCGCCCATAGTGACGGAGACTGAGACCTCGTCAGAGTAGCGGGCGACCTTAGCGCCGATAGGGTAAGTGCCGACGCGATAGACGTAGGCGCCGCTGGCCGAGAGGGTGTCGGTGAAAGTATAGGTAGCGCCGTTCGCGCCCGTCTTATCCTTGAGGGGCAGGGTGGCGATGCGCTTGTAGGCGGATGCGCCTGGCATCCGGCACTCCACGACCACGCTGTCGGCCATATCGCCATTGTTGTCCTGCCACTTCAGGGCGTAGGTGTTCTTGCCCTTGTTGTAGGTGCCGGTGAGGCCTGTCGGGTTGCTATAAACCACGGTGGGCACCTTCTCGTAGGCCGCGTTGTAGCCCAGTCCGGACTGCATGGAGGCGTAGTACTTGCCGAGGGTGGAGAGGGTGCCGTCCTTGTAGATTTTCGAGCAGTCGGCCTCGCTGTTCCAGTAGGCATAGCGTTCGATGCAGCCGAGCGAGTTGAGGTAGTCGAGGATGGGCTTGGTGCCGCTGTAGCACTTCTGCTGGTTGGCGGCGGAGAAGCTGTTGCGTCCGTCGGGAGCCTCGCCGAAGATGCCGTTGTTGTTCCAGCTGGCGCCCCACACCCATTCGCTGATCCAGATGGGACGCCGGCCGTAGTTGTTGTAATAGCTCTCGAGGTTCCAGAAGCTGCCGGAGGGCCAGTAGCAATGGAGGTCGAGGAGGTCGCAGCGCCAGCCGCGGGCGTCAATCTCACGGATGAACTGCTGGAGGTGGCTCCAGCTGCCGTCGTGCGACGTCTCGGAGCAGAGGCGAAGGCCGGTGCGCATGAGGTTCTGCCAGTTGGCGAGCACGGTCTCGACGTCCTGCGGATGGTCGTCGGCCGAGTTGCCCGGCTCGTTGTTGGTCTTCATGTGGCACGAGTAGGTGACGCTGCCGCAGGCTGCCGGCGAGGGCCAGTCCTCGTAGATGTGGTTTGGCACGCACTCGGTGTCGGGCAGGCGGTTTTCGCCTGTGGACCACGTGTAGCACCACGAGGCGTTGAGGGCGTCGTTGGCCGCGGCACGGGTGTCGCTGGCGAGACCTTTCTTCTGGGCATTCTGCCACAGGAATACACGGTAGGACGATATGCGTCCGTCCATGTTGGCGGGCAGCTGGGCTATCTCGAGGTCTTCCTGGTCGGCAATGAAGCAACGGCTGTAGCCCCAGCCTCCTGTGCCGAGGGCAAAGGTGACCATATAGCCGCGTTTGAGGCGGAAGCTGCGGATGCGGTTGTTGAGTTTGGCCTCGGAGAGGGTGTTCATGAAGCCGCCGGCGTTCTCCAGTCCGAAGCTGTTGACGGCCTCGCCCCCGAAGTCCGGCTCGGAATAGACGGTGAGCGGACGGAAGTCCTTGGGGTAGGGGAAGACGATGGCACCCTGAGCGTACATCTTCACCTGACAGTTCGTGCCGTCCTTCGCCGGCTCGCCGTTGATGAGGATGTGCGAGAGGTGGTTCTTGATGACGAGGCTGGGCTTGATGTTGCGTAAGATGACGACAGCATGCTCTGTGCTGACGATGTTGACGCTACCGCCGTCGCCAAACGGCTCGTTGGCATCGGTGATGATGTAGTCGACGTCTGTCATAAGCGTGACCTCGTCCGTCACCTTGGCGACGGTGGTCTTGCTGTTTGC
>JAILEU010000078.1 GCA_024697785.1 Bacteroidaceae bacterium | reverse complement strand
CCATTGTCCATTTTCCATTGTCCATTAACGAGCTTGTTAGGGAGCATCTCGGCATAGATGGCGGCGATGGCGCGGCGGCGGTCGTTGTCTTCGTCCAGATAGCGGAGCTTGACGGAAAGGACGGCGGCCTGCACCTCGTCGATGCGGCTGTTGATGCCCTGAAGGTCGCAATGGTACTTTGGCTCCATGCCGTAGTTGCCCAAGCGGCGTACGACGTCGGCCAAAGCGTCGTCGTCCGTTGTGACAGCTCCCGCATCGCCTAGCGCGCCCAGGTTCTTGCCTGGATAGAAGCTATGCCCAGAAGCATCGCCGAGTGAACCGGTTCGCCTTCCCCCTTCCATTCCTTCAGCTCCGTGAGCCTGGGCATTGTCTTCGATGAGTTTTAGATGGTGGCGGCGGCAGATGTCGGCTATGCGTGGCGTCCATGCCGAGCGCCCGTAGAGGTGGACGATCATGACGGCACGCGTGCGAAGGGTGATGGCGGCTTCGATGAGGCTGTCGTCGATGAGCGATGAGTCGGCACGCGGCTCCACCAGCACGGGCGTGAGCCCTGCACGGGTGATGGCGAGCACGGAGGCGATGAAGGTGTTGGCTGGCACGATGACCTCGTCGCCAGGAGCCATCACGCCCAGTTCCCTATATCCTTTTAAAATAAGGGTAAGCGCATCCAGCCCGTTGGCGCAGCCCACGCAATGGGCCGTGCCGATGTAGGCTGCATACGCCTGCTCAAACTCGTCGGTGGCACGTCCTTTCAGGTACCAGCCCGAGTGGACAACGCCGTTCACCGCCGCTGTGATTTCATCGGCGTGCAGGGCGGTGACGGCCTTTATGTCCAGAAAGGGTATCACTTTTTCAGCAGAATCCAGGATTCCTGGAAGTCCTGACGGCTGGGGTTGGCAGCCTTGAAGGCATCGCGGGCGGTGACGGCCTCAGCCTTCGTGTTGTAGGTGCCGATATAGACGCGGTACATGTTACGGTCGACGTTCTTGACGATGCCGGCTTTGTAGCCGTCGGCTTTGAGCGACTGGCAGAGGCTCTCGGCATTGGTCTGAACGCTAAAGCTGCCGCAGATGACGCTGTAGGCCTTGAGGTCACCACCCAAGGCGACGACGGCCTCAGAGCGGACGGGGGTATTGTCGGTGGCAGGCGTCACGGGAGTGACGGTTTCGGTGGCGGGCGTCACCTGCACGGGGGCGTTGGCGTCGGCCTGAGCATACGTCTCCTGCGCCTTGGCTTTCTCATAGGCTTGTTTGTAAGCACTCTGGCTGGTCTTGCAGGAGGTGAACATGAGGGCTGCGCCCATCAGTACGAAATAAAATGTTTTTTTCATTGCTATAACTTTTTTTACTACGAATTTTACGAATTATACGAATTTTATTTAGTTAAGAATTAAGAATTAAGAGTTAAGAAAAAGTGTTTTGGCAAATAAGGTAACATGCATTACATTTGTCTGAACTCCTGAACTTCTGAAACTCCTGAACTCCAAAATTATTAATTTCATGCTGCAAAATTAGTGCAAAAACGGCTATGTTGCAACTTTCGGATTGTTTTTAATTTTTATTTTTTCAGATGTGCACTTCGAGCAGTTTGGCTGTGCCGACGGGTCGGAGGTCGAGGGTGCTGTTTGATGCAGGGACGAGCAGCGTCTGTCCGGCATGGAGCAGGGCGGTTTCACCCTTGGCGTCGGTGAACTCGCAATTGTCTTCCAGTCCGATGTAGATGGCGAACGAGTCCATGGCGCTGTGGTCGAAGTGGAGGGGTTGGTTGAGGTCGAGAAGCGAGGTGGTGAAGTAGTCGCAGTTGACCAGCTCGACGGGGCGGTTGGGGCAGGGGAGATAGTGGGTGCGGTAGTCTGACAGCACCTGGTAGTCGATGGCATCTTTGGCCAGCTCGGTGTGCAGCTCGCGGGGATTGCCGTTCTTGTCCAGACGGCCGAAGTCGTAGATGCGGTAGGTGATGTCGCTGGTCTGCTGTATCTCGGCAATGGTTGTTCCGCCGCCGATGCTGTGCACGCGTCCTGCGGGGAGGAAGAAGACGTCGCCCTCCTGCAACGTGTGCTTGGCCAGCGCCTTGGTGATGCTGCCGTCGGCCACCATGCGCTGGTAGCTCTCGGGGTCGAGCAGCTGGTTGAAGCCCGCATAGAGGTAGGCGTCCTTCTTGGCATGCAGCACATACCACATCTCGGTCTTGCCGAAGGAGTTGTGGCGCTTGCGGGCCAGCTCGTCGTTCGGATGAACTTGGACGGACAGCGGCAGATTGGCCTCTATAAATTTAATAAGGAGAGGGAAGGTGTCGCCATAGCGTTCGTAGCTGCGGCGGCCCACCAGCCGCTCGTGCTGCTCGCAGAGCAGGTCGGCCAACGTGCGCCCCTTCTCGGGGCCTTCAAAAACAACAGACAACGAGCCGGGTACACCCGACAACTGCCAACTCTCGCTACCCCAGATGAGGGTCTTCAGAATAGGTTCGAATTTATACATTCTCAAAAAATTTTTGCAAAGGAATAAAAAAATCGCGAATAAATGCGTACTTTTGCCAAAAAACATTTCACTATGTCCGAACTTCAGTATCCCATGGACGAAATAGAGCGCCAAATGGACTATCTGCGGCTGCTGGCCAAGACCTATAAAAACGCCGCAGAGACGGCTACGGAGATTATCAACCTTGAAGCCATCCTGAACCTCCCGAAGGGTACGGAACACTTCCTTGCCGACATTCACGGCGAGCACGAAGCCTTTCAGCATGTGCTCAAGAACGCGTCCGGCGACATCCGCCGCAAGGTGACGGAACTGCTTGGCGACGAGCTGAATGAGCGTCAGCTGCGCGACCTCTGCACGCTTATCTACTATCCGGAGGAGAAGCTCGCCCTACTCCGCGAAGAGGCTGCTGCGAAGGGTGGTGAGCTTTCCGTCTCGTGGTATTCGATCACCATCCGCTACCTGGTGCTCATCTGCCAGAACATCTCGTCGAAATACACCCGCTCGAAGGTGCGCGGGGTGCTCCCCAAGGAGTTCAGCTACATCATACAGGAGCTACTGCACGAATCGGAGGGCATGCGTAACAAAAACCGCTATGTGAGCAGCATCGTCGATACCATCATCGATATTGGCGAGGCCGACCACTTCATCGCAGCCCTTTGCACGGTCATCCAGCGGCTTGCCGTCGACAGGCTACACATCGTCGGCGACCTGTTCGACCGCGGCACGGGCAGCCACCTTGTCTTGGATGCCCTTGAGCAATATCAGAATTTCGACATCCAGTTCGGCAATCACGATGTGCTGTGGATTGGTGCAGCCTCAGGCAACGTCGCCTGCATGGCCAACATCCTGCGCATCTGCATGCGCTACGGCAACCTCAGCGTGCTCGAGGACGGGTACGGCATCAATCTGCTGCCCCTTGCCATCTTTGCTATGGAGGTTTATAAGGACGACCCCTGCGATGCCTTCGGTCCCCGCCTGGAAGAGAACGTCACCCTTAGCGAGAAGACCCGCCGTCTGATTGCCCAGATGCACAAGGCCATCAGCATCCTGCAGTTCAAGCTTGAGGCTGAGATTATCCGTCGCCGTCCCGAGTTCGATATGGACGACCGCCTGCTGCTCGACAAGGCAGACCTCCAGAAAGGCATCTGCCGCATCGGCGGGCGACGCTACACCATGAGCGACACCTTCCTCCCCACCGTTGACCCTTCCGATCCCTACCGGCTAAGCATTGAAGAGCAGGAGCTTATCGAACAGATCCGCCACTCCTTCCTGACCTCCGAAAAGCTGAAGAAGCACATCCGGCTGCTGCTCGACAATGGCTCCATGTATCTTGTCTCGAACGGCAATCTGCTCTATCATGCCTCGGTGCCGATGAATGCCGACGGCACCTTCCGCGACGTCACCATCATGGGTGAGACCTTTCACGGACGTTCGCTCCTCGACCGTATTGACAAGCTGATCAGGGAAGCGGCCTTCGGGAACAAGCTCCTTCCTCAGGTGGGCGAGGCAGTCGATTATCTATGGTACCTCTGGTGCGGAAAAGACTCGCCCCTCTTCGACAAGGACAAGATGACCACCTTCGAACGTTATTTCCTGAAAGATAAAGCTTCGTGGAAAGAAACCAAAGGCGCCTACTATGCCTTCCGCGACGACCCGTCGGCCGTCGAACGTATTCTTGAGGAGTTCGACGTGCGTGGCACTCATCGCCACATCATCAATGGCCACACGCCCATCCACACGGCCAAAGGCGAGAGTCCTCTCAAGGCGGGCGGCAAGCTCATTGTCATCGACGGCGGTTTCTCGAAGCCCTATCAGCATGTGACGGGCATCGCCGGCTACACCCTTGTCTATCACTCGCGCGGCATGCAGCTGGTAGAGCACCAGCCCTTCACCAGCACAGAGGATGCCATCCGCAAAGGCTCTGACATCCGCTCCACACGTCATCTGGTGGAGATGCGTACGCAGCGCATCATGATGCGTGAGACCGACAAGGGGCGCGAAATCGCCGCCCGCATCGACGACCTCCGCCGCCTCCTTTTCGCCTTCCGCACCGGCCTCATTCACGAACGATGATTATAGCACACAGTTCGTAATTTGCAATTCATAGTTTACGAATCACAATTAGCTGCGCACCAGTCAATCTTCAATCTTCAATTGCGGCAAGGGCACTAACCCTTGCCGCTTTTTTTGCACTTTTTTCTGGGTGACCGCAAAAAAGTGAAAGAAAGTGTCTTTTTTTTGGATTTTTTTTCATACCTTTGTCCCCTCTTCCATCGGGAAGACTAAAAGGAAATTACTATTTTGAGGAGAAAAAACCTGCTGCTGACTACTTGTCATGCCTTTTTCCTGTATAATGCCATGATAAGGAAAACGAAAGACCATTTCGTTTGAATCGTTAGTGTTCAATTATTATATTCATCAAAAATCAAAAACATGAAAAAGAAATTACTATTTCTACTTGGAGGAGCGTTCCTAGGCGGACTCTTCTCGCTGAACGTCTCGGCACAGACCGACGTGACCAGCACGTACCTCACCAATGCGGACTTCTCGCAGGGCACGCCCATCACCGTTGGTGTCTGCACCTATGCAAAAGACACACAATCCAATGGAACGGAGTTCAGCCAGCTCGTAGCTGTGGATGGCTGGGATATCGTAGAGAATGGCGATGCCCGTGCCGGAGGCCTTGTGGCCTTTGGTTCAGGGGTATGGATTGGCGGTCCTGGTTACACGGCACCTGCCACCAACTCCGACGGCGATGCTACAGGAAACATCCTCGGCTTGGTCGGTGTCTGGACCGGACTTGCCCAGTACACACAGAGTGTTACCCTCCCCGCTGGCACCTATACGCTCGTCCTGGGTGTCTATAATTCAGTTGGTGGAACCGAAGCCTTCGCCAAGAACCTCATCGGTTTTATCGAGGACGGTGGAACGGAGCATCTCGCTACAACAACACAGTATGGCGTAAACACCTGGAAGTACGAATTCATCTCCTTTACACTTGATGCCGAAACCAAGGGAAAAATATCCTTAGGGTATAAATCAACCGATCAAGGTAGTGGAAAAATGCCTCATCTGTTCCTCTCAGGCATACAGCTTTTCGATGGCGCATTGGATGCTGAAGCGTATGAAGCCGCCAAGGAGGCTGCACGTAACGCCAAGGAGCTGGCTGCCAACAAGGAGAAGCTGGCTGGATGTTCCTATGCCAACCCCTCGGAAGATTTGCTTGTGAACGGCAGTTTCGATACGGCCGATCAAGGCTGGACGTTGACAAACATGGGCTATCAGAAAAACGGCGAGCGTTCCACCCGCTACGTGGAGAAATGGGATCAGAACCCGCTCACCGGTACTGGATCAGCCGCTCAGACCATCAAGAATTATCCCGCCGGAGCCTACATCTTTACAGCTACTGTGCATACAAACAAGACTGAAACAGGTGGTGCAACGCTGAAGGTAAACGATGCTTCCGAACCCGTCAGCGGCTCTTGGAAGGAGTACAAGGTGGTCTATAACCTCGCTGCTGACGGCAATGTGACCGTAGCCTTTGAATACAACAACTTGGCATCTAACTGGGTGGCCATTGACGGCGCCTCCCTGGTCTATGGCGGCGATTATGAGGCTTATGTTACTGCTGCCCACAAGGGAGACTGGGATGCCGCCCTTGCTGCAGCGAATGAGGCTCTTGCCAGTGACGATTATAAGAATGTGGTTGGCGAAGAGAAGACAGCCCTTGAAGCAGAGGTTGCCAAGGCCGAGCCGACAACAGCCGACGGCTACGATGCTGCCACCGCAGCATTGAACGATGCCCGTAGGACGTTCACCGATGCCAAACCGAGCTACGACGCCCTTGCCGACGCTAATGGGTATGTCGAGGCTGCCGGAACCCTGAAATATGCAGACCAAACCAAGAAACCTGCTGCCTCCGGAACTGCCACCTCTGCTGCCGATGCCGTCAGCAAAGCCGCTGCCACGATGACAGCTGTCCGTGTCTATTACGAAAGCCATGCCGCAGCCGAGGCTGTTGCAAAGGCTGTTGACAAGACCGCTGTCATTACCAATGCAACCGATCCCACCAACAACGATGGTTGGACATGGGAAGGTAACAAAAACAATCCCGCCAGCAACGAGCCCTGGACGGATGCCGACGGCACGAATACCCACTCATATTTCGATGGTGGCAACTGGAGTGCAAACGCTTGGACCACCACAATGAAACAGACTATTGCAATCCCTGCAGGCAAGTATTTGCTGACGGCTAAAGCTCGTGCTGCGACGAACGTCACGTTTACTCTCTCCGTAGGCGAAGCTTCTGTTTCCCTCCCACATGTGGGCAGCACGGGTAATGTCTTCGATCGTGGCTGGGGCGATGCTTCCGTTGAGTTCGAGACCGAAGGGGAGAATGTGGAAATTATGGTTAAGGCTACCACCGAAACCATCCATGAGTGGTTCTCCATTTCTGCCTTCCGTCTGGTACAGCTCGAAGAGATTGTCGTTCCGATGGCTACCTCTGAGGACTATGCAGCCCTTGCCAGCGCCATTCAGGCCGCTGAGGGCAATACACTTGGCTTTGGCGCAGGTGAATATGCTCCGTATAACAATGTCGAAGCTCTTGCGACGCTTGCTGCGGCCAAGGCCATTGACCCCACGCTCGACACCAACACCCAGAAATCTGTGAAGGCTGCTACTGCCGCCCTCACCTCAGCTGTTTGGACGGCTAATACCGCCGATGTCGATGCTATCTATAATGGTATGTTCGCCAAAGTTACCGAAGGCGCGAACTATCCCGATGGTTGGGCACGTACTAACGCTTGGGGGCAGATGCAATCCGGCCTTGAGGGTGACTATGCCACGGCCTACTACAACCAGCCAGGCTCACTCAAGTATGGCGAAACGGGCGCTTACGCCATGCCGCTCGCAGCCAATACCTACTATAAGCTTACTCTCGTCTATCGTAGCCATGAGGACAATTCCAACAATGGCATAACGGTCTCCATCCTCAATGGCGAGGAAGGCGTGTCGGGTAAGGTACTTCAGGGAAATCCCTCCAAGACTGAATGGAAGAAAGGTGTTGTCGGCCTTAAGACTGGTGCTGCAGGCAACTATGTGCTGACTCTTGCAAACAATGGAAATACATGGATATCTGCTGTATCTCTCGTGAAGGCCACTCCCGAATCTGTCGACATCACGATAGCCGACAACAAATACGCTACGTTTGTCGCTCCGTTCGATGTAGCAGTTCCCGCAGGCGTTACCGCATCAAAGGTGATGGGTGTGACGGATGAGAACGAACTGAAACTTGAAGCTGTCGAAACCACCATACCCGCCAACACCCCTGTCCTCCTTTACAGCGAGAGCGGTGTTAACACAACGGTCGAAGGTGTCAACGAAGCCCTCGAAGCTACTTACACCAACGGTCTCCTTACTGGTGTATATGCCGACACGGAGGCTCCCGTCGGCACATATGTTCTCCAGAAGCACGGTAATAGCGTGGCCTTCTACCTTGTGGCTGACGTGAAGCCTACCGTAGGTGCAGGCCGTTGCTACCTGACGGCTCCCGCTGCTGGAGAGGCTCCCGTCCTCCGCATCGGCGGTACGACGAACATTGCTAATGTGGAGAACATCGAGGCCGACGCTGTCATCTACGACCTGCAGGGTCGTCGCGTCGATGCTCCGGCCAAGGGCATCTATGTGGTGAACGGCAAGAAGGTGATTAAGAATTAAAAATGGTTTATGGGTTTATTTCCGGCTGCGCCGGAGGTTTATTTTGCCTTTGGCAAGGTTTAGTTCGGCTTTGCCGAGGTTTATAAACCGATTTTGCCACGCATAATCATTAAACCTTTTTTGTAAAAAAAATAAACCTTTTGCGGAGCAAAAAATAAACCATTACATTAAACCTTGAACATTATACGTTAAACCAATATAATAAGGAGAAACAGAATATGAAAACATACGAAAAGCCAACCATCGAGTCTATCGAACTACGCGAGATGCAGTCCGTCATGCTCAGCATGAGTAACTCGGCTGCCGACAACAGCAAAGTGTTTGCCAACCCCTTCCGTGGCTTTGGCGGGAATCCCTTTGAGGGCAACCCCTTTGCGAACCCGTTTGAATCGAACAAGCTTCCATGAGAGCCTTGCGACATGGACTCATCCTGCTGGCAGCCTTTTGGCTGCCAGCAGTTTCTGCGTTTAGTCAGACCGATGCCACAGACCGTATCGCCAATCCCAGTTTCGAGAGTGGCACGGGCTCGTGGACGCTGACCAAGTCGGTGAGCGGATGGGAGGACTTCAAGGTGACCTCTGCCGCGCCGTCCGACGGTTCCAAGATTTACAACCTCTGGGCTCAGAAAATCACTTCCGTCAACCTCCATCAGTCCATCACCCTCCCTGCAGGCAACTACCGCCTCTCTGCCGACCTGCGCATCAATACCCTCGACGATGTTACCGACCAGGGAGTCTATGCCACCGTGCATGGCGCCACCCATCGCTCTGCCGAGACAATCACCCGCTGCGCTTCGCCTTGGGAGACGGCCGATGGCTGGAACACGCTCAGCACCGATTTCGACGTGCTCTACGACGGCACTACTGTCGTTGTCGGCGCATCGTCCACAGGAAGCGGTACCACGGCGGGATGGTTTCAGGTCGATAACTTCCGCCTGACGTGTCTGGGCGACAACATCGACATTCCCGATGATCATCTTCCTGCAGGCAGCAGCCGTATCCTATTCACCGAGACCGACGGAGCGTTGCGTGACGCCTATACCGTGGCGCTGAACAAGGTGAAGTTTGCCTCGGCCGGCGATACGCTCTGGGTGCTGCTTCGCAACACCTCGATGCAGGGCGCGCTTGTCCCCCTGCGCGGGGATGACACCGTGCCACACGACTGGCGTATTGCCGTCAGCGGCTCCGAGGCCGTTGTCTGGCGTGATGGCGCGCAGCATGCGTCCCACGCCGTACGCTTCCTTCCCCGCCTGACCGAGGCTGGTGAGCAGTCCGAGATTACCCTCGTGGGCAGCAACCGTGTGGAGAAATATAGCGTCGAGCTTGTCAGCGAGCGCGAAGCGCTGGCACCTGACGCGTATGCTGTTGATGCGCACGGCAAGACTGTGCGGGGCGTGCTCTGCATGCAGAACACCATTCTGCACTTCACCACCCCCGTTGATGTCTGGGTGCCCTCTGTTGATACGCTCCTTGTCGGCTCAACGCTGAATCTTGTTCATGAAGAGGCATGGCTGCTTACGCCCCATTGGATGCCCTCCGAGGCCATTAGCCACCTGGTACCCAGCGTCTATGTCAACGCCAAGAAAGGCGTCAGCGGCAGCAACCTTCGTGTTGCCATCTATCTCGACGGCGCTGTCGTCATTCCCCAGACGGATGACTACCAGCCCTTCCGCGGCTACAGCGAGGCCGGCTATGCAGGCGAGGAAACCGTGCTCGGTCTAGGTTGCAACAACACGCTTGGAGCGGTGGCCAACACCCTGCGCTCGTTCGTCCTCAAACGGGGCTATATGGTCACCCTTGCCACCAATGCCGACGGCAGCGGCTATAGCCGCGTTTATGTAGCCGACCACGACGACATCCGCGTCGATGCGCTCCCCGAAGCCCTCGACCGCCGCATATCCTCGGTCTATGTCCGCAAGTGGAACTGGGTTTCCAAGAAAGGGTGGGGCAGCACAGGCGGCGTCGGCAAGGCCTCTACTGTCCGTGCCAACTGGTACTACAGCTGGAGCGCAGGGTATAACACTACCGTTGACCAGGAGTATGTGCCCGAGAAAACCCATCTCTACTGGCCCTCGTGGGGCGAGATAAACCGTAAGGACAACGTCACCTGTGTGCTCGGCCTCAACGAACCCGAGCACAGCGAGCAGCACACCTCCGACCGCTGTTCCTGTGGTGGCGCCATCAACGAGTGGAACGCCTTCAACAAGCTCCACACCTCGTTCTTCGAGAGCGGACTGCGCATCGGCTCGCCTGCTCCCACCGACGCCAGCTACCTGACGAACTACATCACCTACTGCAACAACTACGCATACCGCTGCGACTTCGTCGTCACTCATTCCTATTGGAAAGAGGACATCGGCACGTGGCGCAGCCGCCTGGAGTCCATCCACAAGGCCACCGGACGCCCCATCTGGATTACTGAGCTCGAGCCCGGTGCCTCGTGGGACAAGCCCGGCTACTCCGATGTGGCTACGGCAGCCAAGCGCTACCAGCAGATCTTCGACCTGATGGAAGAGCTCGATTATGTCGAGCGCTATGTGCCTTATCAGGACGACCTCTGGTTCAACGCCATGCTTTATGCCGACGGCTGGCCAACACCCGCGGGATTTCTCTATCGCGACTATCCCTCGTCGCATGCCTATAAGGCCGAGCAGCAGTTCATCCCCGTGTGGTGGCGTCCCAGCCTGAAGGAGGTTAAGATTACGTCAGCCAAAGCCAGTCAGGACGGCGTGGCGACCTTCGTCACCGACAATCCCAATGGCGACATGACGGCCACGTTCGCCATAGAACGCCTCGCCGAGGATGGCCGTTGGCAGACGGTCTATGCCGAGCCAAGCCGTGCCGCCTTCGACCAGACGTCGCTCACGGTGTCGGCCGATGTCTCTTCGCTGCCCGTCGGCTCCGCCACCTTCCGGCTGAAGGTAACGACGCTCTCAGGTGCTGAAGCCGTCAGCCCTACCGTCGCGGTGAACCTGATTCACACCGCCATCCAGTCACCTCTCCTTCAGGAGAGGATGGGAGAGGCCATTCGTGAGTTTACCGCCGACGGACGACCCGCCACGGCCACTACGCGCGGCGTCATCCTTGTCGAGGAAACCCATGCCGACGGCACCACGACCGTTCGTCGTGTCCTCCGCTGAATGCAAGTTTTTGGCGTTTCGCTTGGAGGTTAGGAAGTTTATGCTTA
>JAILEU010000151.1 GCA_024697785.1 Bacteroidaceae bacterium | reverse complement strand
TTTTAAGTTCCCCTCTGAATGGAATGCTTTTGCCCTTTCAGGGCGCGGAATGATGTGTGACCGAGATACCCAGGGCGCTGCCCTGGGCTGGTGGCTTTCTGCCCTTTCAGGGCGCTCATCGCTTTCTGGGCTCGTTTTTTTTACTTCCGAAACTTGAATAATTGAAAATTGATAATTTATGATTGATAATTGATAATTTTGGGTTTAACGTTTAATGTTTAACGAACACGTCCTAATTCGGCGTGCGAAGCCATCGCCGCAAGGAAATAATTCGTAAAATTCGTAAAATTCGTAGTTAAAAATCTTGTTTTTATGAAACGTATTCTGTCTTTGTTGTTCATGGTCATGTGTCTCGTGCAGATGCGTGCCGAAGTTGACCCCAACTTCTACATCTTCTTGTGTTTTGGACAGTCGAACATGGAGGGCGCCGCCAAGCCCGAGGCGCAGGACCTCCGTAGTCCTGGTCCGCGTTTCCTGCTGATGCCCGCCGTCGACGATGCCGAGCGCGGGCGCCGTATGGGCGAGTGGTGCGAGGCTGTGCCGCCGCTCTGCCGTCCCGGCACCGGTCTGACGCCCGCCGACTGGTTTGGGCGGACGCTGGTCGCCTCGCTGCCCGAGCATATCAAGGTCGGCGTCATCCACGTAGCCATCGGCGGCATCAAGATTGAAGGCTTCATGAAGGACAAGATAGCCGACTACGTGGCGAACGAGGCACCCGGCTGGATGAAGGGCATGCTCGAAGCCTACGGCAACGACCCCTACGGACGCCTCGTCACCCTGGCACGGAAAGCCCAGCAGGACGGCGTCATCAAGGGCATACTGATGCACCAGGGCGAGTCGAACACCGGCGACCCCGAGTGGGCAGCGAAGGTGCAGACCGTCTATGACGCCCTCTGCAGCGACCTCAACCTGAAGCCCGAGGAGGTGAACCTCTATGCCGGAAACATCGTCCAGGCTGGCGGACAGGGTGTCTGCATAGGTTGTAAGAAACAGATCGACGAGCTCCCCCAGACGCTCCACACCTCGCAGGTCATCTCGTCCGACGACTGCACCAATGGCCCCGACCGTCTCCACTTCGACGCCGCCGGCTATCGCGAGCTAGGTTGCCGCTACGGCGAGGCCGTCGCCCGCTTCCTCGGCTACGAGCCCAAGCGCCCCCGCATCGAGCTGCCCAAGACCGTCGAGGTGCCTGCCGACGCCGTCCTGGCCGAGACCACCGTGCCCGGCAACGACTTCCCGAAGGTCGACAGCCAGCACAGGGCCTACTTCCGCATCCAGGCACCCGAAGCCCGCAAGGTCATCGTGGATGTCTGCAACAAGAAATACGATATGCTGCCCGACGGCAAGGGCGGCTTCATGGCCGTCACCGACCCCCTCGTGCCCGGCTTCCACTATTATTTCATGGAGATCGACGGCGTCCGTTTCGTTGACCCCTCCACCGAGACTTTCTTCGGCTGCAACCGCCAGGCAGGCGGCATCGAGATTCCCGAGGGCGACGAGGGCGACTACTACCGTCCCCAGCAGGGCGTACCCGCCGGACAGGTGCGCAGCATCTACTACTATGCCCACAGCACCGACGAGTGGCGCCATGCCATGGTCTATACCCCCGCTGCCTACGAGAAGGGCCGGAAGCGCTATCCCGTCCTCTACCTCCAGCACGGCATGGGCGAGGACGAGACCGGCTGGAGCCGTCAGGGACGTATGCAGCACATCATGGACAACCTCATTGCGCGTGGCGAGGCCGTGCCGATGATCGTGGTCATGGAGAGCGGCGACATCAAGGCTCCCTTCGGAGGCGGCGACAACCGCCAGGGACGCAGCGAATATGGCAACTCGTTCTACAAGGTGATGATTGACGACCTCATCCCCTACATCGACACCCACTTCCGCACCCTTGCCGACCGCGACCACCGTGCCATGGCCGGACTCTCGTGGGGCGGACACCAGACCTTCGACGTCGTACTGAACAACCTCGACAAGTTCGCCTGGATGGGCACCTTCAGCGGAGCCATCTTCGGCCTCGACATCCGTACCGCCTACGACGGCATCTTCACCCGTCCCGACGAGTTCAACAAGAAAATCCGCCTGCTCTTCATGACCTGCGGCACGCAGGGTCTCGATGCGATGATCAACGCCCGCAGCACCGTCGAAGCCCTGAACGCCCAAGGCATTCCCGCCCAGTACTACGAGGCAACCGGTCTCGACCACGAATGGCTCACCTGGCGCCGCAGCCTCCGTGAGTTCGTGCCCAAACTGTTCAAGAAGTAAGAACTTGAATTAGTTAAGAGGTAAGAATTAAGAGTTAAGAAAAAATGTCTTGCGTACAGCATACTTTTTTCACTACGAATTACACGAATTATACTAATTATTTCCTTGCGGCGATGGCTTCGCACGCCGAACGTTTGATGCCAAATTTTGTGAAATTTTGAATTAAATATTGAATGATTTCTGTCTCGAAGAGACACTCCCAAAAACCGCGAAGCGAAGATTCATCCGTTCAATCCGTGAGATCCGTGTTCGCCAAAAATTTGTGATAATTTGTGATAATTTGTGTTCAAAATAATTAGCTTTGTTTATTCTTGTCGCGACTTGGCAAAATGAGCAAGCTCCTTTGCTCTCGTTGCTCCAAGAATTCGTATAATTAGTGTAATTCGTAGTGATAAAGAATACCGTGTGCTGTTCAATTTTTCTTAACTCTTAATTTTTATTTTTAACTAAAAAATCTATTTTTTCTATGCGTCGTACTCTCTCTTCTCTCCTTTTTCTCATCGTATCCCTGTCGCTTGCGGCGCAGGAGACGATGAACGACTACCGTGTCTCCATCACCCCCGCCGACGCTGAGGCGTGGACCGACCTCGTCACCTATCGCTGCGACGTCGATATGCACAAGGTACAGCAGGCCAGCTTCGCCCTGTTCGACATGGGCCGCCCCACGAGGGTGCGCGTCGTCAGCCGCCGTCTGGCCCAGGGCGAGCGCGTCACCGAAGCCATCGTCCGTCCACTCTCAAAGCACATCACCCCCGACATCGTCAACGACAGCACCGTTGTCTTCACCCTCGCCGAACCAGCCTACCTGAGCGTCGAGCTTAACGGCGACCGCAAGCACAACCTCCATCTCTTCGCCGACGCCCCCCTCGCCGAGACCTACACCGGCAGCGAACCCCGCTGCATCAACTGGGACAGCGGCGAAGGCAACAACCACGACGTCTTCATCCGCCATCCCCGTCTCATCTACTTCGGCCCGGGCGTCCATAAGGTCAAGGACATGGTGATGGGCGAGGAGACCGGCGAGGTCAAGATACCCTCCAACTGCACCGTCTATCTCGCCCCCGGTGCCGTGGTGCTCGGCAAGCTCGTCGTGAGTCGTGCCAAGAACGTCCGCATCGTCGGGCGCGGCATGCTCCTCCATCCCCAGCGCGGCATCGAGATAACCTACTCCCGTAACGTTCTCGTCGATGGCATCACCGTCGTCAACCCCCGCCACTATACCGTCTTCGGCGGACAGTCGCGCGGCGTCACCCTCCGCAACATCAAGTCCTTCTCACGTCACGGCTGGAGCGACGGCTTCGACCTCATGTGCTGCCGCGATGTCACCATCGACAACGTCTTCCTCCGCAACTCCGACGACTGCATCGCCCTCTACAACCATCGGTGGTGGTTCTGGGGTGGCACGAAAAACATTCGCATCACCCGCGCCACCCTCTGGGCCGACGTCGCACATCCTTTCAGCATTGGTGTGCACGGCGATGACCGCAGCAAAAAAGGCGAGGTGCTGTCAAAAGTACGCGTGTCGGATTGTGACATACTAAACGAAGACGGCGACGGGGTGTTCTCCATACGCTGTGGCGACAAGAACGTTGTTCGCGACATCCGCTTCCGCGACATCCGTGTGGAGTATGTCGAGCGAGGCGCCCTCTTCAACATCCAGGTCGTCTATAGCGCCAAGTACAACCGTGCCCCCGGCGGCAGCATCTCCGACGTATGGTTCACCGATATCGCCTTCACCGGTGACGACAGCCACCTAAGCCCCGACGTCATACGCAACTACGACGACACCCACCGCGTCACCGACCTCCACTTCCAGAACATCCGCATCAACGGCGTCCTCCAGAACCCCAACCCTAACCCCTCACCCCTAACCCCTAACCCAAACTCTAACCCCTCACCCCTAACCCCTAACCCAAATTCTAACCCCTTCTCCCATCCCGGCTTGGTGTTCGACAAAGCCGACCTCGCATCGTTGGCAGCCATAGCCCGGACAACCGACACCGTCCGGCTCTCGGCCTTCGAGCAGCTCAAAGCCCAGTCCACCGCCTCGTCTGACTATGCCCTGCGTGGCCCCTATCCCCACATCGGCCGCGATGATGAGTGGGGCTGGACCAAAGGCCCCTGCGAGGCCGACTGTCGTGCCGCCTGGCACAATGCCCTGATGGGTGTCGCCACAGGCGATGCCCGCCATTTCGACAAGTCGCGCCAGATAGTCCGTGCCTATGCCGACACGCTGCTGGGCATCCACGGCCACGACGGCCCCCTCTGCGCCGGTCTGCAGGCCTTCATGCTGACCAACGCCGCCGAGGTGCTCCGCAGCTGCGCCCCCTGCTGGACTGCCGACGACACCCGCGCCTACACCGCCATGCTGCGCCGTGCCGTGCTGCCCGTACTCAGCGAGTTCCAGTCCCGCCCCCCTTATAGCAACGGCAACTGGGGCGCGGCGGTCAACAAGTCGCTCATGGCTGCCGCCATCTTCCTCGACGACCGCGAGCTCTACAACCAGGCTGTCGATTTCTTCCTCCATGCCGACGACAACGGCGCCCTCGTCCATTACGTCGCCCCTAACGGCCAGCTGCAGGAGAGCGGGCGCGACCAGGCACATTGCCAGCTCGGCCTCGGCTGTCTCGCCGAAATCTGCGAGATGGCCTGGCATCAGGGCGACGACCTCTATAGTGCCCACGGCAACCGTTTGCTCCAAGGCTACGAATACACGGCCCGCTACAATCTGGGCGAGGACGTCCCCTTCTTCCAGTGGACCGACCGCACGGGGCTCTATAACGACTGGCCCGTCATCAGCGCCAAGGCCCGCGGGCAGATACGTCCCGTCTGGGAGCTTGCCTACCGTCACTATGTCCGCCGTCGCGGCCTCGCCATGCCCTACACAGCCCGCCTCCTTGCCGCTCATCGTCCCGAGGGCGT
>JAILEU010000142.1 GCA_024697785.1 Bacteroidaceae bacterium | reverse complement strand
ATGGCATCGGGGTTCCACCTCTTCCCATTCCGAACAGAGCAGTTAAGCCCGATCACGCCGATGGTACTGCGTAAGTGGGAGAGTAGGTAGCCGCCGTTTTTCATGAGAGCAGGGTTTCAGTCGAAAGACCGAAGCCCTGCTGCTTTTTTATTTCAGTTTTTCCTCTCGGTACATATGTGGACGGCTAGTTCTTTTTGTCGGGCGGAGTGTATGGGGCGTCCTGTTCCCTCGATTGGGCGGATTTGTAATTCAGCTGCTTTGAATAGAAGGATTTGCAATCCCTCACCATTAGCTCAGTCCTTTGGCTGGGGATTGCAAATCTCCTTCTCATTGCAGGCGGATTGCAAATTCGCCTGAACGGGTGCTCGAAAGACGAGGTTTCATGCAAGAAGAGAGAGGATCAAGGCTTCTTTTTGCCGAAGACGATGAAATGCCACTCATCGGAAAGCAGGGTCTTCATACTGTTGTGACGCAGTGGTAGGAATAGGCGCTGTCTTGCGTAAAGTATGCCATCACCATGAGGAATTCGGCATGGACGAGGGCGGCGTGGGCAGAGGCATCTGCCTTGTCCCTGCCACGGGAGGGGAACCCGGTGGTGCAAGAAACTGCTCCTGCTGTCCATAGCATGGAGCAGGAACAGACAACACAGTTTGGGCGACTACCCATCATGCGCTGCCGTTTAAAAATAATAAGGTCAGTTGGCCTTGAGGGCTTCGGCGATGAGTGCTTCGAGTTCGTCGGCAAGTTCGGGGTTGTCTTCAATGACCTTCTTGCAGGCATCGCGACCCTGAGCGAGGCGTGTGTCGCCATAGCTGAACCAGCTGCCGCTCTTCTTGATGACGCCGAACTCGGTGCCTAAATCGACGATTTCGCCCGAGCGGCTGATGCCCGTGCCGAACATAATGTCGAACTCTGCGCGGCGGAAGGGTGGGGCGACCTTGTTCTTGACGACCTTGACGCGCACCTGGCTGCCGATGACGTTGTCGCCGTCCTTGATGGAGGTGACCTTGCGGATGTCGAGGCGGACGCTGGAGTAGAACTTGAGGGCGTTGCCGCCGGTGGTGGTCTCGGGGTTGCCGAACATGACGCCTATCTTCTCGCGCAGCTGGTTGATGAAGATGCAGGTGGTCTTAGTCTTGCTGATGGTGCTGGTGAGCTTGCGCATGGCCTGCGACATGAGCCGTGCCTGAAGTCCTACTTTGTTGTCGCCCATGTCTCCCTCTATCTCGGCTTTCGGGGTGAGGGCGGCGACGGAGTCGATGACAATGATATCAATGGCACTGGAACGGATGAGCTGATCGGCGATGTCGAGGGCTTGCTCGCCGTTGTCGGGCTGTGAGATGAGCAGCTCGTCGGTATCGACACCGAGGTTGGCGGCATAGAAGCGGTCGAAGGCGTGCTCGGCATCAATGAAGGCGGCGATGCCCCCCTGCTTCTGGGTCTCAGCGATGGCGTGGATGGCCAGCGTGGTCTTGCCGGACGACTCGGGACCGTAGATTTCGATGATGCGTCCCTTCGGGTAGCCGCCTACGCCGAGGGCGTGGTTTAGGGCGATGGAGCCGGTGGGGATGACATCTACGTCATCGATTTTCTCGTCGCCCATCTTCATGATGGAGCCCTTGCCGAAGTCCTTCTCGATTTTCGACATGGCGGCCTGAAGGGCCTTCAGTTTCTCGCTGCGGTTGTCGCCCGTGGTTATCTCTTCTTCGCTTTTCTTTGCCATAGGATTTTAGATTTGGTGAATTTGTGGACAAAGGTAAGGCTTCTTCTTGAAAGTTGCAAAAGAAAGCGGAAAAACTTTGTTTTGGCAGAAATACTGACAAAAGGGGGATGTTTGGCAGATTTTTCGTGGCAGACAGATGTGTCATACCCTCCCTGTTGCCTTGTGGCACGGCCTTTGCTCTCTGACGGGCGGATTGCCGCGCCAATGTCGGCAACCGGAACAAGATTATTAACAATTAAAACAAATACAACTATGGGAAAAATTATTGGAATTGACTTAGGAACCACCAACTCGTGTGTGTCCGTATTCGAAGGTAACGAACCAACCGTGATTGCCAACTCAGAAGGCAAGCGTACGACGCCGTCCATCGTGGCGTTCGTCGATGGCGGCGAGCGCAAGGTGGGCGACCCTGCCAAGCGTCAGGCTATCACCAACCCGAAGCGCACCATCTTCTCCATCAAGCGTTTCATGGGCGAGAACTGGGATCAGGTTCAGAAGGAGATTGCCCGCGTGCCGTACCCTGTCGTCCGTGGCGACAACAACATGCCCCGCGTCGATATCGACGGGCACCTCTACACGGCGCAGGAGATTAGCGCCATGATTCTGCAGAAGATGAAGAAGACGGCCGAGGACTATCTGGGTCAGGAGGTGACGGATGCCGTCATCACCGTGCCGGCCTACTTCAGCGACAGCCAGCGTCAGGCCACGAAGGAAGCCGGACAGATTGCCGGACTGAACGTGCGTCGTATCGTCAACGAACCGACGGCTGCTGCCCTGGCCTACGGCGTCGATAAGGCTAACAAGGACATGAAGATTGCCGTCTTCGACTTGGGCGGCGGTACGTTCGATATCTCCATCCTGGAGTTCGGCGGCGGCGTGTTTGAGGTGTTGAGCACCAACGGCGATACCCACCTCGGTGGCGATGACTTCGACCAGGCCATCATCGACTGGCTGGTGCAGGAGTTCAAGAACGACGAAGGCGCCGACCTGACAGCCGACCCGATGGCCCTGCAACGTCTGAAGGAAGCGGCCGAGAAGGCAAAGATTGAACTCTCAAGCTCTACAAGCACCGAAATCAACCTGCCGTATATCATGCCCGTCGGCGGTGTGCCCCGTCACCTTGTCAAGACGCTCACCCGCGCCAAGTTCGAGGGCCTCTGCCACAACCTCATCCAGGCTTGCCTGGAGCCTTGCCGCAAGGCCATGGCCGATGCCAAGCTGAGCAACAGCGATATCGACGAAGTGATTCTCGTAGGAGGATCCAGCCGTATTCCTGCCATCCAGCAGCTGGTCGAGAACTTCTTCGGCAAAACGCCTTCGAAGGGTGTCAATCCTGATGAGGTCGTTGCCGTAGGTGCCAGCATCCAGGGTGCTATCCTTAATCAGGAGATGGGACAGGACATCGTCCTTCTCGATGTCACCCCGCTGACGTTGGGTATCGAAACGCTTGGCGGCGTCATGACCAAGCTCATCGACGCAAACACCACCATCCCGTGCAAGAAGAGCCAGATCTTCTCGACGGCTCAAGACAACCAGCCCGAGGTCACCATCCACGTGCTGCAGGGCGAGCGTCCTATGGCAGCCCAGAACAAGAGCATCGGTCAATTCAACCTTGCCGGCATTGCTCCCGCCCGTCGTGGCGTGCCTCAGATTGAGGTCACTTTCGACATCGATGCTAACGGCATCCTCAAAGTGAGTGCTAAGGACAAGGCCACGGGCAAGGAGCAGACCATCCGTATCGAAGCCAGCTCGGGTCTGAGCAAGGAGGAGATCGAGCGCATGAAAGCCGAGGCACAGGCCAACGCTGCTGCCGACGCCAAGGAACGTGAGCGTGTGGACAAGTTGAATCAGGCTGACAGTGTCATCTTTACAACCGAACAGCAGCTCAGCGAACTCGGCGATAAGATTCCTGCCGACAAGAAGGCTCCTATCGAGGCTGCTCTGCAGAAGCTGAAGGACGCCCACAAGGCACAGGACATCGCAGCCTGCGAAGCCGCTCAGAAGGAGCTCGAGACAGCTTTCCAAGCCGCCAGCGCCGACATGTACGCCCAGAGTGGGGCTCAGCAAGGCTCGCAGGGAGGTGCCGACTACAGCCAGTACACCGGCGGCCAGAATGCCGGCAGCCAATCTACCGGCTCCTCCGACAAAAAGGATGAAAACATCCAAGACGCCGACTTCGAAGAAGTCAAATAAGACGCATTAATAAAAGACATCACAAGGCACAATCAAATGGCGTGTAGCTCACCATAGCTACACGCCATTTTTCTTTTTTTTATTCCGGCATTATTTCCGTGAATCCTTATATTCGTGAGTCCGTAAATCCGTAATACTATCAGCCTTCAGACCTCAGCCATCAACCTTCTATATATCAACTGTCTCCATAGCAAATGCTATTGTAAAGAGTCAACCCTTTTACCGTCAGCAGGTATTTCTGGCGAGGGTGACGGGGCGAATCCGGATAAAGCATACGGATATAGCCCTCGTTCATAGAAGGATTAAGAGAGTAGTCAAGGAAGTTTTCCCTATCTTTCAAGCCAATCTTCTCCATCATCACTTTGACGGAGAGTTGCTCTTCACCCAAAGCCTTCACTAATCTAATAATATTATTATTGGTGTGAATAAAACTTGTCGGGGTACTTGTCGGGGTACTTGTCGGTGTACTTGTCGGTTGTTTTGAAGGAACTGCAAGGTTTGGCTGTTCTTTCCATTCTGCAGGCGGGTTAATATGCAGATAACGATTGCGCAGATCCCACTGCTCTCCAAGTAGTAGATTACGGAAAAAACGTTCCAGAAAAACAGGACTATAGTCGATACCCTTTATGGCATTTTTGTAGTTTGCCCTCACAAGTGCATTACGGAAGTACCAAGAATGTTTAGCGAACAAGTCGTTCTCCACATTGAAGCCTAGTGAACGAAGATACTGAATAGTAAATACGGCCGTAGTGCGTGTGTTTCCTTCACCGAAGGCATGAATCTG
>JAILEU010000116.1 GCA_024697785.1 Bacteroidaceae bacterium | reverse complement strand
GACGCAGCTCTGCCGCCTTGCCGGCATCGCCCTACCCCAAGGCGAAGGCATCATGCCTGCCGACATCTACCGCAGCCCCCTGCTCCGTACCGTAAACGCCACCATCCCCACGAAATAACCCTTTTTCGCGGCAATTGTACTATATAGTAGGGACGCCATGCGATGGCGTCCCTACTGCTTTTTTCCCGTTTTTTCAGAGACAGCAATAAAAAAGTGTTGAGCTGCGCTCTTCACTTTTACGCCATGCCAAAGTTCAAGATATTTCTTGACTTTGGCCATTTGGCTTTTAAAAAGTGTTCAATTTCTGAACAATTTTCGCCGAAAATCACAAAAAGTGCACTTTTCTTGCACAAGTCATATTTTTTTACTTATACCTTTGCAGAGCTAAAAACGAAAACAGTCTAAAAGAACAATGAAAAAAGATTTATTAGCTCATTACATCAGGGTTGCCATCCGCAGCCTCGAGCGCTACAAGACGCAGAGCGTCATCTCCATCGTCGGCCTCGCCGTCGGCTTCGTCTGCCTTGCCCTCTCCAGCGTATGGATAAGGTATGAGAATACGTTCGACAACTTCCACCCGGGTGCCGACCGCATCTATATGGTCCAGGATAAAGGATTGGGCGATATGAACAGCTCCTACCGCGTGCCTATTACCTATGCAGGGCTGAGCATCGCCCTTCGCCACGAATACCCCGAAGTGGAGGCCGTTACCGTCTGTTATTTTGGTAGCTCATACAACGAAAAGTTCGGCTACAAACTGCCTGCACGCTGCGTACAGGCCGACACGGAGTTCATGAGCATGTTTTCCATCCCCCTTCTTGAGGGTGAGGTTCATGCGGACGTACAAAAGGATTTCGGCTGCACCCTCCTTTCGGACGAATATGCCCGCAAGCGTTTCGGCGTGGAGAGTGCCGTCGGCAAGCCGTTTAACGCGAATTTCGACGGATGGCTTGTGGAAGGCGTTGTCAAGGGCTTACACCATTCCTGCGTGGCGTTTGACATGTTAATCCTTATGCCCGTGATGGAAACGGTTGAAGAAGGGCAGGATTATGGAGTATCGCAGTTCGTCCGGCTGAAGAAGGGCATCGACCCCCGCGACTTTGAGGCCAAGCTGAACGCCATCGACAACGAAACGCTGCGCAAGGGAGAAATCAAGCTTATCCCTATCAATCGCGCCAACCGTTATCTGAAAAGTGTCGCACTCCATAAGGACAACCTCAGCCTCGAGCACCTGCGCTTCTTCCAGCTGGTGAGCGTGCTGCTGGTGGCCTGCGTGTTCATCAACTTCCTTGTGCTGTTCCTCATCCGCGTCCGCGGGCGCCAGCGTGAGATGGCGCTTCGCATGGTGCATGGCGCTAAGCCGCGGATGTTGCTCGAGCAGTTCGTCGTGGAGCTGTCGCTCACGCTCATCATGGCGCTGGGGCTTGGCCTGGTGATGACGTATGTTGTAAAGGACGTTTTTGCGCAGTATGCCGGCATCGACCTCGCGGGCGGCTACATCCTGGGTAGCGCCCTGCTCTTCATGGCTATTATCGCCGCCGTCTGCCTCGTCATCGCCACCGTGAGCGTGGAGGTGGTGCGTCGCAACACCATCCGCCGCTCCCTCATGCCCGGCGGAGGACGACGGAACAACACCTTCACGAAGGTCTGCACGGGCGTGCAGCTCGCCATGAGCCTCACCCTCGTCTGTTGCGCCGCGTTCATGCTTAAGCAGCTTTACTTCATGAAGAATACCGACTGGGGCTACGACATCAAAGGCCACATGCACTTCGAGCTGACGGGCACCCGCGACCCCGAACATCCCGACGTGCCAAAGATGTTCGGACAGCTGCTCTATAACGATGAGAGGCTCGGGGTAGATGCAGAACTGATGGACCGCCTCCGCAAGCTGCCCTACGTGCACAGCGTCAAGCGGGCAGGCGAAGACGCCATCGGGCTGTACAGCGGAATGTTCGGCGGCAAGTTCGGCGGCACGCAGGATTTGAAGATGCTGCCGCATCGGAATGGCGAGACGGCAAACGACATGTCCTTTGACCGCATCAAGGAAGAAGGAATGCCCGTGGTGCTCATCAGCTTCAATAGCGACCTGACGGAGTCCGGGCTGACTGTTGTGGAAGGCTCGCTGCCGATAAGGCCGCTCGACGGCGAAGTGGCCATCACGGAACGGACGCGCGAGCTGATGGGCGTCGAGTCGGCTGTAGGGATGCAGATTTCCACGACGGATTTCATCTATGGGGACAATCCCCCCGAGGCACTCCATTTTACCGTGAAGGCTGTCGTCAAGGACCTCTACCTTGACTCGCCTACGCAGGCTGCCCAACCTTATATCATCGGTTTGGCTCCCTGGACATTCCTGGACTCCAAGATTGCCGTGCACTACGACCCTGCCCATCGTGCCGAGCTGAAAAAGGAACTGACGGCATTGCTTGACGAACACCCCGACTTGATCTTCGACGTCGTCTGGCACGAGGACGAATGGGCGGAGCTGATGCGCAGCGAGGACAACCTCGCCCTGCTGATGACCATCGTCAGCATCGTGGCTGTGCTCGTGGCTGTCTTCGGCGTCTATAGCATCATCACCCTTGCCTGCCGCCAGCGGCGCAAGGAGATTGCCCTGCGCAAGATTCACGGCGCGAAGCTCCGCGACATCCTCGGGATGTTCGTCCGCGAGTACGGCCTCATCCTCGCCGTCGGTGCCTTCGTGGGCTTCTCCGTCAGCTACATCGTCATGCACGGCTGGCTGGAACAGTACGTCAAGCGCACGCCGCTCTCCCTCTGGGTCTTCGTCGCCATCTTCGTTGGCACCGCCCTGCTCATCGCCCTCTTTGTAGGCAGCCGCGTCTGGCGTACCGCCCGCGAAAACCCCGCCGACGTCATCAAAAGCGAATAATGTGCGAAGCACAATGAAAAATAATGTGTTTCGCACAATGAAAAATGAAAAATGAAGAATGAAAAATAGAATGTTTTGTAATCTGCTATTCCCCTTCCGCAGGCGTTCCCGTCGGCAAAGCTATTTATTCTTCATTTTTTATTCTTCATTAAAAGATTATTTCATTCTTCATTAAAAACAACGTTTTTCCCATTTTTAATTTTTAATTTTTAATTATTATGTCATTACTTGAAACAAGAAGTGTGAAGAAAGTCTTCCGTACGGAAGAAGTAGAAACCTGGGCGCTCCACGACGTGTCGCTCGAAGTGAACGAAGGCGAGTTCGTCGCCATCATGGGCCCGTCGGGCTGCGGCAAATCGACGCTGCTCAACATCCTCGGCCTGCTCGACACCCCCACCGAGGGCACCTACGTGCTGGGCGGGACGGACGTCTCGACGATGACCGAGGATCAGCGCACGGAGATCCGCAAGGGCCTGCTCGGCTTCGTCTTCCAGAGCTTTAACCTCATTGAGGAACTGAATGTGCAAGAGAACATCGAGCTGCCGCTGATGTACATGGGCGTCGCCCCCGCCGAGCGCCACGAGCGCGCCAAGGAGATGATGACCCGCATGGGCATCAGCCACCGCGCCAAGCACTTCCCCAACCAGCTCTCGGGCGGTCAGCAGCAACGCGTCGCCATCGCGCGGGCGCTCATCTCGCACCCCAAGCTCATCCTCGCCGACGAACCCACGGGTAACCTCGACAGCACCAACGGCAAGGAGGTGATGAACATGCTGACCGAGCTCTGGAAGGACGGCACCACCGTCGTCATGGTCACCCACAGCCAGCGCGACGCCGGCTACGCCTCGCGCATCATCAACCTCTACGACGGTCGCGTCGTCGAGCAGACCATCCTCTAAACAACGACGAAGCAGACGAATTGTTCTTTCTCGATGCTTACGAAAAGTTGAACAATAGAGGTGCACCAGCCCCCGCCGTCCGTGAGGATAGCGGGGGCGTTTTCATGTTCAGCTGCCTGTTCAAAAGCTGATGTGCAGATGCAGAGTGAGGCGTCTTCTGCAAAACTACTTTTCAAAATGGGTTGACATTAATGGATAATGATTGCAGCGTTAAACGTTGTGGACGTAGCGTTAAACGTTGTGGCCGTAGCGTTAAACGCTGTCAGCGTAGCGTTAATCGCTGAATGCTATGTGAATACATCCTGACGGCTGACAACTCATTTCTAAAAGTATGTTGTCAGCCGTCTGGCATCACGTAGAAAAATAATGTCAACCCATTTTGAAAAGTAGTTTTGGGATATGTGAAAAGGTTTGTTCGTCATGCAAGAAGGTCCTTCCTGTCTGCGCAAAGGCCTTTTCTATCTGCGCAAAGGCCTTTTCTGTCTGCGGGAAGGCCTTTCCTGTTGCGCTTGCATTCACCCCCTCTATATGCAGAAAGAGGGCAGTCCCTGGCGGGAACAGCCCTCTTTGTAGTAGGTTTCGATTGTATGCTTAGAAGATGGTCTTGCGGCCGTTGACAATGTAGATGCCCTTCAGCTTGGAGGTGTCGGAAACCTTGCGACCTAACAGGTCATAGACTTCGGCGTCGTCGGTGGCGATGGCGTTCTGGATGCCGTCTGGCGGTAAGATGCTGACGTTTATGACGAGGGTCTCGGCTGCCTCGTAGTTTCCGCTGCCGGCCTGCGTGAGCTTGACGTTTGTCGTGCCTGGCATCAGGCCTGTGACGGTGAACGTGTCGTTCTCCTTGCTGATGCTGGCAAGCGTCTTGTTACCCACGGTGGCCGTGAGAGGCAGGTTGCTGCTGGCGGAAGCTGTGAAGGTGGCCTCTTTGCCCATCTCGACCTCAATGAAGCTCATGTTGCTCGTGATGGTCTGCTTGGCTTTCTTGATGGTGAGCTTGCCGTCGATGTAGATGAACACGCACTTGTCCATGGCTGCGCCGGAGGCGCTGATGGTGTAGGTGCCTACATCGCTGTACCTTCCAGCCTCGGTGGTTAGGACGGGCTGTGCAAGCAGCGTCTCGGCGGTCACGCCTTCAGGAGCGTTCTCGAGGGTGTAGGTGAACGTGGGATTTTCCTCGCCATAGACCTTTGTGGCATCGTTGACACGGATGGTGATGGTGTCGCGCTTATTCTCCTCGATGGCGGTAAGGAAGTCGTCGTACTCCTTGCTCGTCATGATCTTCAGCTCGTCCGGTGCGTTGGCCGGTACGGGGAGGTATGTCTTGTTGGCAGGGATGTAGCTGAGGCTGGATTTCTTGAAGCCCAGCGAGCCGTCGGCAAGCTGGCCGAACACACGCATGGTGCTGGGGTCGTAGGCCGTGCGGTTAGCATGCGGACCCTTCTCCATGTCGAAATAGACGCCCCTCAGCAGGTTGTCCGAAGCGGGCTTGGCGCTGCTGGTGTGGATGTTCAGACGGTTGGTGGCCGGACTGCCGGTGGAGCTGGCAACGATGATCGGCATGCTGGCCGGGATTTCGCCCGTCACCTCCTGCCAGACCACGATGCCATATTCGCTGTCGATGGCGTTGATGTAGTAGGCCTTCATGCCTTCAGAATAGAAGGTGAAGGGGAAGTCGGCATAGAAGGTGGAGTAGTAGGTGGTGCCGTCGGTCCATTCTGGCGTGATACCGAAGTACATGCCGTCGTCCTGGCTGATGGGCTTGATGTACCATTCTCGGGTCTTCGTCTCTTTCGGGTCGAGGACGCCGGTTTGCTCAAAAGCACCTTCCTGTCCACCGATGAGGTAGTACTCGTCGGCAATGTAGGCTGTCTGCCCATAGGCTGTGGCAAAGCATTGGTAGGTGCCGCCCTTGCGCGTCTCCTTGATCTGAGCATAGTAGCCGATGATGTTGTGAACGCCCGTAGCCTGCGACATCAGGTCGTAGCGGGGAGAGGCATCGTTGCTCACCTTCTGGATATAGACCACGGTGCCCGGGTCGGAAACGACGTTCTCAAAGTCCCTGATGGTGCGGATGGCACCCATGTCGGCTGTTGCAGCCTGCATGTTGATGCTTCCGCGGTTGTCGGCCACTTTCACATAACGGCCTGTGACGGTGTTCTGGACGCGATAAAAGCCGTCGCCATTCAACTGGGCGCTGGCTGCGATGGTGATAGTTAATGATAAAGTGAGTAGTAAAGTTTTTTTCATACACTTATTATAACATATTCTGCCCTATTCCCTAAGGGTAAGGAAATAGGGCAGAATGTGGATTGTTACACTATTTTAGCTTGAGCTCTGTTTGTCTTACTCAGCAATACAGATGGTGACGCGGTTCTTGTTGTTCTCCTGGAACGGCTGGACGCGTGAGCCATGGCTTTCGTAAGAGATGCGGTCGACAGAGATGCCGTACTGCTGGACGAGGACGTTCATGACCTTCTCGGCACGCTGGGCAGCCAGACGGTCGTTGATCTTGTCGTTACCCGTGCCGGCATCAGCATAACCGGAGACAGAAACCTTCGATTCGGGATACTTCTTCAGGTAGTCGGCGATGTCCTGAACCTTGACACCTTCGACCTCGGAGATAACCGTGCTGTTGATCTTGAAGAAAATGTCGCGACGGATGGGCTCGCGGACAACCTTCACAACCTCGACGGGCTTCTCAACGATCTTCTCGACGACGGTCTCGGCGGCGTTGGTCACAGGGGCGGGAACGGCAATCACGCGGGTGGTGTAAGTGCCACCGAGGTTGATCTTCACACCGGCGAGGGCGTTGAAGTACCAGTCGGTGTTACCGGCGCGCTTCGAGTTGTACTTGTCGCTGAGGGTGTTGGCAGCCAGCTCGATGCCGAGGCTGACAGCGTCGCTCAGACGGAAGTCGGCGGTGCAGCCGAAACGACCAAGGAGGTGAGCCTTCGTGCCATTCCACAGATACTTCATGGGATCGACATAGCCGTAGGTGTTGACGAGCGTGTTCTGAGCGTTGGGAGCATCGTCGTTCTTGAAGCCGACGTTAGCACCCAGACCAGCGAAGACGCCGAAGCTGCAGACGCGGTCGTACTTGTAACCACCAAACCAGTTGCTGAGGTTGACAGTCAGGTCAACGGCGGGAGCAACATAGTTCCACTTCCACATAACCTCGTCGTTGGGGTTGACTTTGAACACGGTGGTACCACCCTTGCTCTGCCATCCGTTGACGGAGAGGCGGGCGCCTACAACGGGAGTGAACTCGTAGCCGACTCCAAGCTGGGCGTTGAGAGAGTTGAGGTTCTTGAAGCTGACCTCACCAAGCGTATGCTGGCCACCAAACTGGCCCTGGACATACCAATGCGGTGTGAAATCATAAGCGATTTCCTGAGCGGATACGGACACGGCACCCAGCACCAACACGCTGTACAATATAGCTTTCTTGAATTTCATAATCCTTATTATTTATTTAATCGTTGATAATCCGTTAATGCTGTTTCGTGAGATTAGATTACTTAACACGTACATAGAACTTCTTGGCAACATTGTAGCCATTGTAGTCAACAGCGGCGTAGGTGATCTCGTAGATGTAACCTTCGGTGTGAGCAGGATCCGGAGCGAAGACGATGCCCGTCTGCTTGCCGGGGATAACCGTGTTCATGAAGTTCTCGGTCTTGTTGGCAAAGTCGGCCAGAGCCTGGCAGGTGGCGTCGCCACTCTGAGCGCTGACGCTGAAGTCGGGAGCGATGACGTTGGTCACAGCGATGAACTTCTGGAAGGCGGGAGCGAGAATTTCAGCCGTGTAGGAAGTGGGGAAGAGCTCGATGGCGTTGCCCGTTCCAAACTTGAACTCGGTAGGAATAGCCTCGGACATACTCATGTGGTGGTAGCTGCCGTTGCTCTCGTAAGCCAGGAACGGCTGCAGGAGCTGGTTGGGGTTCTCAAGATAAACGTTGATGCGCTTGATGACCTTGTTGACCTTGCCGATGACGCTGTTGATGCGGTCGATGAAGCGGCTGTTGAGGTCGTTCTCAATGTCGTTCATGTTGTTGTTAACCTGAGACTCAATCTGGTTAATGAGCGTGTTGACGTCGCTGTTGAGGTCAGCATAAGCATTGTTGAGCTGGGAGACGAGGTCGTTCAGAGCGTCAATGCCTTCAACCGTATATTTCTCCTTAACACCATCGTTGTCGGTATCAATCATCACATAAATCTCGTTAAGCGGGTTGGTGATGATACCTGTGCTGGAGTAGGAGAGGTTGAGGTCAACGTCGACGTTCAGAGCACCAATCGGGGTGATGGTGGGAATGCTCTTGCCGTTGATGCCAGCAGCGAAGTTGTAGGAGAGAGCCGGGATGGCCGTAGCAGCGATGGAGTAGTCGGAGTAGATCTTGTGTGTGCCAAGCGTGTCTTCCCACTCAGCCTTGATGCCGTTGCGGGTGAGGACGTCCTTGAGCTTACCCTGGACGGTGAAGTAGATGTTCGTGAGGTCGATGTTGCGGTTGAGGATGTCCTTGGCGATGGGCTTGAGGTCCTCGATGCTGAAGCTGGGCTTCACCTGGTCGATCTTCGTGGGATCGAGCGTGGCCTTTGCCTCATAGAAACCATTCTCAATGAGCTCGGGACGGGTTACGCCGAAGGTGAGCTCCTTGTTGCTGCGGGCGATGGGAGACAGCGTGATGCCCGACTCAACGTCGCGGCTGTTGACAATCTTCAGCTGTTGGCCGGCGAAGTTCTTCTCGGCGGGGTTGATGGTCAGGTAGAGGGTACCGGCGTTGCCTTCCTCCTCGTCCATGATGTAGGTGTAGGCCTTCTTGGTGATGACGCCTGTGCCACCGATGACGTTGAAGGCATTGGCGGAAATCACTTCGTCGGAGAAGACATACAGGGCGGAGCGGTCAGTCGGGAACTCAACTTCGCTGTTGGCGTTGGTGGCAAGAGGCTCACCATAGTAGGCAGCGAGGATGTTGGACTGGATGCCAACAGGCAGAGCGAAGTAGCCGAACACGGGGCTGTCGGTGCCCTGGATGATGATGTTCTTAATCTGGCCGGCGACGTCCTCAATGTACTTGTTGAGTTTCTTCTTCAGGTCATCGAGATCGTTCTTCACCTCGTCGATCTGACCCTGGAGGCCATTGACGATGGGAGTCAGGTAGTCCTGGACCTCTTTCAGAGTCAGGTAGTCACCATTGGAGAGCTCGTTGATCTGGCGCTGGAGGCTGGCGAGAGCTTCGTTGATAACCTTGAGGGCATTGTCGTACTTCTGCTTAGCCTCGGCGAGATCCTTGGCATTCTGTGCGATGTCCTTCTTAGCCTGCTCCATGTCGGCCTGCAGAGCGTCAATGTCAGCCTCAGCAGCGGTTAAGCGGTCCAGTGCACCGGCAATTGCGATGGAGTCGAGTTTGGCAAGTTCATAGCCTTTTTGGGCGAGAGCGAGGGCCTCGGCTGCGTCCTTCTCGACCTGAGTCATTCTGTTCTCAAGGCTGATGACACGGGCTTCAAGATCCTTCACATCCTTAGCAAGAGCGTTGACAACAGCGGTGTCAGCCTTACCTTCAGCCAGTTCCTTAGCCTGCTGTGCCAGAGCGGCAGCGTTCAAAGCAGCCTGGTTGGCAGCGTCGATAGCCTTGGCCAGGTCGATGGAGTCGTTATGCTCCTTGGTGGCCAATTTGGCCAAATCGGCGGCCAAGTTGTTGATGGCCGTCTGGAGAAGAGCGTCAGCAGCAAGCATGTCGGCCAGGTTTGCCTTTGTGGCTTCCAGATTGGCGATGTCATTGTGGAGAGCCTGACGGTCAGCTGCGCAGTTGCAGTTATTCAGCGTCTCCATCTTCTTCTTCAGATTAGCGATGCTGTCCTCCAATGCTTCCTGGGTGGCGCCACCAGCACGGAGATTGTTCAAATCGGTTTGCAGGTTGGCCAAGGTCGTGTTCAGACCCGTAATCTGGGTATTAGCCTCAGTACTTTGGCCTTTCAGCTCAGAGTAGTAGTCTTCCGCATAGTCCTTGCAGGAGACCAATGCGCTTGTGGCAACAAATGTTACTGCCAAAAGCAGCCCACTAATTAATTTCTTTCTCATTTTCAAATGTTTTTAATGATGAAACTTATATTATTTATAAAATTGTTTTTTCTTATAATAGGGTCATGTAAAAATACTCTCTCACAAATCGGTGCAAAATTAGTTCTTTTTTTCTTTCGCGGCTCTATTGGTTTGTTAAAATATATTAAAATAGTGGTAAAATGTGCTTTTTTCTGTAAAACCATGACGAAACTGAAGTTTTTGGCGTTTCTGTGACGAGTGTAAAAAGGACTTTTTTACATAAACATTTTGGCTATTTCCTGCTCCTCGATGATGCAGATGATTCGTTTGCCGTCAGGGGTGAAGTTGGGCATGGGGCAAGCCAGCAATTCGGCGACAACGGCAGCCATCTCTTCATGGGAAAGCACCTGCCCCACGACGATAGCGGCTGAGCGGGCCATGGTCAAGGCCATGTTGCTCTGGACGGCCGACTGGACGTTGTCCTTCTTCTCAATGGCTGAGGCCAGCATCTCTGTCACCAGCTTGCAGGGGTCAAGCCCTTCGATGCCCGGAGGGACGCCCTGGATGGAAAACGAGCCTCCCCCCATGTTGCTTATGTCGAAGCCAAGAAGACTAAAGTCGTTGAGAAGCAAATCCATCTGGATGGCTTCGGAGGGCGGAATCTGAAACATTTCCGGGAACAGCATCCCCTGCGATGCCCCGTGCTTGCCTTGCAGCTGACGCATGAAACGGTCGTAAAGGATGCGGACATGTGCCCGATGCTGCTCGATGAGCATAAGGCCGGAGCCGGCGGGGGTTGCTATATACTGTCCGTTGAATTGCGTGCATTCGTAAGTCTGCCCATGACTCTCTGTTTCATGCTTAAACAGCGTCGAAGCCTCTTCCGGCGGCTTTGAAACGGGGGCAGATGCCTCTTCCGGAGGAGTGTTCCATTCCGATGGCCCTTTGCCTGAGGTCATGCCATAGAGCTCTTCCCAGTTGATGGCTGGCTTGCGGGCTGGAATCTCGCGGTTGCTGCTGAAGGGGTTGTAGTCTGAGTGGATCTCGGGCCGTGGGGGCGCCACGTTGCGTTCTCGCGGCAGGGCAGGGATGTCGGGCTTGTCGGTGGTGTCGAAGTCGATGGAGGGAACGGCGTTTGTGCGTCCGAGCACCTCACGGATGGAGGCGACGATAATCTGCCAGATGGCATGCTCGTCCTCGAACTTGATTTCGGTTTTGGTGGGGTGGATGTTGACGTCGATTTTTGACGGGTCAACAACAAAATAGATAAAGTATGAAACCTGCTCGTTTTCGGGGATCAGCTTTGAAAAGGCCTCCTGGACGGCTTTGTGGAAATAGGGGTGTCGCATATAGCGTCCGTTGACGAAGAAAAACTGATGAGAGCCTTTCTTGCGGGCACTTTCGGGGCTTCCGACGAAACCAGAAATGTTGGCGATGGAGGTCTCTACTTCGATGCTCAGCAAATCCTGGTTGGCTTTTTTCCCGAAAACATGCATGATGCGCTGCCGCAGCCCTGTCGAGGGCAGATTCAGTAACTCCGTGCCGTTGTGATGGAGGGTGAAAGCAATCTCGTTATGGACGAGGGCGACGCGTTCTACTTCGCTGATGATGTTGCTCAGCTCCGTCTGGTCGGATTTGAGGAACTTCCGCCGTGCCGGGACGTTGAAGAACAGGTTCTTGACCATGAAGTTACAGCCTTTGGCGCACATGTCAACTTCCTGCCTCACCACCTTCGACGCCTCTAAATAGAGTATGGTGCCCAGCTCGTTGTCCTCGGTGCGCGTATGCAGCTCCACCTGCGAGACGGCTGCGATGGAAGGCAGGGCCTCACCCCTGAAGCCGAACGTCCCCAGTTGGAAAAGGTCTGATGCCTGCAGGATCTTGGAAGTCGCATGCCGCTCAAAGGCCATGCGTGCATCGGTTTCCGACATCCCTTTACCGTCGTCGATGACTTGGATACACGTCTTGCCCGCATCGGTGATAAGAATATGTATGGTGGCAGCTCCGGCGTCAACAGCGTTCTCAACCAGTTCCTTTACCACGGAGGCGGGGCGTTGGATAACCTCGCCGGCGGCAATCTGGTTGGCCACGGAGTCGGGTAGGAGATGGATGAGGTCGCTCATGGGGGGGTATGGGGCTAATGGGGCTAATGGGACTAATGGAGCCAAAGGGTTATTGTAATAAGAAACGCCAGATGAGCACCAGGCCGATGATGATCATGAAGATGCCAAAAGGCGACAGGCGCAGTCCTTTCCCTTCCGCTTTCCCTTCCTGATAGCGTTTGAGGTGGGTGGTCTGTTCGGCAAACTTGCCGCGGATGTCCTCGGGGTTGAACTCCTTCTCGGGCATCAAGCCCAGCTCGCGTTTGGCTGTCTCCTCTATCTTGCGGAGTTTTTCCTTGCGCTCGTCGTAATAGATGTAGTTGTGCTGGAACCTCCTGGGCTCCCGTTGCTTGAAGAAACTCATGGCTGTATTCCTTTCAATGTGGGCAGCGGCACGGGGCTGCGGTTTGTCTTTTTCAATTTGTCTTCCGAATTTTTCCCTCGCCAGATGAGGATGTCGAAGGGGCTCAGCGGACGAAGCTTGCTGAACCATCCGAACGTGGGCAGCTTCATTTTGTCGGGGGGAATCTGCAGGATGGGGTAGAACACCCCGTTTGATTTGTTGGTGATGAGCAGTTTCTCCATCTGCCTGTCCACCATGTAGGCTGTGAGGTGGCTGGCCTGTGTCGTGTTCAGCCCTGTGAGCTCCTGGCCTTCATCCTCTTGATAATAATAAGCCACGAGGACGTTGCCAATGACGTCGGCATAGTCGATTTCGCCATTCTTGAAATAGGCTTTTATCTCCCGTCCGCTGATTTGGTTGAAGTGGGCGGTGTCGAGCTGTTCAACCAACAGCGCTTGGTTCTGGATGTGTACCCAGTCGATGGTGCTGTCGTTGAGGTAGATGAGGATTTTCTCGCCCAACACCTGTTGCCCCCCGTTCCAGATGATGGGGTCGTAGTACATGGTGATGCAGGAGTCGAGCGTGCTGAAAACCAACGAGTCGCAGACGGCCTGCACATCGCTGCGGTACATTCGGACCTTGTGAAAGCCTTTGATGATGCGGTAGGTGGAGTCGGCCGGCTCCGTGGGGATGGTGTCGGAGGCCAAGGGCAGGGAGATGGAATCGGCCGTGGATGTGTCCTGCGGAAGGGCTATGGCATCTTCTGCCGGCAACGGCAAAACGGCGAGGGACGAGTCTGGCGGCGCCTGGCTTCCTGGATTATCCGGGATTTCCGGAATCTCCGGAATTTCCGGAATCTCCGGAATCTCTGGAATGGTGGGGAGGGCGAGGGTGTCCGAGGGGACTGTCGCTGTCGTGTCGGATGGGGCGGGTGTGTCCGTGCTGTTCGGGAGGAGAGGTGCGGCCGGCATTTTGGGTGTAGCCGGTTGCTGCGGGGCCGCGGGCGGGACGGGGATGAGGTGCGTGGTCATCGAGAGCGTGTCGGCGTGGATGAACAGGCTGTCGCCCTGCGAATAGTCGATGGCGATGGCCTTTCCCGTGGCGTAGGCCGAGTCCACGACCTCATTGTAATAGGCATATTCGCCCGTGAGGCGGCACTTCTCCTTATAGTCGTCCATGATGACGTTGCGGAACGCTTCGCCGTAGCCTAAAGCGTGGTCGTAGAACAGGCTGTCGCCCACCATGCGGTAGTTGTCGTTGTGGAGTACTGAGCGGTTGAGCAGCTGAGCCTGGTCTTCGTTGGTGTGGTAGTAGCCCAGCGTTGAGGTGATGTGGTTGCTGCCGTTGTCAATCTCCGATGGACCGGTGATGACGGCGATGCGTGTGCCGGTGTTGTAGCCCAGCGTGTCGGAGGAGAGGACGAAGTTGTCGTTAGTGAGGGTGACGTTGTAGTTGAAGAGGGCGTCCTTGGTCTTTGTGTCGTATTCGCCCCAGTCGGACGTCAGCGTGTTGAGCGAGTCGCGCAGGGTGCCCCCCTCGAAGTAGTAGCCCAGGTTGAGTGTGCGGTCGTAGTTGAGGCTGTCGGTGGTGAGCACCATGCTGGGGTCCTCCATGCGGACGTTGTAGCGTATCTCGGCGAGCATGGCGTCGCCGTCGTAGAAGAGCTGTTCGCCGTCGAGGAACAGCGTGTCGCCCTGCGCCATGTGAACCCGTCCGTAGGCCTTCAGCGAGTTGCTGGCTTCGAAGAAGAGGGCGCTGTCGCAGTACATATAGAGGCTGTCGTGGCGGAAGGCGACGTTGCCGACGAGAATCTGCGCGTCTGCATTGATGCGCTGGTTGTAGCGTGTCTCGTTGGCATGGAGCAGATAGACGAACTCACGCTTCTTCTGCGTGCCGTCCGTCTGCGCTTCCTGCCCATGAACAAGCAGGGGCATGGTCAGAACCGACAATGCCACAAACCTTATTATATGTATACGACGTCTCAATCTTTAATCCAGCCGGGGTATTTGAATTCGCCTTTTTTCTTCCAGTTGTCGTTGATGCGGATGTATGTGGTCTTCTGCTTCTCGACAATCCATTTCTGCAGCTTCTCCTCGCTCAGTTCGTTCACCATCATGTTCTTGAGTGTCTGGAAGTCCTCCTGCACGGTGGCCTTGTGGCCGTTGACCTTAGTCTTCAGCTTGGCGATGGCGCAGACCTGCTTGCCGTTCTTCGGGTCGATCATGATGAAGGGCTTGGAGATTTCGCCCACGTTGAGCGGGAAGACGGCCTTGGCCACCTCCTGGGGCAGGTCCTGCATCTCGAATCGCGAGCCGCCGGTGTTGGGGTTGGACATGATGCCGAAGTTGGCGCGGGTGTCTTTGTCCGACGAGAGGGCCGAGGCGGCCTGGTCGAAGGTGAACTTCCCGTTGCGGATGTCGTCGGCGATGCTGTCGAGGCGCAACAGGGTGGCGTCGATGTTCTCCTGGGGCACGACGGGCTTCATGAGGATGTGGCGCACCTTCACGCGGTCGCCGCGTTTCTCGATGAGCTGGATGATGTGGTAGCCGAACTCCGTCTCCACGATCTTGGAAATCTTGTTGGGGTCGGTGAGGTTGAGGGCCACGGCAGCAAACTCGGGCACCATCTCGCCCTTGCCGTAGAAGGGCAGCTCGCCGCCGTTCATGGCGCTGCCGTCCTGTGAGTTAATGAGCGCCTGGATGGCGAAGGTGGTCTCGCCGCTCTGTATTTTCTCGGTGATGTCGCGCAGCTTCTGCTTCACGTAGTCGATCTCTTCCTGGGGAATCTCGGGTTGCTGGGTGATGATCTGCACTTCCACCTCGGTGGGGACGTAGGGAATCTCGTCCTCGCTCATCTTCTCGTAGCGGCGGCGCACCTCGGCCGGCGTCAGCTTGATGTCGCCCACGATGGACTCCTGCGTCAGCTGCACGATCATCTGCGTACGCATCTGTTCGCGGAGGTCATCGCGCATCTGCTTGATGGTCTTGTTGGCGTACTGCTCCAGTTTCTCCTGCGAGCCGATGGCGCTGATGCGGCGGTTGATTTCCTTGTCGACGTTGTTCAGCACGTCGGCGTCGGTGACCTTGACGTCGATGCTGTCGATGTGGGCCTGATGGAGGTAGAGCTTCTGAATGGCCAGCAGCTCGGGGATGACGGCATAGGGGTCGCCGTCGATGCGCTGGCCGCTCTCCACCATTTCGCGCCGCATGTTCTCTACATCCGACTTCAGGATGGCCTCGTTGCCGACCACCCACACCACTTCGTCGATGACGTTGTCCTGGGCCTGCAGGCCCGTGCCGGCAAGGGCGAGCATGAGACACAGAAGGAGGTTTCTATTCTTCATTTTCTTTGTTTTTTTTCAGTTTCACGCGGCCTGTTTCCACGCCGTGCTCGTAAAGGTCTTTCTTCACCTGCCTGATGAGCTCCACCTGGCGGTAGTTGCCGAGCATTTCGGCAATCTCGGTCATGGCCAGTTCGAACGGCTGTGTGCTGCCCTCGGGCTCAAACGCTTCGATGTGCAGCAGGTAGCAGAACTCGTTGTCGCTGCTCTCGAAGTCCTTGCGCTCCTGCAGGTTGCTCTTGAGGTCGCCGATGTTGGCTTTCAGCTTGCCGTCGAGGTCGGAAAGCAGCAGCCAGCGGTCGTAGAAGTACTCGTAGATGACGGCGTTGCGGAAGCAGTATTTCTCAATCTTCTCGAGCGTGGCGTCGTCGTTGTTGCGATACCATTTTTTCAGTTCGGCCAAGTCGGGGGCTGTCCTGGGCACCTTGATGAAGAGGCCCTTGATGGCGGGTTCCTTCAGTACGAAGAGGTCTTTGTTGGCTTCGTAGAACTGTCGCTCCTCGTCCTCGCTGACCTCGTCGCTGAGGTTTTGTGCGATGAGCTGTTGCTGATAGTCCTGGGTGATGAGGGCGCGGCGGTACGCCTGTACCATCTCCTCGATGCGGGCGGTGCTGCGCACGTTGCGCTCGGCCTGCTGGTAGAGCAGCTCCTCCTCGGCCCAGCTGCTGATGAATTCGTCGGCCAGGCGTGCGCTGTCCTCCGGCGGGAGGTTGAGCGGCAGGGCGCGCTGCACATCCTCGTCGTAGAGGAATGTGCCGTCCACCTCGGCCAGCGGCATGCGCCCTTCGTGGTTCACCTTGGACTGGCAGGCAAGGAGAAGTGACGAAAGAAGGACGAGGAATGAAAAACGAACGCCCCTGCCGATGGGTGATACGCCGGCAGAGAGAGGGGGACGTGTTTTGAGAAACGGTTCAGGGTTCATTTTTCATCCTCCGTGTTTCGTTCAGTTGTGACGGTTGACGGTGTCGAGGACGTCGGGATAGACGGTCCAGGTGTACTTGCTGCGGAGCACTTTCACCCACTCCTTCTCCAGCTGGTTCTGGTAGTCGGTGGTGACGGCGCCGCGCACGTCCTCATACGTGTCGGGGCCCTTCTTCTGCAGCTTGCCGATGACGCCCACCTCGGGGAATCCCTCGATGGCCTCGGGCTGCTCCTTCGTGGTCTTGAAGATGTAGTAGTCGGCATACTTGTTCTTGCCAGCCTTGAACGGGCCGCGGATGATCTTCACCTGCATCGTCGAGTCGTTGTTGAACTGTTCGCGGATGGTCTGCACCCTTTGTGCCTCGGGCTGGCCCTTCACGCTTTTCTTCACCTGCTGCAGCACGTCGGGGGTGGTGCAGTTGACGATGATGCCGCGGAACACGGGTTCGTCGTAGGCATACTGTTTCTTGTGCTTCTTGAAGAATTTCTCAAGCCCTTTCTCGTCCTTGGCGGCCTTGTCCCACACCTCGCGGTTGCTGATTTCGTAGAGCATGGAGCCGTCGTGGAACTCCTTCATCAGGTAGCGGAATTCGGGGTATTTGTCGTCAAGCTCCTTCTCTGCGCGTGCCAGGGCCTCGTCGGGGGTGAGGTCGCCTCCCATCTGGGCTGCGAGCTTCTTGCCCATCGACTGTTTGGCGGCGGCGGTGATGCCGCGCTGGTTGAGCCAGTCGTAGATGCTCTTGCGGTGGAACTCGTAGGGCTCGAACTGCTTGCGCTCGTTCATCTTGATGATGTGGTAGCCGACGGCCGAGAGCACCGGTTCGGCCATCTCGCCCGGCTGAAGGGCGAAGGCGACGCGTTCGAACTCGGGGATGGTCTGTCCCTTCTGTATCCAGGGCAGCTGTCCGCCCTGGCGTGCCGTGCCGGGGTCCTGCGAGAGCCGTCCGGCCAGTTCGGCAAAGTCGGCGCCACCCTTCAGGGCATTGTAGATGCTGTCGGCGCGCACCTTGGCGGCTGCCTGCGCCTCGGCGGTGGCGTCCTGCGGAACGCGCAGCAGGATGTGCGACACCAGCACCAGCCCGTCGTCACCGATGCGCTCGGCTGTTTGACGGTAAACCTCGCGGGCCTGCTCTTCGATGTAGGTCGAGTCCACCAGATAGGCCTCGGCCTGCTGGGCGCGGTAGTCCGCCATCTCCTTCTGGAAGGCGGCGGCGGTGTCCATGCGCTCCTCGGCGGCTGCGGCCACCTTCAGCTTGTAGTTGATGAAGAGCTCCACGTACTCGTCGAGCGACTTGCGGTCCAGCACCGCCTCTGTGTTGTTCTTGTTGTATGAATACTCAAATTCCGAGCGGGGCACGTCCACTCCGTTCACCGTCATCACGATGGGGTCGTCGGCCTGCGCCATCGCGCTGAGAGCCGTCAGCACGACAGCCGCAGCAAGCATAATCCGTTTCATTTTCCGTTTCTTAAAATCGACAATTATACAAATTGCTGCGAAGGTACGGATTCTTTCTGAATTGTACGCACTTTTTTTGTAAATTTTAAAGGTACGCGCACGAAAAGTCCCTTCTCCCTCGTCGGAAGGCGGCCCTTCGTGCGGGGCGCGAAACGTTTCGTCGCCCGGCGGAAGGCCTTTCCTGCGCCTGCGCCGGGGGGACAAAAAAACGGTTGGGGGCGCGGCTGACGCGCCTCCAACCGAGGTCATGCGGGGGTGAGGGGACGTTACTTCGTGGCGGCCTCGATCTTCTTCATCATGGCAAGCATGATGAGGCCGGCCAGCACGCAGAGGCCCATCAGGATGGCCCAGTTGGCCCAGAGGGGAACCTTGTCCCACAAGAGGCCGGGGATGGAGCTGAGGTAGTTGCCCACGGCCGTGGCGGCAAACCAGAGGCCCATCATCAGGCCCTTGTACTTGGGCGGGGCGACCTTCGTGACGAACGAGATGCCCATGGGGCTGAGCAGCAGCTCGGCGAACGTCAGCACAAGATAGGTGCTGATAAGGTAGCCGGGCACGACGGGGTCGGGGCTGACGGTCCCGGCCAGCTCGGCGGGAGAGGCCTGGCCTTTGGAGGCGAGCACCATGATGAGGTAGCCGACGGCAGCCACGAACATGCCGATGCTGATCTTCTTCGGTGCCGAGGGCTCCATACCGCCGGGGTGCTTGTCGCTCTTCTTACCCGCCAGCCAGCTGAAGATGGCCATCGAGACGGGCGTCAGCGCCACCACGAAGAAGGGGTTGAACTGCTGGAACTGCTGCGGGAAGATGTTGATGATGGCATCCATGTGGGCGAAGATGGCATAGACGCCGCCCCAGAAGGCCAGCGTGACGATGCCGGAGATGAGGCGTGCCTTCTTCGTCTCGGACTGGAAGGTGGCAAACAGCGTGTAGATGCTGATGGCGATGAGGGCGAGGGCCCAGATGTTGAAGCCGATCTTCAGCCAGCCGCCGCAGGTGGCCGTGGTGTAGTCGCGGGCAAACCACGTGAGCGACTGACCGTTCTGGTGGAAGGCCATCCAGAAGAAGATGACGACGGCGAACACCAGGCAGAGGGCCACGATGCGGTCCTTGGTCTGCTTCGGGGTCAGCTCCACGTAGTTCTCGTTCTTGGCCTGCTGCTTGGCGGTGACGTCGGCGTGGCGGAACCAGCTGCGCGTGGCCATGTAGATGATGATGGAGACGATGAGCGAGACGCAGGCCACGGCGAAGCCCATGTTGTAGGCCGACGAGAGGTGCTCGATGTAGTAGTTCGAGAAGGCCGTCAGGTCCATGTCCGAGATGCCGGGCATCTGGCTCATAAGGTCTTGCAGCTTCGACGTGTTGTCGGCGGTGATGGTGCCGTCGAGGTATTGGTGGGCCAGGGCGGGGATGTCGGCCTTATAGATGAGGCCGGCCTTGGTGAGGAAGCGGTTGGTGATGGCCGTGGCGGCAGCGGGGGCGAACATGGCGCCGATGTTGATGGCCATGTAGAAGATCGAGAAAGCCGCGTCGCGGCGGTCGCTGTAGCGCGGGTCGTCGTACAGGTTGCCCACCATCACCTGCAGGTTGCCCTTGAACAGGCCGGTGCCGGCGCTGATGAGCAGCAATGCGCCCACCATGGCCCAGAAGGCAGTGTCGCCGCCGCCAAGGGGAACCGACAGGGCCACATAGCCCAGAAACATGATCATGATGCCCACGGTCACCATCTTGCCGTAGCCGAAGATGTCGGCCAGCAGGCCGCCGATCACGGGCAGGAAGTAGACCAGCATCAGGAACGAGCTGTAGATGAGTCCGGCGGTGCCAGGCTCCAGGCCGAAGTTGGCGCGCAGAAAGAGCGCGAACACGGCAATCATCGTGTAGTAGCCGAAGCGCTCGCCAGTGTTGGCCAGCGCAAGGGCGTAAAGTCCTTTAGGTTGGTTTTCAAACATAATGAAGATGCAATATATAAGATGCGAGACGCAAGCATTGATATCTTGTATCTCGCACCTTGATGATTAACATACTGTGATTACTTGGTGACGCGTTCCAGCCACTTGAGCATGCCCAGCATCACACCCATCGAGATGAGGCAGAAGCAGGCAAACACTGCCCAGCATTGCCACTGATGGGGGAAGCTGTTGAGCATGGCCACACCCAAGGCGATGAACAGGTTGCCCACAGCTGTGGCGGTAAGCCACCACCCCTGACAAACGCCCTGAAGGTGCTGGGGCGCTACCTTGGACACGAACGACAAACCCAGCGGCGAGATGAACAATTCGGCCACAGTAAGGAAGAAGTAGGTCACAATCAGCACCCAGGGACCGGCTTTCATCGTGGTCTTGACAGCCTCGGACAGACCCTTGAACTCATCACCCGAAGGATAGCCGTTGACAACAGATATCGCGATGAGGAAAAGATAGGCACAGGCGGCCAAAAACATACCGAAAGCGATTTTCTTCGGGGTTGAGATTTCTTTGCCTTTCTTGGCCAACGAACCAAATATCATCATGATGATGGGCGTGAGCACAATCACGAAGAAGGGGTTGATGCACTGCCAGATCTCGGGGGCAATGGCATTGGTGTCGCAGAAGTCGCGGGCAAACACCGACAGCGACTGACCATTCTGGTGGAACGAGAACCAGAAGAACACCGCCACGCCCAGCACGGCAAACAGGGCATACATGCGTTGCTTGATCTCGCGGGCGTCGGCAGCAACGTCTTCGGCACGCGACGACAATGCTTCCTTGACTTTCTTGACGGGATTAGGCAGCGAATTGCGGGTGGCCACGAAAATCAGGAGCGATATCAACATGGCCAAGGTTGATGCGATGAACGAGTAGTGCACACCGGTGTTGAAACTCTCAAGGTAGTTGGTGCAGAAAGTTGCCATATCACCCACCTGACCACCTTCCAAGACTGAACTCTGGGCAAGGGTGTTGAGGTTCTGAACGTCCTCGCCTTTCAATGTTCCCGACAGGAAACCGTGGCACAGACGGGGCAGATCGGCATTATAGATAAATCCGTCGAGCTTAAGCATTGCACTGCGCAACAGCGGCGCGACGAATGGAGCAATCACACCGCCAATGTTGATGAAAACGTAGAAAATCTGGAATCCACTGTCGCGACGCGACTTGGCGATAGCCAGTTCCTCGGGACCCTTCTTTGCAGCCTCGGCTTCGTAGTTGTCGTACATCTGCCCCACGATGGCCTGCAGATTGCCCTTGAACAGACCATTGCCTGAGGCAATGAGCAAGAGTGCAAAACAAGTGAGCACGAGCACCCACGCGGGAACCGCACCAGGATTGCCGCCAAACACAGGCACCGACAGGATGGCATAGCCCGCGGCCATGACAATGAGTCCCGCGATAATTGTGCCCTTGAAGTTCTGCAGCTTGTCGGCCACTATGCCGCCGGGAAGGCTGAGCACATAAATCGAGAAATAGAAAATGGAATAAATCCAGCCAGCCCAAAAATCGCTGATGCCAAACTTTGAACACAAGAAGAGCAGCAACACAGCGTTCATGATGTAGTAGCCAAACCGCTCGCCCATGTTAGACAGGGCCGCCGAAATGAGGCCCTTGGGGTGTTTACGCCTTGCCTCAATCACATAGTAAACGAGGAAAGGCACAACCACAACAAGTATCGCAAGCAGCATGGCCACCATGCGATTGTTGTTCCAAAGATCTAGTAACATAATAGATTTTGTTTTTTAGGTTAGAGTGTTATTTAGTTTATTGTAAATTCTCAACTTTTTGCCGCCTGGGCTGCGGCCGCGATGTCGCGGATGCGGCGCAGCATGGCCAGCAGGCCGTTGCTGCGTGTGGGCGACAGGTGCTCCTGCAGGCCGATGTCGCCGATGAAGTGCAAATCGGCATCGAGGATGTCCTGCGGAGTGTGGTCGCTGAGCACGCGCACGAGCATGGCGATGATACCTTTCACTATCAATGCGTCGCTGTCGGCCGCGATGTGCAGCAGGCCGTCGTCAGTCATCGTGGCGTTGACCCACACCCGGCTTTGGCAACCGTCGATC
>JAILEU010000085.1 GCA_024697785.1 Bacteroidaceae bacterium | reverse complement strand
CATCTTCGACAGTTCCAGAATGGTGTCCTTCGCCTTCTCGGGGTCGATGTCCACGAGCGCGTGGATGTTGTTGAGCGTGTTCATGAAGAAGTGCGGGCTGATCTGATAGCGCAGGTACTCCAACTGCTGCTCCAGGTTCTCACGCTCCAGTTCGGCCAGCCGCTTGCGGTCGTCGCGGCTGCGGAAATAGGCCTTGATGCCGAGGTTGGCACCCAACATCAGGATGAGCACCACGACGGCCATGATGTCGCGCTCGCCGGCGATGGGAAGGGGAGCATCTTCAGGCCTGGAAATACGTGGCGGACGCTTGACGGAATGTGGACGAGCATCGTCGGGCGATAAGGCGGGACGCTCACCATCCTGCGCCATCGGTGGTTCATCGAGGTGTGGAGGCCGATGTCTGTCCGTTTGTGCCATAGGCGGTATATGTCCCATTGGCTTCTTCATATCGGGCCTTCTGCTGCACTGATAGACGGTGAACGCCGCAACGACCACGACCACAATGGAGAGATACGCCACGCGTCGGCGTCCATGCACCAGCAATGGTGCCAACAGGAAGTTGTGGACAAGAAACAGCGCCAGATAGACGGCGAACCTTCGCCAGACGATGAACACCTCCGTCCAGTCGAACACGACGTCCGCATCGCTCATCGTCCGCACATACAGGCTCAGCAGCGGGGCCGCAAACAGCAAGCCCCACACAGCCAAGTATATCAGATTCTCCTGTCTCGACTGCTTCATAAAGATTGTTCTTTCCATATAAATAACGCAAGAATCAGAAAAATATTGCCTCACTTCCAGCCATGTCCTCCACCGCCAGGGCCGCCGCCCATGCTGTTGCCACCACTATAGGACGAGAGGCTAACGCTGGAACCACCGCTGACGGTACCGCCACTATTGAAGAGGCCGCCGAAACGCGGCATGCCGCCACTGACGCTGACGCCCGATTGAAGCGAGGGTTGCGAGGCTCCGCTGACCACGAGGCCTGAGCCACCGCCCGCTGGTGTCTGGAAGGCAATCGTCTCACTGCCGATGGTCATAGCATACCACGTGTTCGCCGTCCACGAGCTCTTATAGCACGACTGCGAGAGTTGAGCGCCACTCTCCAGTCCGCCGATGGCGACGACGGTGCCGCCCGTGAGGTAGAGCTTGTAGCCGCCCTCGCTGTTGGCGTCGATGGCCACCTCTGGGGAGCCGGAGCAGATGGCATAGACCGTGCCGCCCTTGATGTAGCAGTTGCCGTTGGCGTCCAGTCCGTCGTTGTGCTGGCCGTGGGCATAGACGTAGCCGCCGCTGATGGTCATGTTTCCCTTCGAGTTGATGGCGTCGTCGTAGGCATACGAAGCCACCTCGCCACCCGTGATGTTGAATTCCTTCTTCGCCTCGATGCCCTCTCCGTTGGTGCCACTGGTGCGCACCCAGATTCTGCCGTCCTCGACGGTGAGATTGCCGTCGACCTTGATGCCCTTGGGCGACGAGGTATCGCCGGAGCCACTGAACTGTCCACCCGTGGTGACGATATACACGCTGCCGCCGTTGAACGTGGCATCCCCGTCGGCATTGATGCCCTTGCCGCCGCTGCCCGTGCTCTTCAGCCAGAGTTCACCGGCATTGATGGTGAATGTCGAGTCGGCCTTGATGCCTGCCGCGCCCTTGGCCTCCTTATCGTCCGTGTCGTAGTAACCGTTGCCTGTGGTCACCACCGTCGTGCGCCCGCCGTTCACGATGATATGGCTCTCGCAGTTGATGCCCTTTGTCGCTGCAGCCGACACCTCCACGTTCAGGATGCCGCCATTGATGTAGATGCCGTCGTTGGCCTTGATTCCGTGATTAGCCGTCGATTTTACATAGATTTTGTTGCCCTTGTTGAACACGATATAGTCGGCTGAGTGGATGCCGTTGTTCGTACCCGCCGTCACGCTGAGCGCTCCCGTGCCGTTGAACAGCAGTTTGCCCTTGCAGTAAAGCGCACCCTTCTGCTTGCCGCCCGAACCGTCGGCCAGGGTGTTCGTGGTGCCGTCAGCCAGAATGATGTATGCACGCTTGTCGCTCAGCAGATTCAGCGCCGCCGAGTCAGGGTTGGTGATATTAACGCCGCTGAGCTTAACGGCATATTTCTTGTCGCCAACCACCGTGAACGAGCCATTCTCCGTCGAGCCGCTTACCACGTAGCAAATCTTCTTCTCCGAGCCGTGGTTTGCTGTCACGTGGCTGCCGTTCACCGTCACCTCCACGCCGTTCTCCGTCTTTGCCACGGGGCTTGACATATCAATCGTAATCTCCGTCGTGAAAACATTGTTCTCCAGCACGTCCTCCTCGTCAGGGTAAAACGCCGTGGTAACGTCAGTAGGTTCTGCCGTCGTCTTGTCGATGATGACGCCAAACGTCGCTAGTTCGCCCGTGGTGGCCGAACTGCCGCCCGTGGTTGAAGTGCCATTGTTCCAACTATTATTGTTGCCTAATTCCTCAAATGGGTCTGCCGAGCAGCCCGTCAGCATCAGGACAGACATTGTCCAGATTGCCACAATATGATTCTTTTTCATATATTTCTCCTTATTATTATTTAATACTCATTTCCTTGCCTTTCACATACAGGCGGTGCTCATTGGGCGATGGCCGTTACGTTCGGTTCTGCCGCTTGGCTCGTCCAAGATCTGTGCTTTTGCTCCTGTGCCATCAAGTTTCCCGACAGCAGAAGCAAGCAAAATGCTATAAAAATGTATTTTTTTCATGTTCGTTTATTGTTTGTATTTATCTTCCCGAATAGCTTGTGGCAGCCCTGCAAGATGCAGATGAGGAGCCGATGGTCACCGTATAGCTGGTGCCAGAAGTCAGCTCTGGGCAACTCAGCAGGAAACTAAATCTTGAGCTGCTCTGACCGCCGCCACCAGATCCCCAACCGCCGCCGTGGCCACCGCCGCCGCTTGAAGAGGGCGAGTAGCCTGTGGGGATAGTGAATGAAGCCAGCACGGTCGTACCGTTCTTGATGGCGACGGCCGTTCCTGCCGAATAGGTGGAGCTGGTGGTGCTGAGCACACACTGCGACCCAGTTGTCGCAGTCACGGAGTTGTTGCCTGCGCCGATGCCGAGCACTGTACCACCGGTGATATAGAGGTTGTACCGCTCGGCAGCGTCCAAGCCGCACTCAGCACCGCCAGCACCACAGGCAATGACTGTGCCACCGCTGATGGTCATATTGCCGTTGCTGTCAATGCCGTCGTTGCCGTTGCTGACACCTGTCACGGTGCCGCCTTTCAGATACATGTGGCTGGCCGAGTTGATGGCATCGTCAGATAAACAGATGGCATAGACCGTGCCGTCGGTAACGGTCAGTGTGCCTTTGGTTTCAATGGCTTCGTGCTTGGATGACGTGGCAGAGATATTGCCGCCGCTGACGGTCATGTTGCCATCGGCCTTGATGGCCTTGGGCGATGCCGTGGCGCTGCTGCTGTATTGATACTGGCTGCCGCTGCTTGTTGCATTGACGGTGCCGTCGTTGATGGTCAGCGTGCCGTCGGCCTTGATGCACTTGCCGCCCGTGCCGGTAGAGGTCAGCGTCATGGTTCCGCCGCTGATGGTCATATTGGCGTCGCTCTTCAGAGCGGCACAGCCCTTGGCATCGCGCTCGTCGCTGTCGTAGGCTCCGTTGCCCGTGGTCTTCACGGTGATGTCGCCATCGCTGATGCACAGGTCGCCAGCGGCTTTGATGCCCTTGGCGGCTGCTGCCGTGACGGAGACGTTGAGCGTGCCGCCTTCAAGGTAGATGTTACCAGAGTCCTCGTCCTCGTGGTCTGTGGTCTCACCGGTGGAGGACTCGGCGTCGAGGTCGCACTGGATGCCGTCGTCGCCAACGCCACTGATGCTGACGGTGCCGCTTTTCATCTGGAAGTATTCGTTGCAAGAGATGCCGTCGCCCACGGCCTGGGTGATGTTCAGCGTCAGGTTCTTCACGGTGATGTAGTCGCCGCTCTTGATGGCGTGCTTCGTATTGCCCGCTACGTTAAGCGTGCCCTTGCCTTGCAACTGTATCTGTCCCTTGCTGTAGATGCAGGCTTTCTGTTCGCCGTTGGCGCCGTCGGTCAAGGTGTTCTCCGTACCGTTCTTGGCGCTGATCTGTATGCGTTTGCCGTTGGTGATGGCGATGGCGGCACCGCTGGGGTTCGTCATCGTCAGCCCAGCCAGCGAGACCGTACACTTGTACGAGCCGCCTAAAGAGAATGAGCCGTCGGTGGTCGTTCCCAACAGCTGATAAGTAATCTCGTCGTCGTCGATGGCATCGGTGTTGGTCTGCGTGAAGGCGACGTGAGCTCCGCTGATGGTGGCATCCACATACTGCGCCACATTGCCGGCCACATAGACCGTAGCCGACGAGGTGCCATATTCCACGCTGACGAGATTGTCTGTCACTTCGCTATTGTCCACCGTCATGCTGCTGATGGCGGAGAGTGTGAAGGTCTTGCCCATGACGGTCAGCGTCTCGCCATTGGCGTAGGTCATCTCGCCCGTCTGCGAGGCAGGGAACTGATAGGTCACGCTGCCCACCTTGACGTTCAGCGTCTGCGCCTCAGCTGCTATCGTCAGCACAAGGGCTATTATTAACACTAATGTACGTTTCATCTCACCACAATTTTATAAGTTCTGTCCTTCGCTTTCACGATATACACGCCCTTGACCATCTGCGCCTTAGTGACTTTCTTGCCCTGCAGGTCGTAGATGTCGGTGGCTTCGTCGATAGTCTCGATTCTGACAGTCTCGATGCCCGTAGTCTCATCAGATATCGAGAAATACATCTTGCTCAGGTTCGAGAGGGTAAACGTCTGCGAGCCAGCCGTCACTGTGTTGCCGCTGACCGTCAGTGTCAGATTCTCTACAGCGACCGAGGCCTTCGCCCCGTCCGTCGTCTCAAAGGTCAGGTAGGTGTAGTCCCCGGCCTGCGCCGTCAGCACACCTGCCACGACCATCAGTAATAACACGATTTTCTTCATAACACAGATATTTTTACAGTGATTAAATACATTTCTGCTACAAAGAAACACATTTAACGACCAACTCACCAAATCTATTCAACGAACAGCCTGTTTCATTCAGCGAACTATTATAGATCATCATAAGTCTAATGACCGATTTGGGTTTAATGATTATCATTTTCGTTTTTAGTTAAAACCGACATTTCATTCTACATTAACTGTGTTTTCAAACAATGCGACTCGGCAAAACGAACAAGCTCTTTTGCTCTCGCTGCTCTGTTTGTTCTTCATTTATCATGATATTTTTACGATTCTCTTTTTTCTTTTCTATTTTTTCCCTATCTTCGCGCCGATAAACTGAAACAACATACAACTACATAATCATAAACCAATACCACTATGGACAATGAACTATTAAAAGAGGTACGCGTGCGCGCTACGGAATGGCTGACGCCCGCCTACGACGAGGCCACACAGGCAGAAGTGAAGAACATGCTTGACGCTGAGGACCCGGCACCGCTGGTGGATGCCTTCTACCGCGACCTGGAGTTCGGCACGGGCGGCCTGCGCGGCATCATGGGCGCCGGCACCAACCGCATGAACATCTACACCGTCGGCATGGCAACACAGGGCCTCGCCAACTACCTCCACAAGGCGTTCCCCACGCTGAAGCAGATCAGCGTCGTCGTCTGCCACGACTGCCGCAACAACAGCCGCCTGTTTGCCAAGACGTGCGCCGACATCTTCTCGGCTAACGACATCAAGGTCTATCTCTTCGACGACCTCCGTCCGACGCCCGAGTGCTCGTTCGCCATCCGCCATCTGGGCTGCCAGAGCGGCGTCAACATCACCGCCAGCCACAACCCCCGCGAATACAACGGCTACAAGGCCTACTGGAACGACGGCGCCCAGGTGCTCGCTCCCCACGACAAGGGCATCATCGACGAGGTGGGTAAGGTCCGTGTCGAGGACGTGAAGTTCAAGGGCAATCCCGACCTCATCGAAATCATCGGCGGACAGATGGACTTCGACTACATGACTGCCGTCAAGGAGGCCATGATAGACCAGGACGTCATCCTGCGGCAGAAAGACCTCAACATCGTCTATAGCGCCATGCATGGCACGGGCCGCGTCATCGTCCCCCTCTGCCTGCGCAGCTGGGGCTTCCAGAACATCCACCTCGTGCCAGAGCAGATGGTGGTGGATGGCAACTTCCCCACCGTCGTCAGCCCCAATCCCGAAAATCCCGAGGCCATGACCCTCGGCATCAAGCTCGGCACGAAGCTCAACGCCGACCTTGTGGTGGCCACCGACCCCGACGCCGACCGCCTCGCCATCGTCTGCCGCAACAACAAGGGCGAGTGGACCATCATCAACGGCAACCAGACCGCCATGATGTTCTGCTACTACATCATAAAGAACAAGATTGCCCTGGGTCAGCTCAAGCCCACCGACTTCCTCGTGAAGACCATCGTCACCACCGAGGTCATCACCCGCATGGCCGAGAAGAACAACATCGAGCTGCGCGACTGCTACACCGGCTTCAAGTGGATTGCCCGCGAGATTGCCATCAGCGAAGGCAAGCAGAAGTATATCGGCGGCGGCGAAGAGAGCTTCGGCTTCCTGCCCTTCGACAAGGTGCGCGACAAGGACGCTCCTGCCTCCATCTGCCTCATCTGCGAGATTGCCGCCTGGGCACGCGACAACGGCATGACGCTCTACGACCTCCTCATGCAGATCTACATCGAGTATGGTTTCTCGCACGAGGTGACGGTCAACGTCGTCCGTCCGGGCAAGAGCGGAGCCGACGAGATCAAGGCCATGATGGAGAACTTCCGTGCCCATCCGCTGAAGGAACTGGCCGGAGCTCCCGTGGTGCTCACCAAGGACTTCAAGCTGCTGCAGCAGACCGATGCCGAAGGCAAGGTGACGCCCATCGACATGCCCGAGCCCTCGAACGTCCTGCAGTACTTCAACGCCAACGGCGACAAGGTCAGCGTCCGTCCCTCGGGCACCGAGCCGAAAATCAAGTTCTACATGGAGGCCAAGGGCGTGATGAAAACCCCTGCCGACTATGAGGCTGCCGTCGATGCCGCTATGGTGAAGATTGCCGCCATGAAGAAATCGCTTGGGATCTGATGGAATGAAGCATATCCGTAACTTTTGCATCATTGCCCACATCGACCACGGCAAGTCCACCCTGGCCGACCGCATGCTGGAATATACCCACACCATCCAGGTGACCGAAGGGCAGATGCTCGACGACATGGACCTGGAGCGCGAGCGCGGCATCACCATCAAGAGCCACGCCATCCAGATGGAGTATGAGCACGGGGGTGAGAAATTCACCCTCAACCTCATCGACACTCCGGGACACGTCGATTTCTCGTACGAGGTGTCGCGCAGCATTGCCGCCTGCGAGGGCGCCGTGCTGGTGGTCGATGCCAGCCAGGGCGTGCAGGCGCAGACCATCAGCAACCTCTACATGGCCATCGAGCACGACCTTGAGATCATCCCCGTCATCAACAAGTGCGACATGCCCAGCGCCAACCCCGACGCCGTCGAGGACGAAATCATCGACCTGCTGGGCTGCAAGCGCGAGGAGATCATCCGCTGCAGCGCCAAGACGGGCGAAGGCGTGCTGGACATCCTTGACGCCGTCGTCGAGCGCATCCCCTGCCCTGTGGGCGACGAGGAGGCGCCCCTGCAATGCCTCATCTTCGACTCGGTGTTCAACTCGTTCCGCGGCATCATCGCCTACTTCAAGGTCGTCAACGGCGTCATCCACACCGGCGACAAGGTGAAGTTCTTCAACACAGGCAAGGAGTACGACGCCGACGAGGTGGGCATCCTCAAGATGGACATGATTCCACGCAAGGAGCTGCGCACGGGCGACGTTGGCTACATCATCAGCGGCATCAAGACGAGCACCGAGGTGAAGGTGGGCGACACCATCACCCACACCGCCCGTCCTTGTGCCGAGGCCATCGCCGGCTTCGAAGAGAGCAAGCCGATGGTCTTCGCTGGCGTCTATCCCATCGAGGCCGAGGACTACGAAGACCTCCGCGCCTCGCTGGAGAAGCTGCAGCTCAACGATGCCTCGCTGACGTTCACCCCCGAGTCGTCCGTCGCCCTCGGCTTCGGCTTCCGCTGCGGCTTCCTCGGCCTACTCCACATGGAGATTGTGCAGGAGCGCCTCGACCGCGAATTCGACATGGCCGTCATCACCACCGTGCCCAACGTCTCCTACAACGTCTTCGACAAGCAGGGTCACATGACCGAGGTCCACAACCCGGGCGGCATGCCCGACCCCACGCTCATCGACCACATCGAGGAGCCCTACATCCGCGCCAGCATCATCACGGCTACGGACTACATCGGCCCCATCATGACGCTCTGCCTCGGCAAGCGCGGCGAGCTGGTGAAGCAGGAGTACATCAGCGGCAACCGCGTCGAAATCTACTACAACCTCCCCCTCGGCGAGATTGTCATCGACTTCTACGACAAGCTGAAGTCCATCTCCAAGGGCTACGCCTCGTTCGACTACCACCCTGCGGGCTACCGTCCCTCGCGGCTCATCAAGCTCGACATCCTGCTCAACGGCGAGCCCGTCGATGCCCTCAGCACCCTCACCCACATCGATAATGCCTACGACCTCGGCCGCCGTATGTGCGAGAAGCTCAAGGACCTCATCCCCCGTCAGCAGTTCGACATCGCCATTCAGGCTGCCATCGGAGGCAAGATCATCGCCCGCGAGACGGTCAAGCAAGTGCGCAAGGACGTCACGGCCAAGTGCTACGGCGGCGACGTCAGCCGTAAGCGCAAGCTGCTCGAGAAGCAGAAGCGTGGCAAGAAGCGTATGAAGCAGATAGGCAACGTCGAAGTCCCCCAGAAGGCCTTCCTCGCCGTCCTAAAGCTCGACTAAGTGTAATTCTTAACTCTATCATCCATCTCCATTCTTCCATTAACCATGCGAAACAAAGCTATTTATTCTTCATTTTTCATTTTTCATTTTTCATTATTATTGCTGGCGGCCTGCACCCCCTCCTCCAAGAACGACCAGGCCTTCTTCGACGACAACATCCGCTTCGCAGCCCAGCAGACGGAGTACATGCTCTCGCAAGTCTGCACCCCCGACACGTTCATCAACCCCCGCACGCTCAATGCCGACGGCAGCGTCCGCGGCATCGGCATCTACGACTGGTGCAGCGGTTTCTTTGCCGGCACCCTTTGGGAACTCTATGAGCTGACGGGCGACGAGAAATGGCGCCCCATCGCCGAGCGTTACACCGAGGCCCTCGACCGCGTGCAGTACTATACCGACAACCACGACGTCGGCTTCATGATGGGCGACAGCTACGGTCAGGGACGTCGCATCCTTGCCGGCGACAAAGGCTTCGGCTACGGCCCGCAGGGCGACGACGCCTATAAGACCGTCCTCATCAACACCGCCCGCAGCCTCTGCAAGCGCTATGTGCCCGAGGCGGGCGTCATCCGCTCGTGGGGACGCATCGGCGGCAAGCAGGTCAGCGTCATCATCGACAACATGATGAACCTCGAGCTACTCTTCGAGGCCAGCCGTCTGAGCGGCGACGACTCATTCCGCCAGATTGCCATCACCCATGCCGACAACACGCTGAAGAACCACTTCCGCCCCAACGGCTCGTGCTACCACGTCCTTGAGTACGATGCCGCCACGGGCCGCGTCCTCAGCAAGCACACCAACCAGGGCTTCGCCGACGAGAGCGCCTGGTCGCGCGGACAGTCGTGGGCCGTCTATGGCTTCACGCTGATGTACCGCTACACCCGCGACAAGAAGTACCTCGACCAGGCTCTGCGCACGTTTGCCTTCCTGCGCGACCACCCCGACCGCACCGACGACCTCGTCCCCTGGTGGGACATGGACGCCCCTGCTGGCACAGGTTCCCGTACCGAGGAACGCGATGCCTCGTCTGCCGCCGTCCTCTCCTCTGCCCTCTACGAGCTGGCCACCTACGTCAGCCCCCGCCAGCGCAAGGAGCTCCGCGCCTATGCCGACGGCCTCCTGACGGCCCTGGCCTCACCCGCCTACCGCGCCGAGGTGGGCACCAACGGCGGATTCCTGCTCATGCACAGCGTAGGCTCCAAGCCCCATCACGCCGAGGTCAACGTCCCCCTTAACTATGCCGACTACTACTTCCTCGAGGCCCTCACCCGCAAGATGAGACTTTAATTTAGTTAAGAGTTAAGAGCTAAGAAAATAGTTCAGAGTTATCATTAACGTTATCGTTATCGTTAACCCGTTTCCTAATTCCTAATTCCTAATTTCTAATTGCGCCGAAGGCGCCCAACCTCTAACCCAATTAGATGTCATTCCTCTGTTCGGGCGGACTTATTCACGGACATGCACGTAGCGTCGCAGACAGATATTGAAGTAGGAGGTCAGAAGTCAGAAGTAAGAGTTATTTACGGATATTCACGTCTTATTCACGGACATTCGCGTAGCGTCGCAGACAAAATCTTTTTAACGTATAATGCCCGCAAATATCCGTGAATGTTCGTGAATATTTTCGTCTCCAAACTACTTTCTGAACGGACGGAGCAGCGAGAGCAGAGTCAAGCTTGCTTGAACTCTGCCGAGTCGCGACGGACGAAGACTTTGTCAAATCGGTTGTCAGCCGCCAGGATGTATTGTACTACTGTTCAACTAAATATGGATTTCCGTCCCGAAATACCACTTACGGCGTATTCTTCAAGCACGCCAACGTAGTGCGTCCCACCGCCAGAGTTTGACGTCGTAACGCCAGAGTTTAACGTCGTAACGCCAGCGTTTAACGCTACGCCGCCAGCGTTTGATGCTATCCCCGCATTGTAGGAATAAGCTACCGTCATGCAGAAAAGGCCTTTCGTCATATAAGAAAGGCCTAATCAGTCGCAGGAAGGCCATTTTAGGTAAGGGCTAATTTAGTTAAGAATTAAGAGTTAAGAGTTAAGAAAAATAGATCAGAGTTATCGTTAACCCAATTCCTAATTCCTAATTCCTAATTATTAATTCCTAATTATCATTTTCCTATTGTTTGAGTATATTTATAAACAGCGCCCCAGTTTATATAAACACGGCCCCTGTTTATATAAACGCGGCCCGTGTTTATAAACCGCCTCCTACTCGCGGAAAAAGAGATAAGCTTGCTTGAACTCTGCCGAGTCGCATCCTGCTTTGCAGCTCCGTCCTGTGTGCTAACGGTTTTTTAGCGATAGCGGGGTTTTCTTTTGCTCTGGTATCATCCAGTATGGATGATGTTATGGCTGTAGGCTTTTATCTGTAAGCTGGCTTACAAGGAAAAGCCTATAGACATAATATCTGAGACAACGTCTCTGAACAGAGCAAAAGGGTTTTGCTGGTTTTGGTTCAT
>JAILEU010000058.1 GCA_024697785.1 Bacteroidaceae bacterium | reverse complement strand
AGCCCATTTTTATAGACAATGTCACATCCTGCCTCCAGTATGAACTCCAGATAGGCGGTATCCATCTTTTCTGTACCGAGCCAAGTAATCTTCATTTCGGTATACTGCGGTTTATCCACGTGTCCCGTGAGGAAAAACTTTCCGTCCTTCACGGCGCACTTCTGCTCTATTCCGGCCCTATGATTGGCATCGTTCACGACAAATACAGAATCAATGTCCGTCGTGTCCTTTACCAGTATGCCCACCATAGGCGACAGATCGCCACTTATGGTATAGTTGTCCTGCTGCGCCTGTGCCGACATGGCAGCAATGGCGATGATGATGGTGAGGATTTGTCGTTTCATATTGCTTTACTTCAGTTCCAGCGGTTGATACTGATGTGGATTGGAAACGATGACCACACCGGCAACACTGCTGACGCTGCCGCCAGCCGAATTATAACTATTCTCCACATACCCGAAGGTATCCATGGGGTCGGCGGCATAGTAGGTGGGATCTTTCAAGTAGCGAGAGTTGCCCAGAACTTTCTTCTTGTATGCAAGGAATTTAGAGGCTTTCATCTTCTGATAATCTACTCGCTGGGCTGCGAACTTTCCCCGGCCGTCAGGAACAATCCAATTGACGTATTGGGTGAATATTATTGGCGTTTCCTCCTGATGAAAGCCATAGAGCGTGAAGGTATGTATGCCCTTCGCATCGGTAGCCTTCGTGATGAGACCTGGCAAGCCTCCCAACTTCCACGGCCCGATGCTGGCTGGCACATCTTCCGTGTAGTACACGTGCCAAGTCAGGCCATGATACTTAGCAGTGGCCGACAGGCTGGCATAGCCGCAGATGCTGTCCTGCTCAATTCCCGAGCTTTGCTCGCCTACCCGTAGCCTTTCCGTCAGCGTCCAGTCCTGCTTTTCCAATGGCTCATCCGTCATGTAGCGATACGGATAGAGCATCTCTTGCGTTGTGATTCTGCCTTCGGGGTAGTTCGTGAAGATGGTACCCATGTGCATCTGGGCAGCCAGATAACCGTCAGCTATACGAGAGCCGCCCTTTTTCTGTCGGTCATACTCCTCGAAAGGGAAACTCTTTGTAATGCCGCCCGATGTCTGTACTGCAATGTACATCGAGTCAGTCACCGGCTGACCCTCAGCATCAGCGGTTTTACACTCATAGCGATAAATCGCCGTAAACTTTGACACGCCAATCGTGTCTCGCTGGGCCTGCGCAGCCATCGTCAGGGCGAGGGCCAGCGTTCCAAAGAAGATAAGAATTTTTTTCATTGCTGTTGATGATTTATGGTTATAGCATAGGCTTGCAGGTAATGATTTACCAGCTAACACACAAATGTTCTAAAGAGGAAGGCGGCAGGTCTTTGACTCTTCAATTAATATCAACTCAAAAAACCCATGAAGAAGCGCTTCCCTGCCGCTCTCTTTTAATTCTTAACTATGAACTATTTTACTCCAGCTTGTAGTAGAGCGGCAGAGTGACTTGCGCCCTCACGGGACGTCCCTGCTGGCGGGCGGGATTCCAGCGGGGCATCTGGCTGACCACTTCTTTGGCCGAAGCCTCCAGGAGGAGCCTCCCCCGTCCCCTCCTAGAGGAGGGGGGACTGATTACCTCCGCTGGTCTCCCCTCCTTAGGGAGGGGTAAGGGGGAGGCTACTTCCTCGCTCGACGACCAGCTGACGAGGGAGGCTTCCACCCCCTCTTCATCCATCCCCGCGTAGGAGGCGCGGACGTTCGTGAGGGTACCGTCCGCCTCGACGATAAACCTGACGTCCATGCGCCCATAAAGGCGGGCGGCGCGCGCCTCGGCAGGATAGCGGATGTGGCGGCGGATGTACTCCTGCATAGCCGTTTCTCCGCCGGGGAACTCCGGCATCTCCTCGGCGATGAGGAAGACGGGGGCATCGTCGGTGGGGTCAGGACTATCGGGTTTTGTCCCGACGATGACGGCGCCGCCGCGGGCACGCTTGCCGAAGAGACTGATGGCTGTCGAGCCACGGAGGACGTCAACGTGGTCGATGCTGTCCGTCGGGAGCTGGATCAAACGGTCGGAGCTGACTTCCTCGCCGTCCACGAACAGCAGGGGCTCTATCACCGGCGCGGCGGTGAGGACGAGGGTGACGAACAGTAGCGGAACGATGTAGAGGACCTTGCCGCGTGCCAGCGGACGGGAGGGCGGACGTTTCATCATGGCGATGCGCTGGCTGACATGGCTGCGGGTGAAGTTGTTGGCAAACGCATAGGATGTGTCGGCCAGCGCCTTGCGAACCAGCAGCGTGTGATACTCACCGGGCATAATGCCCTGACGAAGCACGCGCTCGTCGGCCTCGTATTCGTGAACATCGCGCAGGCTGCGCCCAAGCATATAGACAAAGGGATTCCACCATTGCACGACCTCGACAAGGGTGACGAGCAGGATGTCCAGCGAGTGGCGGCAGTGGATGTGCGCCCGCTCATGCAGCAGGATGGCGCGGCTGTTCTCCGCATAGTCGCCCTCGCTGATGTAAATGTTTCGCATCCAGCTGAAGGGGGCGCCGTCGCCCGCATGGCACCAGACGGTGACGCCGTCGTCTCCCCGATCACGCCACAGACAGCCGCGACGCAGGGCACGATGTATTTGCAAAAGCTGGCAGGCACGCAGGCAGAGCATCATCGCCATGCCCGCCACATAGACGACTGCCGCCCATTCGCGCCAGCCCCAGACAGACGGAGCGGCTCCGACGGTGACGGCGTCGTATGTGTATAGGAACTCCTGTACGTCCGCTATGGCTGCGGTGGCTTCGCCCTGGGGCACGAACCGGTCGGGGATGGTGATACGGACCAGCGGCTGTACCAGCGCAAGCACCAGGATGGCGAGCAGCGTCAGGCGGTTCAGCCGGAAGAACCGCTCGCGACGCAGCATGAGCGTGTAGGGCAGGTAGAGCAGCGTAAGCACAAGGGCCGACCTAAGCGTATAGATGAGCAGCGATTCCATCTTTCCTAATTTTGGGAGTTTGTCCCTTCTTCCAGCAGCGCCTGAATCTCCTCGGTGGTCAGGTGTTCTTCTTCGACGAAGAAGCAGAGCATCTTTTTGATGCTGCCGCCGAAAAGGTTCTTCTTTGCTTCGTTCATGGCCTGACGAGTGTATTCGGCGCGGGTGACGCGTGCCACGTAGCGATGGGTCTTGCCTTCGCCTTTCAGCTTGAAGAAATCGACATAGCCCTTCTCGTAGAGCACCTTCAGGTAGGTGGCAACGGTGGTGTAGGCGGGACGCGGTTCGGGCAGCCGTTCCAGAATGTCCCAGGCACAGGCGGACTGATTGATGTCCCACAGGGCACTCATCACTTCAAACTCCACTTTCGTCAGCGTATTTTCCTTTCGTTTCATAATGGCAGGTACGTTTATCTGCCTGCAAAGGAACGGCCTCCGCACGGATTTCGCAAGATTCCGATATCGGAAAATGCCGATAATGGGGTGTTTTTAACCTTTATTCGTAGAAATAGGGCAGGAATTAAGAAATCCGATTGAAAAATGAAGAATGAAAAATGAAAAATAAAAAGTTGGGATTTAGGAGTTCAGGAGTTCTGGAGTTCAGGAGTTCAGACAATAGTTTTACTGACGAAAACCTGCATACAAAGGTATCGTCTGAACTCCTTGTAACTCCTGAACTCCTGAACTCCAAAAAAACAAACAGCTTCATGTTTCATTCTTCATTCAAAAGGAACTCTTTGACTTTGGCGAGAATTTCGGTTTGGGCTGTGTCGAGGTCGTCGTTGATGAGGATGTAGTCGAACTGGGGGGCGAAGGTGAGCTCGTAGGCGGCTTTGCGTACGCGTTCGTCGATGACCTCGGGGGCGTCGGTGGCGCGGCGCTCGAGGCGGCGGCGCAGCTCGTCGATGCTGGGGGGCTGGATGAAGACGCTGAGGGCACGGTCGCCGTAGTGGCGCTTGATGTTGATGCCGCCCTTGACATCGACGTCGAAGATGATGTTCTGGCCGAGGGCAAGCTGCGCCTCGACCTGGGCCGTGAGGGTGCCGTAGAAGCGGTCCTGATAGACTTCCTCGTACTCGAGGAACTCGCCGCGGGCTATCTTCGCGCGGAACTCGTCAGGGGTGACGAAGAAGTAATCGACGCCGTCCTGCTCAGTGCCGCGCGGGGGGCGGCTGGTGGCGGAGACGGAGAAGTAGAGGTTCAGATCCTGCTGGCGCAGGAAGTTGACGATGGTGGTCTTGCCCGAACCTGAGGGGGCAGAGAAAATGAGAATCTTACCGGACATCTTTTGGGATTTACGATTTTACGATTTACGATTTACTATTTATTTACGATCCTTTGGAATTTTTGATTTGACAATCCTATTTTTATTAATGATTCAAGTTTCGCAAGTTCAAAGTTTTTTTAGAAGCCGTTTCACGGGAAATTCGATAAAATTAATATCAAAATTAAAAAAGTATTCGTACATTTATCATAGAAAAGGCCTTAATTTTGAATGGTTTTGTATCAGATTTTATATAACTTCTGCCCCCGAAGGGCCTCTCTGAAAAACGTTAGAAACTTTAATTAGTGATTTCTTTTTCTCAACTACGAATTTTACGAATTATACTA
>JAILEU010000012.1 GCA_024697785.1 Bacteroidaceae bacterium | reverse complement strand
AGAGCCATCAAGCTTGCTTGAACCGACGCCAAGATGAGAGCCATCAAGCTTGCTTGAATGGCCGAGGCGCGAAGGAGGAAGAGCGAAGCTCAACTATGCTGAGCTGCATCCTGCTTTGCAAATCCGTCCTGTGTGCTAACGGTTTTTTAGCGATAGCGGGGTTTTTCTTTTGCTCTGGTATCATCCAGTATGGATGATGTTATGGCTGTAGGCTTTTATCTGTAAGCAAGCTTACAAGGAAAAGCCTACAGCCATAACATCTGAGACGAAGTCTCTGGACAGAGCAAAAGGGTTTTGCTGGTTTTTGTTCATAGAAACACGGGTTTTTTGCAAGTGCCCCTGTTTTTCCCCAAAAAGGGCCAATGCCTCCCTTTTTATTCTTAACAAACAGGCAAATAGTGTGTTAAACGGAAGGGTTTGCCGTCTTAAATCTTTATCACCTCGTTGTAGAGTTGTTCAAGCGACTGTGCGGTAAGGGTGTCGTTGTAGCGTTCGCGGCTGAGTTTGAGGGCGCCCGCTGTGCAGCGGCTTTGCAGTTCGCTGTCGGTGAGCAGACGTTCGAGGGTATCGGCAAGGACGGACGCCGTGTCGGGCTGGTAGGTCAGTCCGCCGTCGCTCACAATCTCGGGGAAGGAGCCGGTGGCAGGCTCCACCACAGGACGTCCAGCGGCAAAGGCTTCGCAGACATAGAGTCCGATGCCCTCCTGGAAACGCAGGGGAACGGCAAGGACGGAAATGTGGCGGTAGAAGTCGGCATGGCGGTTCCACGTGTAGTCGTGGTCGAAGATGACGTCGTCGGCATAGGGGTGGAGTGTCCTCCGGATGTCGGCAAGGAACTTGCGCTCTGTGGACATATATCCCCCTCCGATGCGCAGCCGCAGGCCGGGGATGGTGCCCCGCTGCTTTAGCATTACGAATGCCTCGGCCAGCACGTCCAGTCCGTCAAGCTCATTCATGCGGTAGAAGAAGCCGATGGTGGGCACGTCGGGGCCTTCAGGCTCGTCGCTGGGCGGCTGATAGCGAGCGATATCGACACCCGGGTAGATGACCGTTGGGGGAGGTAGTAGGGGAAAGCGGCGCCGCACTACGTCGGCATAGTAGTGGCTGGAGACGACGAAATGGTCTATCCACCCTGCGCCGTCGGCGATGGCCTGCCAGGCACGACGGGCATAGTCTGGGTCGAGGGTGTCGATCCACACCTCCTCATCCTGAAGCGAGCAGACGACGGGGATGCCGAGGGCCTCCTTCAAGGGGCGGGCAACGCCGAGCAGCAGGGTGGACGAGAGGTGGATGACATCCGGCAGGGGACTCTGACGAACCCACCCGATGAGCTCGCCGACGTGGCGCTGGAAGGTGTCGTCGTTGCCGTCTATCATGCTCATCGTCATCTCTTCCATGCCGGCAGCAGAGGTGGTGCCGGAACGGGATGCAGCCAGACGTAGCGCTGGTGCCGAGTCGAGGAGACGGCGCAGCCACCGCGGCATGGGGCGACGGACCTTCTGTTCGATGTAGAACGTGGTGGCAGGGAAGAAGACAGGTACATCTTCGCCAAGCTGGTCGAGGAACTTAAGCGGCAGGTAGAGCGGCACCACCGTCACGTCGTGGCCTGCACGATGCATAGCCTGTGCCAGAAGATTGTCGCGGTAGCAGTTGCCGCAGAAATACCCATCGCCTGAGCCCGGCGAGATAAAAAGGACTTTCATTGGGTTTAGGGTTAGGGTTAGTTTAACGTTTAACGTTTAATGTTTAATGTTTAACGACCCTGCGGCAGGAACTTTATTTAGTTAAGAGTTAAGAGTTTTCGTTTAACGTTTAACGTTTAACGTTTAATGTTTAACGACCATGCGGCAGGAAGTGAAGTCAGAGGTGAGAAGTCAGAGGTAAGAGTTATTTACGAACATTCACGGATTATTAACGGACATTCACGTAGCGTCGCAGACAACAAGAAAGAAAATCATTAAACGTTAAACGAAAAACTTCATTATTTAATTTTATAGGCATAGAATGCTCCGGCGTGGCGCAGGTAGAGGACGCCGTCGGCAAGTGCGGGATGAGCCCAGTAAGGGCCGCTGCCCTTGGTGATGCGGAATTCGCTGACGACGTCGAACTTCTCAGGCGTAGCCTTGACGAGGCCCACGGTGCCGCGACGCTCGTCGTAGCAGATGAGCTTGCCGTCGGCGGCGATGATGGAGCCCTTGCCTTTGCCCTCCCAAGCGGTTTCGTATTTCACCTCGCCCGTATTCCAGTCGAGGCAGCACCAGTTGCCGGCGTTGTTGTTGATCCAGTTGGAGCCGTAGATGTAGTCGCCGACAAGGACGTAGCCGCCGTGGTGGGTGTCGAGGACCTCGGTGCGCCAGGTGAGGCTGACGCTCTTCAGGTCGTCGGCCAGCTGAAGCTGGAAGCCGTTGATGTCATAACCGTGGCAGAAGAAGATTTTGCCGTCGCGGTAGAGGGCCGAGTTGGGTGCGATATTATCCCAGCGCGAGCTGTTGCCATAGAACTTCGGTCCCCAGTTGTCGAACGTCCACTCAATCTCGCCCGTGTCGGGATTGACGCCGAAGGCATTGAGGGCCGTCGAGCCCACAATCTGGCGCTTGCCCTTGTATTCGATGAGGATGGGCGAGACATATCCGCTCTTGTCGCCGAGTCCGCGGCTCTTCCACACCTCCTCGCCCGTCAGCTTGTTGAGGGCGACGATGGTGGTCTGGTCGCCGCAAGGGGTATAAACGACCTTGTCGTCGTACACCAGCGGGCACTCGCTGGTGCCCCAGTTGCCGGTCTTGCGGCCGTACTTCTCTCCGCCATCGACTTTCCAGACGATGGCCCCGTCCTCGGCATTCATGCAGACCACCTCGCCCATGCCGCTGATGACGTACACGCGGCCGTCGCTGAAGGTGGCTGTGGTACGCGTCTCGGGGTAGGAGCCCCTCCACGGACGGCCGTAGGGGGTCTCGTAGAGTTTCTTCCCGTCGAGGGTGTAGCAGCTGAGGATTTCCTGATCCTCCTGGTCGTTGAGCCCGGTCAGGTAGATGCGGTCGCCCACGACCTGTGCGCTGGAGTATCCTTTGCCGGCATCCTCCACCTCGAACACCAGAGCCGGTCCTTCTTCGGGCCATGTGTCGAGGAGCCCCGTGTCGGGATAGAGGCCGTTGTTCTGTGGACCACGCCAACCGTGCTGGCTGGCACCCTGCGTCACAGTCTGAGCCAGCGTGGCGCAGCAAATGGCGACAAGCGCCGTACTAATGAGCATTCTTTTCATTGTTGTTCTATGGGTAAAGTATGAATCTACAATTATATTGTTTTGACGATAGATGCGGAAAATGGTTTAAAAATAGGAATTAGTAATTATAGATAAGGGAAAACATAGCTCTTTCGGGTTTTGGTTCTTCGGGGTGGTACAGCATCGCCAACTGCCGCTTCGACATCGTGCGCACGGGCGTGCATCATTAGAATAGTGTACGCGCGCGTGTGACTCGGGCAGCGACAGAGCGTGAAGCACTACACGGCGTCTTTTGTAAATAGCTGTGATAGTGATTGCTCAATCATGGTGTTCAGTATGGCCTATGGTTTGTTTCTCCAACGATGATACTGTTTTCTGCGAAGAAGCCAAATAATTACGCCGAAAAAATGCAGTAGAATAAAGATTTATTGCTCATTTATTTCCATTTTTTATCCGAGGCGCAGCCTACCTATTTTTACATTCCTCTCATACAAACATCATACTATCGAGATTTGAATGAAAAAAACGTTTTGTTTGATTTCTTTTCCTTTTTATTTGTTTATTTCAAAAAAAGCGCTTATTTTTGCCAAACCGATTACAATCATCCATAATTCTTGACTTTAAAAAAGGACGTATGTTGAATTGCGAAAAGAGATTTCATGAGATATACCACAAGGATGCCTCGGCTTTGGCGTTCTGTCCGTATCGTATCTGCCCTATCGGGGCGCACTCTGACCACAATCTGGGCAAGATTACGGGTCTGGCTATCGACAAGGGCATCCACATCGCCTACAGCCCCAAGGAGAACGGCGTCATCGAGCTCTGCTCGCTGCAGTTTGACAAGCGTGCACAATGGCATGTGGCGAAGGTCCCCGAACGGCGTCAGGGCGACTGGGCGGACTATCTGCGTGGTGCCACGCTTGAGCTGGGTCGTCGCTATCCGCTGACACGCGGACTGAGTGGCGTCATCGAGGGCTCGCTGCCCATCGGCGGACTGTCGTCGTCGGCTGCCGTGACGCTGTCGTTCTTCAGCGCCCTCTGTGCCGTCAACGGGCTGAAACCTAACGAAGGAGAATTGATCCGTATGGCCGTGTCGGTGGAGAATAACTACGTGGGCGTCAGCAGCGGAAAGCTCGACCAGAGCTGCGAGATATTCTCCCGCAAGGACAAGCTGCTCTATCTTGACACGCTGGACGATACGTACGAGCTGATTCCCACCCACCCGCAGATGCCGTCGTACGACATCCTGATTCTTTTCAGCGGTGTGGAGCGTACGCTGGCGGGCAGCGCGTTCAACATGAGGGTTGACGAGGCACGTTCGGCTGCGTACGCGCTGAAGGCCTTTGCGGGCATGACGTATGGGAAGTTCGGCGAGACGAACCTGCGCGAAGTGCCGCGCGAGGTGTACGAACAGTACAAGGACCGTCTGCCGGAGACGTGGCGTCGGCGCGCCGAGCATTGGTACACCGAGTTTGCCCGTGTGGAGGCCGGTGCTGAGGCCTGGCGCAGGGGCGACCTGGAGGCGTTCGGACGGCTTAGCTTCGAGAGCGGACGCTCGTCCATCGAGAACTGGGAGACGGGCTCGCCCGAGCTGAAGGCGCTTTACGACATCATGACGCAGACCGACGGCATCTATGGCGGACGCTTCAGCGGCGCGGGCTTCAAGGGCTGCTGCATGGCGTTGGCCGATCCAGCTTTCCGCGAAGGCATCACCGAAAAGGTGACGGCTGCCTACCTGCGCGAGTTCCCCGACCTGAAGGGGAAGTTCTCTATCCACGTCTGCCAAAGCGCCGACGGAGTGAGATTGGCGCCGAAGGCGCAATTGATAATTGATAATTGATAATTATCGTTGAACCCCAAAAAGTCGTATATATCCATGAAGTGTCTGATTCTTGCGGCGGGATATGCTACCCGTCTTTATCCCCTGACGGAGAATTTCCCGAAGCCGTTGCTGAAGGTAGGCGACCGCACCATCCTCGACTGGCTGGTCGATGACATCGACACCAGTGGCGTGGTGGATGAATACATCGTAATCTCCAACCATCGCTTCGCCCACCATTTCGAGGCGTGGGCTGCCACAAAGCCGCAGCATATCACCGTGCTCGACGACGGTACCGAAACCAACGAAACCCGTCTGGGCGCCGTGCGCGACATAGCGTTGGCTATCGCAAAAGCGCCGGGGGAGGATTTCCTTGTCATCGCGGGTGACAACGTGCTGGATTTCAGCCTTACCCGTTTTATTGACTATGCCCGGCGGAAGGGCGCTTCGTGCATCATGCGCTACTATGAGCCTTCGGATGTCCGGCTTCTGAAGTGCGGCGTGGTGACGGTGGATGACGACGACCGCGTGCAGCGTATGACCGAGAAGTCGCCTACGCCCGAGACGCATTGGGCTTGTCCGCCTTTCTATTATTATACGGCTGCCGACGCACAGCTGGTGGAGCAGGGCATAGCCGCCGGATGCGGCACAGATGCTCCCGGCAGCTTCATCGCCTGGCTTTGCAGCCAGGTGCCCGTGTATGCGATGGAGATGCCCGGCCGCCGGTATGACATCGGCAACCTGCAGAGCTACGAAGAGGTGCAGCGTACGTACAAGGGAATCGAAAAATAGTAAACCATTATAATATAGAGTTATGGAAAACATGTCAAGAAGAAATTTCCTGAAAGCGATGGGTGCGACGACGGCAGGCGTTGTGCTGTCGGCATCGCCGGTGAGTGCTGCCGAGCGTCTGGCGGACAAGAAGCCCAAGAAGAAGGCAGCTCCTGAAGAGCCTGCCAAGGTGAAGCTGGCCTGCGTGGGCATCGCCAACCGCGGACGCCAGATTATCGGCGACCTCGAACGCACCGGGCTGTGCGAGATTGTCGCCCTCTGCGACGTTGATCCCAACAGCAAAGAGTCGAAGCAGACGATTGCCGAGCATCCGAATGCCAAGGTCTTCACCGACTTCCGCGAGATGTTCGACAAGTGCGGTAATGAGTTTGAGGCTGTCAGCATCGCCATCCCCGACTTTGCTCACTTCCCCGTCTGTATGCTGGCCATTTCAGAGGGCAAGCATGTGTATGTGGAGAAGCCGCTGGCGCGTACGTTCCAGGAGATTGAGCTGCTGATGGACATCGCCCGCCGCCACCCCGAAGTGGTGACGCAGGTGGGTAATCAGGGCCATTCCGAAGCCAACTACTTCCAGTTCAAGGCGTGGAAGGAAGCGGGCATCATCAAGGACGTCTATCGCATCGACGCTCACTTCAACGACTGGCGCCGCTGGTATCCCTACGACCCCAACACCGACCATTATCCCGAGGCCCAACCCGTGCCAGATGGCATGAACTGGAACGTCTGGAACGGCACTTCTCACTTCCACGACTATAACGACAAGTACCATCCCGGCAACTGGCGCGGATGGTTCGACTTCGGCCTCGGCGCGCTGGGCGACTGGGGCGCACACCTTATCGACACCTGCCATGAGTTCCTCGAGCTCGGCCTTCCCTACGAGGTGGACCCGCTGAAGATTACCGACTACAACGACTACTTCTTCCCCAAGGAGACGACCCTCCGCTTCCGCTTCCCCTCGCGTGGCGACATGCCGCCCGTTGACCTCACGTGGTACGACGGCGAGAAGAACCTGCCGCCTCTTCCCGAGGGCTACGGCTCGATGACGAACAACCAGAGCGACGTGCCCGCCTCCGGACAGAATGTCCCCGGCAAGGATGCCAAGCTCAGCCCGGGCAAGATTATCTACAGCAAGACGCTCACGTTCCGCGGCGGCAGTCACGGCTCGACCCTGCGCATCATCCCCGAGGCCGTTGCCCGTGAGATGAAGGACAAGCTGCCTGAGGTCCCCCAGAGCCCGTCGAACCACTTTGCCAACTTCCTGCTGGCCTGTCAGGGCAAGGAGCAGACGCGCTCGCCGTTCCATATCTTCGGCCCGATGGCACAATGCTTCAGCCTCGGCATCATCGCCATCCGCACGCAGAGCAAGATCCAGTTCGATGCCCGCACAAAAACCATCACGAACAACGCCTTCGCCAACGCCCTGCTCACCGGCATGCCGCCCAGAAAGGGATGGGAGGAGTTCTATAAACTCTGAGTGAAGAAAGTTTAATGCTTTAATGATTAAAATGAGAAAATGAAAAAGATATTCTTAGTTGCTTTTGCATCTTCGTTGCTGCTGGCCTCGTGCTGCGGGCAGAAGAAAGATGCCTGTTGCAAGGACAAATGTGATGCCCCCAAAGGGGTGGCGACGATGTGTCCGAAGGAGCGCGATAAGGTGATTGCCGAAGCCGTTGCCCTGAAGAACGACAAGCCCAATACGCTTAGTGCCAAGGAGAAGGCCGATGGCTGGAGACTTCTTTGGGACGGCAAGACCTCGAATGGCTGGCGTAGTGCACGTGGCGACAACTTCCCCGATCACGGCTGGAAGATGGCCGACGGCATCCTGACCGTCGAGGCTGCCGACGGAGCAGAATCCGGCAACGGAGGTGACATCATCACCATCGACGAGTATGCCAACTTCATCCTGAAGGTGGATTTCCGCATCACGCCGGGTGCCAACAGCGGCATCAAGTACTTCGTTGACCCTGGGCTGAACAAAGGTCCAGGCTCGGCTATCGGCTGCGAATTCCAGATTCTCGACGACGAGCTGCATCCCGATGCCAAGCTGGGCGTGAAGGGCAATCGTACGCAGGGTTCGCTCTACGACCTTATCCCTTCGCCCAATGGCGACTGGGACAACCTCTGCGATGCCGACGGCTTCAAGACGGCGATGGTGGTCGTCATGGGCAACCACGTGGAGCATTGGCTGAACGGCGTGAAGCTGCTGGAGTATGAGCGCAACAACCAGATGTGGAACGCCCTCGTTGCCTACAGCAAGTATCGCGACTGGCCCAACTTCGGCAATCATGCCACAGGCCACATCCTGCTGCAGGATCACGGCAACGAGGTCAGCTTCCGCAACGTGAAAATCAAAGTGCTGGAATAAGTGGCAGAGAAAAAACGCTTTTGGTACGTCGGCTTCACCCGTTCGTGCCAGGAAAAGAAGGTGGCGGCAGCTCTGGCAGCCTTGGGCGTTGAATACTATCTGCCCATTCAGAAGGTGCGGCGCGAGTGGAGCGACCGCATCAAGGTCGTGGACCAGCTGGTTCTGCCCCACATGATTTTTGTGCGTACCGACCAGGACACGCGGGTTAAACTGTTGGCGCAGGTTTACGGCCTGACGGGTTATATGACCACCAAAGGCCCATACACGCCGATTATCGTGCCGGAGAAGCAGATGGAGACCTTCCGCTTCATGGTGGATAATGCAAGCGACGAAGTGACGTTCGAGCAACGTCCCCTGAAGCCCGGTGACCCGATAGAGGTGCTCTTCGGGCCGCTTGCCGGCATGCGGGGCGAGCTGATAAAGACGGAAAAAGGCGACTATGTGGCCATTCGTCTGGAATCGATGGGTGCGGCTATGGCGCAGGTGTCGTTAGACACCATCAGACGCTACGACCCGACAAAGGAAGTCACCTTGGAGTCGTAGCTCTGCAGGAAATCTGCCACGACGAAGTTGCTGCCTCCGACGAAGATGAAGTCGTCGGGGGCGGCATCTTTTTTGGCTGCGGCGAAAGCCTCGCCGACGCTCTTGAACTCGCGCCCTTTCTGGCCGTAGCAGCGGGCGAGGGCATAGAGCGTGTGGCTCTTCAGCGCACGATGGGTGCTGGGTTGGGAGAGGTAGTAGGTGGCGTTGTGGGGCATGGCGTTGAGCACGGGACGGATGTCCTTGTCGTCGACGAAGCCCAATACGATGCGGAGTGTGCGGCAGGATTGCTGCTTCAGCTGGCGGATGTTGTCCTGCAGGCCTCCGGCGTTGTGGCCGATGTCGCAGATGACAGTCGGATGTTCGCCCACCTGCTGCCAGCGCCCCATCAGCCCTGTGAGGTCGCAGACATGGGCGAAGCCCTCGCGGATGCTGTCGTCAGAGAGGGCGTAGCCCAGGCGGCGCAACTGGCTGACGGCGCAGAGGATAGTGTGGGCGTTCTTTTGCTGATAGGGGCCCTTGAGCTGAAGGACTGGGAGGGCTGGAATTTCTGGAATTTCTGGATTATCTGGAATTTCTGGAATTTCTGGAATTTCTGGATTAGCTGGATTTTCTGGATGGTGGGGAGAGAGGGGGCTGTCGGCGAAGATGATGGGGGAGTGCTGCTGTCGGGCTTTGGCTTCAAAGACGGGGCGCGTCTCGGGATGCGTTTCGCCGATGACGACGGGCGTCGAGGGCTTGATGATGCCGGCCTTCTCGAAAGCGATTTTTTCCAATGTGTCGCCGAGCAACGCGGTGTGTTCCAGGCTGATGTTGGTGATGACGGAAAGGTCGGGCTGGATGATGTTGGTACAGTCGAGGCGTCCGCCTAAACCTACTTCGACAACGGCTACATCGACACGCTCGTCGGCAAAATAGCGGAAGGCAAGGGCTGTGGTGACCTCGAAGAACGAGGGGTGGAGCGGCTCGAAAAAAGCACGCTCATGTTCTACGAAGTCGGCCACGTAGTCGTGGGGTATGGGCTTGCCGTTCACGCGGATGCGCTCGCTGAAGTCCAATAGATGCGGGGAGGTGTAGAGCCCGACGCGGTAGCCTGCCGACTGCAGGATGGCTGCCAGCGTGTGCGAGCAGGAGCCCTTTCCGTTGGTGCCGCCCACGTGGATGGTGCGGTACTGACGATGGGGATGGCCGAAATGCTCGTCCAGGGCCAGCGTGTTCGCCAGTCCCTCCTTGTAGGCCCCGGCGCCGATGTTGTGGAAGGCCGGAGCGCAACGGTACAGATAGTCGATGGCGTCCTGATAGGTCACGGCTGTTTAGTCAAACAGGTTCTTGAACCGTTGGAAGAAGTTCTGCTTGGTGCTCTCGGAGGGCTTGAAGTTGTCCGATTCGCTCAGCCCTTCGAGGGCGTTCTTCTCGTCGCGGCTCAATGTCTCAGGGATATAGACGCTGATGCGCACCAGCAGGTCGCCGTTGCCGTAGCCGTTGATGGCGGGCAGTCCCTTGCCGCGCAGGCGCATCACCTTGCCGGGCTGTGTGCCGGGTTCGATGGTCATGCGCACCTTGCCGGTGATGGTGGGGATATCGACCTGACCGCCCAGGGCAGCCTGCGGAACGCTTATCATGAGGTTATAGACAAGGTTGTTGCCGTCGCGGATGAGTTCTTTCGACTCCTCTTCCACAATCTGGATGTAGAGGTCGCCGGGCACGCCGTTGTGCTTGGCGGCGTTGCCCTTGCCGCTCATGGTGAGCTGATATTCGCTGGTGGCGCCTGCGGGAATCTTGGCTGTGATGATTTCCTCGCCATAGACGATGCCCTCGCCGCTGCACCTGCGGCATTTGTTCTTGATGATCTTGCCTTCGCCTCCGCAACGCGGGCAGGCAGCCTGTGTCTGCATCATGCCGAACATGCTCTGGCGTGTGCGGACGACATAGCCCGTGCCGTGACAGTCGGGGCACGTCTCGCTGGCGCTGCCCTTCTCGGCACCTGTGCCGTGACAGTCGGGGCAGGGGACGTATTTCTTGACCTTCAGTTTCTTTTCCGTTCCGGAGGCAATCTCCTGGAGGCTGAGCTTCACCTTGACGCGCAGGTCGCTGCCGCGATAGACGCGTTCGGCCTGCCGTCCGCCTCCGCCGAAGCCTCCGCTGAAGGCGCTTCCGAAGCCGTGTCCGCCGAAGATGTCGCCGAACATGCTGAAGATGTCGTCCATCGAGAATCCTCCGGCGCCGGATCCGCCTGCGCCGCCCATGCCGTCCACGCCCTCCGGACCGAACTGGTCGTAGCGGGCACGCTTGTCCTTGTCGCTCAGGACGCTATAGGCCTCGGCGGCCTCCTTGAACTTATTCTCGGCCTCCTTGTCGCCCGGATTGCGGTCGGGGTGGTATTTGATGGCGAGTTTTTTGTACGCCTTCTTGATTTCATCTTCCGAGGCGTTCTTGTCAACGCCCAGGACTTCGTAATAATCACGTTTTGCCATAGTTTTATCTCCTTATTTAGTTAGCAACCACCACTTTCGAGTGGCGTATGACGCGGTCGTTGAGCTTATAGCCTTTCTGTACGCAGTCGATGACCTGTCCCTTGAGGCTGTCGTCGGTGGCGGGCACCATAGCGATGGCTTCGTGGAAATCGGTGTCGAACGGCTGGCCTTCGGTGTCGATTTTCTTCAGTCCGTTCTGCTCGAGGATGGAGCGGAACTTGGTGGCGATGAGTTCGAAGCCTTCGCGGATGCTGGCTGCGTCGTCGGTCGTGGCCATAGCGTCGTGAGCGCGGTCCATGTCGTCGAGGACGGGCAGCACGGCAGTCATCAGTTTCGCCGAGGCGTTGAGGATGAGCTCGCTCTTCTCCTTCAGGGTACGCTTGCGGTAGTTCTCGAACTCAGCCATCTGACGGAGGTATTTGTCGTGGAGCTCGTTGAACTTCTCCTCGGCCTCTGAGAGGGCTGAAAGCAGCTTTTCTTCCTCGGTGGCAGA
>JAILEU010000107.1 GCA_024697785.1 Bacteroidaceae bacterium | reverse complement strand
CCTCAATACCAACAAGACCTATCTGTCGCGAATGATCAACTCGACGTACAACCTGGCCTTTCCTGAATACCTGAACGCGCTCCGCATCGACTATGCCGAGCAGTACATCCTCCACAACCGCGGGGTACGGCAAAGCGAGGTAGCCAAGGCATGCGGATTCTCCAGCCCGTCGGCCTTCAACAATACCTTCAAGAAAATCACAGGCATGACGCCCAAGGCCTGGCTGACTGAACATGGCGATAAATAAGAAAAACATATTAATCATCTCTAAAACCTTATTCGTATGATACCCAGTTTTATTCAGGACATGGAACTGTCGAAGTACAACGTTCTGGCAGTTGACGACATCCCCCTCAATCTTCTTCTCGTCCAGAAGATGCTGTCGAAGTTTAACTTCCGTATCCGCACGGCTACCAACGGCCGAGAGGCGCTTGAGGCTGTGGCTCAGGACAGGCCGCACCTCACTCCCTCTACACCGACCGTCAGCGCGTGCAGCAGGTGCTCACCAACTTCCTCACCAATGCTTGCAAGCACACTTCGAAGGGCGAGATACACCTCCACCTGTCGCTATCCGAGAATCCCGGCAACGTCACCTTCTCCGTCACCGATACGGGTACCGGCGTCCCAGCCGATCAGGCCGAGGCCATCTTCGAGCGCTTCACCAAGCTTGATTCCTTTAAGCAGGGCACCGGTCTCGGTCTCGCCATCTGCCGTATGATAGCCGAAATCCTCCACGGCGAGGTTAAGCTCGACACCACCTACACCGCCGGAGGCGCCCGCTTCGTCTTCATCCACCCCCTCACCCAGGAGCAGGCTTAAGACGGCTGGGAGGAGCAGCAACCGCCATTTCTCGTCATCATAGCCAGTCAACGCAGGCTCAGCTTGCGGCTTAACATAGTCCCTTAAGATGATTATTCGAAAAAATACCCCCTATTCTCTTTGGGCGTCCCGAAGGGGCATCGGGCACATAGCCCAGGGCAACGCCCTGGGAACAAACGGCAAAAGTAACTTTCGCCTTGAAAGGGCAAAAGCTTTCAATAACAATGCTTTTGCCCTTTCAGGGCGCGAAATGATGCACTCCCGGGATACCCAGGGCGATACCCTGGGCTATGCGCTTTTGGCCTTTCAGGCAGTTAGGGGTATTTTTGCGGATAATCAAATACTATGATTATATTCTCTGAAACCTCTAATAACTAACCTTATCCCATGAAAGCCATCCTACGCTGTCTTTTTCTGAAACTGCCCTTGCTGCTGCTCTTGCTGCTCCTTGTCCCTGTGGAAGGGTGGGCGAGGGACATCGTCTCTTACCGTCAGGTCAACCGTCAGGCCCTGCGCGAATACCAGCAGCCCGTCCGTCCCGGCACCGACGGCAGTCATCCCTTCTGGAATGCCTTTGCGCCGAAGTTCCTCTTTGCGCCGGCTTTTGACTTCCCCGATGCTCCAGGCGCAGGCGGCTATCTCTTTCAGGCCTCTGATGGCAAGGGTGGCCTGTGGCAGATGCGTGCCCGTACGCCCCGTGCCGACCTCGCACCCATCTGGAGAGAACTGCCTGCGGGAAGCCACATCTCGCTGACCGTCATCGCCCTCGACGCCAAGGGACGTCAGACCGCCGACACCGTAGGGCGCCGCCAGTTTCTCAGGGACTACCCCTTCTGTGGCCCTTATAACATGCCCGCCCGCCCCTACAAGGAGGCCGCCCTCAAGGCTATGCTCTACGTCCATTTTCTGCCAGCCATCCATGCTTTGGTTGACCACACCGAGCCCGACATGGGCTATCCCCACGACACCTATGCCTGCAAGATTATGGGCTCGACGCTGCGCAACGAAGCCCTCGTGGCTCATTTCTTCCCTGAGTTGCGCGACGAGGCCCTGACGATGGCGCGACACGTGGCAGCCTTCCTCCGCACCATCAGCCAACCGCCTGGGACGCCCCTCGCTTACTTCCCGCCCACCTACTACGGCGGACTCATCGCCTCCTCGCTGGCCGAGAACCAGAACAAGACCATGTGCATGGAGGCCATCACCGTTGCCCAGGGACTGCTCGACCTCTACCGCGAGAGCGGCGAGCGCGAATACTACGACTGGGCGCTGGGCATCGCCGACACCTATTTGCGCCTCCAGCGCTCCGACGGCAGCCTGCCCATCAAGCTCGACCTGACCACCGGCGTGCCCGTCAACGATGCCTGCGCCATGCTGCATCCCCTGCTCCGGTTCTTCGAGCGGCTGCACGACGAGTTCGGCCTCACCGCCTACGAGGAAGGACGTCTCCGCGCCCAGCGTTGGATGAGCGACGTCTGTGTGCCTCGCTTCGACATGACCGGACAGTTCGAGGACTGCTCCGTGCTAGGCCTGCAGCCCTACGAGAACCTCACCAACTGCACGGCAGCGCCCTACGCCAGCTACCTCTTCGAACGCCCCGAAGCGACGCAGGCCGACCTCCGCGATGCCGAGGACCTGCTGCGGCTCAGCGAGGATCAGTTCGTCCATTGGGACGTCAACCCCCGCTCCGACGGCATACGTCCCCACGCCACACCCTGCGTGTTCGAGCAGTACAAATACCAGATGTCCGTTGACAACAGCGCCGCCAATGTCGCCGCCGCGTTCCTCGCTAAGCATCAGCGCACAGGCGACCGTCTTGCTTTGGCCAAAGCCATTGCGCTCACGAACACCATCACCCTCGTGCAAAACGCCAACAACGGCCTCATCCCCACCACGTGGGAGAACCGCCGCAACGTCGCTGCCCCCATGAGCTTCTGGCTGAACTGCTCCGTCAGCTCCACCCTCATCCTCCTCCGCATGTCCGACGCCATCGACCACACCCACCTCACCGCCGGCCTCCACCTAAAGGAATAGCTGACTTTTCTGGCATATTTATTTGCTTTATCTTTCCCTAAGTATTATCTTTGCAGAAACAAATGGACATGAAGCGTAGCATACTCCTATTTCCTGTGGCGGCCATCCTGCTGGCGCTGTCCTTCTGCTCGTGCCGCGATGCCGCCGTCCACGACGCCCTCGTCCGTGCCGAAGCCCTCATGGAGTCCGACCCCCACGCCGCCCTCGCAATCTTGGACAGTATAGCCTCACCCAACCCTCCCCTAAAGGGAAGGGCTTCCGAGTCCACTAGTCTCCCCTCCTTTAGGAGGGGTAAGGAGGAGGCTGCCCTTTACGCCCTCCTGCGCACGCAGGCCGACTACAAATGTCGCGTCCGTCTGACGTCCGATTCGCTGCCCCTTATCGCAACGAACTACTATGGCACTAAGCGCAAGAGCCAACGTGCTGCCCTCGCCCAGCATTACCTCGGCTGCACCTACATTGAGATGCATCGCGATTTGGATGCCATCGAGGCTCAGCTTCGCGCCACTACACTCTTTCCCGACACCACAAACAAATACTTTGCTAACAGCCTGTTTGAATTAGGACTCCTATATTACAAGCACTATATGGTGGATAGCGCCTGGGTGGCTTTCGGACGCTACCGCCGGACAGAATCCTGCAATTCCGATTCAGCAAACATCAGTTATGCCGACTATTACATGGGGACTATTGCCTTATATCATGATAATGACGAATTAACAGACAGCTTGTTCCAATGTGTCTTGAATAATACGAAAACTACAAATTATAATCGTTTCACAACTTATTTCCAGTTAGCTAAACTTCGGTTTTATCATCAGCACGACATCGAGGGAGCCTTAGCCTATTTAGAAAAAATAGGTAATCGTTTCGGAGAAGATAATAGTGCCTTACTGACATTGAGAGCCGACATTCTCTCCCAACAGCAGCAGCCCGCAACGGCTTACGAATACTACATGAAAGCCCTACGAAACACTTCCGATGTCTATGTCCAATGTACGTCGTATGAAGGACTTGCCAGCGTGGCTCCGTTTCTGACCAAGCCCGATTCTACGCGGTATTTCATCGACCTATATAAGGGCCTTTTGGATTCCATCTATACGATGAACAAGCAGCGGGAAATCACTGAGATCAAAGACAAGCATATCGTGGAGATTCACGATCAGCAGATGAGAGCCCGCAATATGCGATTGCGACTTGTAGTGGGCGTCTTCATAATCGTGCTTTTATCAACATTCGTTATCACCTTCCTGCTCATCGACCGTAAGCGCAAGAAGCGTTACTTACAGGCGCAGGAGGAGCTGCGGCAGGCCAATGTGGAAGTGCTGCGGGCTCAGGTGGACGAACAGCCCGCCGACCTGGACGCGCTCTATCGGAAAAAGCTCGCCGCCTGTCAGAACCTGTTCCGCCGGACGCCTTCGGCCCGTCTGCTGCTGGTGCCGCCCGCATCGCTGACGGCCGCGCAGAGGCAGACGCTCATGGACGACCTCACCCGCTCGTTTGTCGATGTCATGCTCGACGTGAAGAACGCCTCGAATGCCGTCAATGACCAGGAACTGATGTACTGCATCCTCTC
>JAILEU010000094.1 GCA_024697785.1 Bacteroidaceae bacterium | reverse complement strand
AAGCCGTCCTTGCCAAAGTACCAGAGCAGCAAGGCAATCTTGTTCTCACCTCGCCGCAGGTAGGGTGCGAGGTTCACTTCGTCGTAGTAGGCATCGTGAGGATTGGGGCCTCGCTTGAGGGCACCCTCGAAAACGACAAGCTGGCCGTTGACCCACAGCCAGTATTTGCTGTCGGCTGCTATGCGGCAGGGAGCTGCCGGCGGGACGTCTTTGACCGTCAAGTCTCTGCGGAAGGCAATCCACTGGTTGGGCTTGTCCGTTGCGACGTCCTTGCAGGTGATGGTGTGGGTGGGATGCAGCGTAGTTGTCGCATAGGTGTCGGTTTCCTCCCGCGCGGGGATGCGGTTGCACGAGATGGCCGCGAATGAGGCCAAGAGGACGAGAAGAGATAGCGGGTTTTTCATTTCGGCAGTTTTCAGGGTTTGCGATAGGTGGGAGCGACACAAAGAATAGTGGAGGTACAAAGATAGTGCGCGGTTTTGGTATTTGCAAGGGAAGGGGCAAAAAAAGGGGATGCACGGTCGGTGCATCCCCTTTGGAGCGTGGTTAAGAGTGGTTACTTAACCAAGACCTTGAGCTTCGCTCTAGCTCTTTCACGTTCGGAAGACCTTGAGCGAGCTCAGTTCTTCTCTCACTTAACCAAGACCTTGCGGACCTCGATGAGGCCGTCGGCACGGATGGTGCGGACGATGTTGACGCCCTTCTGCGGCTCGGCGAGGAGTCGGCCGTCGGTGGTGAAGAACTCGGTGCGGACAGGAGCGGCCTCGACGGCGTTGATCTGCGTGTCGATGGTGTAGTCGCTGTTGTCGCCCACGGTCTTGAGGGTGAGGCGGAACTCGTCGGCGGAGAACCAGGTGCCGTCGAAGGGCTTGCCGGTGAGCGTGCTGTCGCTGGTGACGCCGATGGTCATGACGTGGTCGGTGACGACGATGTCGTTGATCTCGCGGATGGCCCAGCCGTAGCCGACGCCGTCGTGAGCGTTGAAGATGTCAGTCTGCGTGCCGTCGGCCACCCAGAGGAGGCTGTCGGCTTCCCAGAGCTCGCCGCGCTGGTCGGCATTGTTGGGGAAGAGGGCCCACTTGGTGCTCTCAGCCGTAACGGCGATGGCCATAGTGGAGTCGTTCTTCTCGTCGGCATAGGGAGCAACGGCGGCGAAGAGGAAGACGTTGTTGCCGCTGCTGCGGACGTGAGCGTTGAGGCTGTAGGTGCCGTTGGGGATGTCGGTGAGAATCTGGTAGGCGGTGAAGCCGAGCTTGCCGGCGGTGCCGTTCCAGCTGTCGATGTAGCGGTTGCCGGTGTCGCCTGTCCAGTACTGGCCGGTGGTGGTGGGCTGGTTGCCGTTACCGAGGATGATGCTCCAGCCGGTGGGCGTGCTGTCGGTGATGTCGGGGTTGGCGATGAGCAGCTCGGTGACGTCGGTGTTGGCCGAAGCGTTGGCGAGGGCGCTCTTCTTCATGGCGCTGACGGCAGCCTCGAGGCGAGCCTTCAGGATGCTGACGCTCTCGACGTTGCGGAAGTGGTCGGCGAGCTCGGCCTGGTTGGCATCGATGATCTCGTTGACGACGGTGACGTAAGCGGTCTGGTAGCCGTTGCGGCCGGCGTTGCGGACGAGGGCGGTGACCTCATCGACGTAGGCGGCGTAGTTCATGTAGGCGTCGAGCTTCTTGCCGATGGGCTCGAGGTCGGTGGACTTGGCGGCGGGGTTCTTCAGCTCGTAGCCGACGAACTCGATGCCCTTCTTGGCGGCAGCAGCGGCGTTGCCGGCGAGAGCATCAGCCTGAGCGTTGGCCTCGGCCAGCTTGCCGGTGCGGAAGCTGATGGTGGTGGCTGCATAGCCCGCATATTCCTCGTTGACGGGGAGCTGGGCTTCGTAGGCAGCCATGAACTCGTTAGCAGCGGCAAGAGCCTTGGAGGCGTTGAACAGCGCCTCGAAAGCGTCGGAGTCGCCCGGCAGCAGGGCTCCGGCGATGGTGTTAGCTTCCTGCTGAGCGCTGTGCCAGAAGGCCATCATGTCTTCCTGCGTAGCGGCGCCGAAGTACTTCAGCCCGAAGTTGCGGAAGGCGAACCAGCTGGTGTCCTCGTGGCCTGTGCCGCGGACACCAATCTTCAGTGTGCCGTCGGTGACGATGACGCGCACCTTGTTGTCGGCATAGAAGCCAGCCTGGAAGGCCTCGTCGGCATTCTGGCGGACGTTGATGTAGCCGTTGGTGCCGTCGGAGGTGCAGCCGCACTCGGCGGAGGTGTAGGTGTAGAGCGACATGATGCTGGCAGCGCTGTTGTTGGCATAGAGCTTGGCAATCAGGTTCTCGGCACCGTTGCGGAAGGCTTCGCCACCGTCGTTGGCACCTGTACGATAGAAGCCATAGACGCTGAACTCATAGAGGCCGTTGGGCACGCCGGTGAGTTCCTGGTACATGTCGAAGTCCTTGTTGTAGAACTCGGCGACGTTATACTCGTGGCTGGTGGCTGTGCCCGTCCAGCCGGCGTTGTTGGTATAGACCTCGGGGTTGGCGATGAGGAACGAGTAGTCGGCGGGCTCCTCGTGGGTAGCCTCCTGACTCATCAGATAAGCCTTGCGGGCCTGGTCGATGGCAGCAATCATGTCGATGATGTCCTGATAGCCGGCTTCTTCATCGCCGCCGTCGATGAGGTTCTGAGCCTTGTTGTAGGCCTCCTCAGCATCCTTGGCGCCCGGATACTCGGTGGTGTTGAGCAGTTCGGCGAGGGCGTTGGCGGCGTCCTTCAGTTCCTCCATCTTGGTGAGGGAGTTCTTGGCCTGACGGTAGAGGGCGTCCAGCTTGTCATACTCGTCGTTCATCTCCTGGTCGGTGGTGCCGATGACGCCCATAGCGTCGATGCTGGCACTCTCCAGCGCGTCGGCGATGGAGGGCAGCAGCTCGTCGTAGTGCTCGGCGAGGTACTCGTCAACCTCCTCGCAGAGAGCCTGGAGGTAGATGCCCACGTTGAAGCCGGCATACTCGAGCTTGACGTTGTCGATGGCGACGTAGCTCCAGAGGCCGTCCTTCTTACCCATCATACCCACGACGATGGAGTCCTCGGTGACGACACCCTTGATAGAGAAGGTCTCGGGGTGAGAAGCGTCGTAAGCGGCATCGCTGGCGGTCATCTCGGCGGTCTTCATGTCCTGCTCGGCGCCGTTGGCGAAGATGTAGCAGCCTGTCTCTTCCTCCTCACCGGCGGTGTGCGTCATGACAGCCTGCACGGAGAAGATGTAGTAGCCCTTGGGCAGTCCCTTGACGGTCTGCTGGATGTAGGTGTCGGAACCCGGGAGGCCGTTGATTTCGAGCACGCGGTCGGTGATCTCCTGGAAGTAGGACTGGACGCGGATGTTGGTACCGCCGTTGACGGCGTCGTTGTTGCGTTCCCAGTCGACCATACCGTTGTCGAAGCGCGGGTTCTTGATGTAACGGCTGGT
>JAILEU010000090.1 GCA_024697785.1 Bacteroidaceae bacterium | reverse complement strand
TTGGTGCTGATGACGACCTCCTTGCCGCCGAGGTGCAGCGTCACACGGTCGAAGAGGGGCGAGAAGACTTCGTACTGCGCCTCGCCCACCACTAAGGGATAGAGGCCGATGCTGGCAAACACATACCAGGCACTCATGGCGCCATCGTCCTCGTCCATCTCGGGGGCATAGCCGCGGGGCTGGTTCGCGAAGGCGCAGCCCACCCATGGCGTGGGATAGGCATCGTTGCCGCCGTAGCGGTGTGTCACCACCTCCGTGGCGAGGGGGCGTACCGTCAGTCCCGTCTGCGCGGGCATGCCCAGACGGCCGAAGAGGAAGGGAACGTGGATGTCGGGCTCGTTGCCCTGATTGTAGAGTTCCTGCTCGAAGAAGGCCACCAGTTCCTGCGCCAGTTCCTTCTTTCCCACAAGGTCAGTCATGCGATTGAGGTACATGGGCGCACCCCAGCGGTACTGCCAGCGCGTGCCCTGATAGAGGCCGTTGCCGCGCATCTTCACGAACGAGTCGTCAATGGTCTGGAACTCACGCGGCCAGATGCTGTCGAAGACCTCCACGCCGCGGCGCGTCCAGCGTGCCGCCTCATCCGTCATGCCCAGCTCGCCTGCCAGCTGCCCCAGCGCCCAAAAGTCGCCTGCCGCCTCCAGACACTGGTCGGGGCTCTTCAGCGGGAGGGCCTTCACCTCCGTCGTCATGCCCGGATAGGCATCGCGGAGGTTGGGGATGGAGATGCCCTGACGATAAGCGTCGAGCAGGGTGGCAACGGCATGTTCGGTGCGCACCGTCGGCACGCACTCGTAGTCGGTACTCCAGTCCTTCTTGCCCGTCGTGTAGAGGGTGGCGAGGGATTGCATGATGTCGGCCGAGCGTTGCGGGTCGAGCAGCGTAATCAGCGGGAACTTCGTTCGGTAGGTGTCCCAAAGCGACCACGAACTGTAGTAGGTGAACGTGCGTGCCTCGTGCGTGCGGCCGTCCGTGCCCAGATAGTGCGTCATCACGTCGTCCGTGACCTGGAAGGGGCTGTGGAAGGTGCGGTAGAGCGAGGTGTAGAAAAGGGCGCGCTGGTCGGCCGTGCCGCCCTCCACCTCGACGGTCGAGAGCAGCTCCTGCCATGCCTGACGGGCGTTGCCCGCCAGCGTCGTGAAGTCTGTCCTCCACACGTCCGCCTCGGCCAGGGCGTCGAGCTCCTCGGCCAGCCCCGTCGAGACCACGATGCGTACCTCCACGAGGTTGTCGGCCAGCGAGGGGAACGTCAGGCGCTTCTGCCCGTCCGCCAGCTCTTCCATAACGAAGGGCGCCGACGTATAGAGGCGGTAGTGCAGATGATAGGTGCCGCGGCCGCAGGTGTTGGCACCGGCGAAGTACCCCTGTCCCACGCGTTCGCCTGTTTGGCTGAACGAGGCTTGGCGCACCTTGTCGAAGGCCGACGAGGGGTTCAGGATCAGCACCGCCTTGTCGGGCGAGGGGAACGTGAAGCGCTCTACGGCCATACGGCGGTCGGCCGTGGCGGCGAACGTCACGCCATTCGTCAGCTGCACGCTATAGCAGCCCGGGACAGCCCGCTCCGTCTCCTTCATCAGCCGCACGTCAGCACCCGTCTCGTCGGGCATCAGCGACACGTTGCCTCCGCATCCGCCGCCACCCACGCCTGAGAGACGGTTGATGCTGAAGCCCGAGATCTGCGCCACCTCGTAGTCGTAGCCCGGATGCTGGCGCGGCTTGCTATCAGGTGAAACCTGAATCTGGCTATACGGCATGCAGGCCCCGGGAGCCATCTGTCCGTAGTCGTCGGCTGTGCCGATGAAGAGATTGACGTTGTCCAGCACATCCGCCGTGTGTCCCTTTTCCTCTTCGTAGCCGATGACCTTCCACGCCGTGATGTCGGCGTCGGGACGGGGGTTGAGGAGGCGGAAGGCGATAGTGTGGCGGCCTGCGGGGAGGTCGTAGTTCCAGTAGAGGCAGTCCGCCGAGCGGCTCAGGTAGGCGGCGGGAAGGTCCACCACGCGGCTGACGGCGCCATCAATGCTGACCTCCAGCTGTGCCGAGTAGCTCCCGTCGGGGCAGCTCACCTGGCCGTGAACGGCGATGCCCTTGCCCTCGAAGGTGACAGATTTCACGGTGGCCTCGGCGGTACCCACGTGGGCGATGTTCTCAGCCACCAGCACGGGGTGTAGGTCGGGGAAGCTCTGCTCGAGGCGAACAGTTTGCGGACGCTGCGCACGGATGCGCACGCCATGCTCCTTCACGCGCCCGCCATTGCGGACAATCTGTTGCAGAGCAAGCTCGTAGGTCATGCCGTAAGCCTTATTGAGCGAGATGTCGGTGTAGGCGAAGGGGCGGTCCTCCACCTCGCGGACGTTCGCCATCCATTCGGCGGGGATGTGGCTGTATCCGAGCATCGTGCCCAGCACGCCGGCAGCCGTCGAGGGGTTGCAGTCCGAGTCCTGTCCGCAGCGGGTGGCGATGTCGATGGTGCGGCCGAAGTCACCTTGCCCAAAGAGCAGCCCGATGGCGACGTAGGCGCTGTTCATCGTAGCGTCGATGTTGCCCGGGGCAAGCACCAGCTCGGGGCAGCCCACGTCCTCGCTCCACTTATCGTTGTAGAGCTGCCATGTGCGTTTCCAGTCCGCAGGGTCCTCACGGTACCAGCGGATGACGTCGCTCAGACAGCGGTGGAACTTGCTCTCAGCGGGGATGGTCGTCAGCGCACGGGTAACGACGCGCTCGACATCGCTCTCCGTGAACGCCAGCGCGTACATGGCGCCCACGAAGACGCCGCCGTACCAGCCGTCGCCGTAGTTCATGATGTG
>JAILEU010000046.1 GCA_024697785.1 Bacteroidaceae bacterium | reverse complement strand
AGGCTGGCCAGCCCCAGCAGACACCCCAGCCCCCCAAGTGAGAGGAAGATGCTGAGGTAGGCGTCCGTGACCTCGTAGAACCGTTTCAGCCGTTCGGCGGTGGTGGTCATGGTGATGCCATAGTCGGCGAGGGCTGTGGAGAGCATGTCGGCCGTACCGCCACTGTCCTCGCTACCCACCAGCATCACCCGGCATCCGGTCTCCTCAGGCCACAGACGTCTGAACCACCCCTCCTCCATGATGGCATGGCCGTGGAGAACACCCGTGGGGTATGAGGCTGCGATGAGGACCTTCACCTCACGTGCGTCCGCTGTACGGTACACGAGTGTGTCGCCCACCTCCTTCATCAGGCTCCACAGCAGCGCCTCCTTATCTATGGCCACGGGAATTAAGGCTGAAGGCTGAAGGCTGAGGTCTGAAGGCTGAAGGCTGAGGTCTGAAGTCTGAGGTCTGAGGTCTGAAGGCTGAGGATTGAACCTTGAAACTTGAACCTTGAACCTTGAAGATTGAGATAGTCCGTCGGCGGTGGCTCTTGTCATTTTCGTGCTGTCGATGCCAAACGACGCCATGGCCTCCGCCGGCATGGCCAGCACGCTCGGCGTGGTCACCTTGTTGAGGTTCCAGCAGCTCGCCTCGTCCTCGGTGTGCCGTGCCAGCTGCAGGAAACGTGTGTCCTCGGGCAAACCGCCCAGGGCGAGATGACGCCGTGCACCCGGGCTCGTCAGGTCGTAGCTCAGCGGTACGGCCAGCTCGGCAAAGAGGTCGTAGCCCCCTGTCGCCTCGGGCGTAGCATGACGGACGTCTGGCCGGTTGAGCCCCACGGCAAAGATCGTGAATACCCCTGCAGCCAGCGTCCAGAACGTCAGCAGATGCTGACGGCGGTAGTAAATAATGGATAATTGATAATTGACAATTGATATTTTCCCCCTAATTCCTAATTCCTCATTCCTCATTCCAAATTTTACAGACGCTGCCATGGCCGCACACACCATCCACAACAGTCCGCACACGACAAAGAGCACCAGGCTATGGAAGAGTGTGAAATTAAGCACAATGAGCACCACGGTCACGACTGCGGCTGCGGCGCATTTGATAATGGATAATGTACAATTGAAACTTGAAGATTGAGGTTTGAACCTTGAACCTTGAACCTTGAACCTTGAAGAATGGTTGGGGGCTCTTGTCTCTAACCGGGCATCTGCAGGCCGCTGGCTGCGGCGTATGCACCAGGCGAGAATGGCCATGCACACGGCTGTCCCTGCTGCCCAGCCTATAATCAGCGAGGCGGCTCGGACATGGAGCGTGAAGCCGTCGGTGTGGGTGGCGCCGTTCCATGCCCCGGCCAGCAGCCCGAGCATCATGGCGGCATAGGCAAAGCCCGCCAGCACCCCTATGGGCGTGCAGGCCAGCACCACAGGAGCCGCTTCGCGCAGCAATCGCCTTCGCACTTGACGTGGCGCGAAACCCAGCACGCCGAGTAGCTCCGTCTCGCTTTGCCGCAGGGCATACATCTCCGTCAGAGGACTGGCCATCAACAGCGCCGCCGCCAGCATGATGAAGAATCCCAAGGCCAGGAACAGCCCGGTGAAGTCTGTGCCGTGAAGGGCTGCCTGGATGGCGGCGTCGCGTGGGTGGGTCACGGAGATGCCTACGTCCTCGGGCGTCAGCTGTGCCATGCGCTCGGCCGTCACCCCTGTCAGCATCGTGGCGGCGCCGATGCCTGGTGCAGCCCAATGGTCCTTCACAGCCTCGTAACTGACGAGTGCCTTCGGCGTCTGACGATAGAGACGCCAATACTCCTCGTCGTCGGGGGTGATGAGGCTCATGTCGATGGGCAGGTCGCTGTCCCAATCGGTGCAGCGCTCCACCCCCGTCAGTCCGGGGAATGACGCTTTGACCAGGCTGTCGCCCGCCATCGACTCGACGGGCACGATATCCGCCACCACAAATCGGCGTTCCCGCGTCGTCAGCTGTTTCAGCCCTGCAACCTGCGTGTAGTATTCCATCTGTACGGTGTCGCCTACGTCGGCACCCAGATGGCGGGCAGCATAGTCAGTCAGCACGGCCTCGTCGCCATGCAGATGGTCCGTGGCGGTGACGAAGGCGTAGGCAAGCCCATTGTTGTCAGCACCCTGCCGGTGTATGTTGTTTACAAAATAGGCCAGAAAGCGGTTCTGAGGCTGCAGTACGTCGGTCACCCCCGATGGCAGAAACAGCCTTTGGCTGCTCACCACGCCATCTCTCCAGCGGATGCCCGAAGCCTCGGGACACCAGGCCTCCGCAAAGTCAGCTGCCTGGATTGTTTCTGGCGAAAGAATAACGTCAACTACGCCTTCGTCCTCGTTTACACCCAGCATTATGGCCAGTTGACGACGATTGACGAAGATGTTGTTCGGCCTCATCTGTTCGCCATGCAGCAACAAGTTCCCTCCCTGTGCGGCTGTCTTCACGCCTTTCACGGAGAGGTTGAGCTGTGATGTCGTTTCCTGCGACACGAACAGCGACCCTGCGGGCACCAATCCACGGGCAGGCAGATGCAGCACAACCCTGCCCGTCATCCCCAGTTGAGCTTTGCTCTTCTTCCGTCGCGACTCGGCAAAGCTGATGCCAGCATCGCTCTGCTCTCGCTGCTCCGTCAGTTGTCGTGCCAGCTGTTCGCCACACAGCGCCTCGTCCAACGCGAGCGAATCAGCGTCGGTTCCCCACACGCTGACGGGCGTCATCCCTTGTCCCATGCCGGGCACCGACACAAACCCTTCGCAATGCAGAAGCCCTACAGCCGAGGCGAGGAGGGGATGGCTCATCACGCTGTCGTCGATATAGCCTGCGCCGGTCTGAACCACCGTATGCGTCTCGCCCAGCCGTTCGTCCACCCTGTCAGCCAACGAGCCGCGCACAGAGTCACCCAGTACGATGCTTCCCATGAGGGTAGCCATCATCACCACCACGCTGGCCGCTATCAGGCGATAGAATCGGCGGTAATATGTCAGGCTCTGCTTCATGATAAGTCCATGATCAGTTTCCCATGGTCAAGCTTATAGACGCGTCCGGCTGTCTGTGCCAGACGGTCGGAGTGCGTCACCGTCACAATGGTCATCCCCAGTCGTTTGTTCACCATCGTCAGTAGCTCGGCAACCTCGTGGGCGTGTGCTGCATCAAGCTGTCCCGTCGGCTCGTCGGCAAGCAGCAGCGAGGGACGCATCACCAAGGCACGGCATAATCCCACACGACACCTCTCCCCACCCGACAGAGACTGCGGCATCTGACCTTTCACATGTCCGATGTCCATCATCCTCACCAGCTCCTCTGCCCACTGCACCACCTCAGACGAAGGGTGGCCACCGGCAGCCCCCGTCGGCAGCAGGATGTTCTGCCACGCTGTTTGCCAAGGAAGCAGAGGACAGTCCTGGAACACAAAGCCTATGCAGCCGTTTCTGAGCCGGCGGAGCTGCGGTTCATCGGCGTAATCAACGCTTACGCCATCGAGCAGATATGTCCCCTCGTCAGGGGCTGTGAGGGTGCCGAGGATGCGGAGCAGGGTGGTCTTCCCTGTGCCCGATACCCCCGTGATGGCTATGTGGTCGCCCTTCTCCACGTCAAGGCAAAGTCCGTCCAGCACTATTCGCTGTCCGCCAGCGCCATCGTTGAAACGTTTGCTGATGTTGTGCAATGAGATGTAATTCATGACAAATAGGAATAAGATTTTTCGTTTAACGTTTAACGAACACGTCCGGCGCCTTCGGCGCAATTGAAAATTGAAAATTGATAATTGATAATTATCCATTGTCCATTGTCAATTGTCAATTAACGTAGTTATCATGGTCGTTAAGCGTTAAACGATAATTTCTAACTAAAGCAGAGCAGCGTGCCGCGAGCCGTGAGGACAAACAGTCGCCCTGCGGCTACCGCGGGGGAGGCAACAATTTGTTCACCCGTCTCGTATGTCCAAAGCGGGCGTCCGGTGCGGACGTCGTGGATAGAGACGATGCCCGTCCGGGTGCAGGCAATCACGCGGTCAGCGCATACGAGGGGCGAGCACTCGCCTACGTCGCCCCTCAGCATCTGTCTCCAGCGGACATGGGCGTCGGCGCGGTCGATGCAGACGAGAAAGCGCCCTTCGGCAAGCGTGAAGACGGCGTCGGCCGTGACAGCCGGCATGGATGTCGTGCCGCCCTCGTCGCCCTCGGCAACAAGCATCTTGCGGTGGCGACCGAAATGGCCGTCCTTAGACAGACGAATCTCATATAGATTTCCTTGATAATCGTTCACGTAGGCATAGTCACCTTCAACGGCAGGCGAGGCGGGCAGATAGGCATCGAGGCGGATGGAGTCGGTGACATGCCCTGTCCTGAGGTCACTGACGCGCAGCCAGGCATCGCAGCCTCCGAAGAGGGCGTAGGTGTCCCGCCAGATAGCTGCCGCACCATTGATGTAATAACCTGTGGAGGCTCGTCCTACAGGGTCGCCCGTGCGGGCATCGAGGGTGTACATCGTATTGTCGTAGCTGCCCACGACGAGCACACCGCGGGACAAGAAGGTGGGGGAACCCAGTATCTGGCCTTCTGTTTCGAAGTGCCAAAGCTCAGTACCGTCGGTGAGCGAGAGGGCACGCACCTGGCCATCCATCTGCCCTATATATAATAAGGTGTCGGCTGTGACAAAGGGCGCTTCCACGTCGCCGCCCAGGTCGAGGGAACAGGAGGGCGTCCCGTCGGCGATGGAGAAACCACGCAGCTGTCCGTGCTTGTCGCATATGTAAACCGTTCCGTGGCTGACGATAGGCGCAGCCACGGTGCGCACCCCATGACGGTACTCCCAAAGAAGAGTGGGGTTGTCGGGAAGCGGGCTGGCCGTGTATCCGGAGAGGGATGTGCCTCCGCGAAAGGAAGTCCATTGGCTCTCGGTTAATGGAGCATGGATAGAATGGGCGTGCCTACCCCTCTCAACGCATCCTGAAAACAGCATGAGCAAAGACAGCAGCAGCGACAGGGCACCCAGGCGTTTATAGTTCATAATTCACAATTCAAAATAATTTTTTAACGAACACGTCCTATGATTTTGGTTTAACGTTTAACGTTTAATGTACACGTCCTATGACCTCTTACTTCTTACTTCTTACTTCTTAACTCTTAACTCTTAACTCTTAACTGAAAAAAGTGCTCCCGTAGGACACAGCCGGGCAACCTCGTCGCTGACGTGCGACTTGCTCTCTTCGGGAATGACAACCCGCATGTCGAAGCCGCGGCGTTCGAAGGTAAAGCCATCGTCGGTGTTATACACGCAGAGGCCGCAGCGGATGCATTTTGCAGGTTCATAGACAAGGCGCTCCGTGACCTCGATGCGTTCTTTGACGGGTAGCGACGACTGGACGCCATATTTCGGCGTCCGTATGCCAGCGTTGGTGGCCAGGCTGCGGAGGATGCATTTTCCGCTCCCTTCGCAGGCACAATGCAGGCAACGTGAGGGCTGGGTAAAGAGCTGCTTCATGCGTTCCTTTTCAGCATCGGTGAAACGTCCTAAACGGCTGCAGAAAAGGTCACTTTTAGGGTTAGGGGTTAGGGGTGAAGGGTGAGGGCTTAGGTTAGGGGTTAGCGGTGAGGGGTTAGAGTTGTTTGCTGCGCCAGCTTTGGCCCTAACCTCTAACCTCTCACCTTTAACCTCTAACCCATCCCTCCTCACTTCATCCAGAAGAGAGCGGATGCTGACAGCTTCATCGACGGTGCGCCGTCGGCAGGCCCGTTCGCAAGGAGCTTTGCACCCGTCGCACGACGTGTCGCCCAGCACGGCTGCGGCTGCGGACAGCTCGCCACGGTCGTAGTGGAGCAGGACGCGTGCCACGTCGATGCCCCGTGGACAGACGATGGTGCAGGGGGCTTCGCAGTCGGCGCGATGGTCGCTGAGCAGCAGCTCAAGCGCCTGGCGCCGCATGCCGAGAACCTCCTCGGTGTCGGTCTCTATCTCCATCCCCTCGCGGGGAAGGGTTGAACATGACGGAATCATCTGCCCCGTGTGAACATCCTTGACCATGCAGACCATGCACGAAGGCTGGTGGCGCCGGTCGGCGGCGTAGCACATCGAGGGGACGTCGTAGCCCGCTGCACGCAGGGATTCGATGAGAGGACGGTGAGGCGATACGTCGAGAGGTTGGTGGTTAACGGTTATTTTCATATCGGATAGCGTTAAGGTCGCACGCCTCCAGACAGAGTCCACAGAGGGTGCAGCGGGCGGTGTCGATGGGGGGGCGCTGGTAGGGGGTGAAGGGTATGGCATCGGCAGGGCACACCTGGGCACACTTGGTGCAGCCGATGCAGTCATCGGTGACGGCGAGATGAACCATCTGCCGGCAAGAGCCTGTGGGGCATCTGCCCTGGGCGTGCTGCTCGTATTCGTGGCGGAAATGGCGCAGGGTGGAGAGCACGGGGTTGGGGGCGGAACGGCCCAGTCCGCAGAGTGAGGCACGACTGATGTCACGGGCGAGTTCCTCGAGATGATCGATGTCGTCCATTGTTCCCTGGCCTGTGGCCAGACGGTCGAGGATGTCGAGCATACGTTTGACGCCCACACGGCAGAAGGTGCACTTGCCGCAGCTCTCGCCAGAGACGAAACGGACGAAATAGCGGGCCACATCGACCATGCAGTCATCGGCGCTGAGCACCACCAGTCCGCCGGAGCCCATGATGGCGCCCATACCAGCCAGCGCATCAAAATCGACAGGGGTGTCGCAGAGCTCGGCGGGGATGCAGCCGCCTGAAGGACCGCCCGTCTGCACAGCCTTGAGCGGGACGTCACCTTCCATGCCGCCACCAATCTGATTGACAATCTGGCGGAGCGTCGTTCCCATGGGCACTTCGATGAGCCCCCCACGGCGCACTTTTCCGGCAAGGGCAAAGACTTTCGTCCCTGTGCTGCGAGGGGTGCCCACGCTGGCATAGCTTTCGGCACCGTGCTGGATGATGTAGGGTATCTGGCTGAGCGTCTCGACGTTGTTGATGAGCGTGGGATGACCGAACAACCCCTTCTCTGCGGGATAGGGCGGACGAAGGCTGGGGAATCCACGACGCCCTTCGATGGAGGCGATGAGGGCGGTCTCCTCGCCACAGACGAAGGCACCGGCACCCTCGAAAATGGATACCTCTACCTTCTCACTTCTAACTTTTGACCCAATTTCGACCAAGCCGCGCTGGCGGCACAGCTCAAGTGCGCGGCGCATGCGGATGACGGCCTGCGGATATTCGGCGCGAATGTATAGGATGGCGCGGCGGGCTCCCACGGCATGAGCAGCAATGAGCAACCCCTCGATGACACGCAGGGGGTAGCTCTCAAGCAGGATGCGGTCCATGAATGCCCCGGGGTCGCCTTCGTCGCCGTTGCAGATGACGTACTTCTCATCGTCGTCGGCATCGGCTACAAGCTGCCATTTGCGTCCTGTGGGGAACCCGCCTCCTCCCCTGCCCCGGATTCCGCTGCGCAGGACTTCGTCGATGACGGCCTGGGGATTGGTGGAGATCACCCGGTGCAGGGCCTCGAATCCCCCGCGGTGGATATATTCATCGATGTCGAGGGGATTCATCTGCCCATAGCCTTCGGTGGAGATGCGCAGGGGCTGGCCGTCAAGGAAGGGGCGCAGACGCCCTGTGCGTAGCTCCTCAGGAAGGTAGAGGATGTTGTCCCACGTCTGGTCGGTGTGGAGATTGTCGACGCTGTTCATGGCGATGCTGAAGAGGCGGCGAAGGGGCGAGGCGGGGCGGAAATGGTGAAGGAGGATTTCCTTTACCTGGTCGGGCTGCAGATTGGGATAGCGGGTGATGTGTCCGTCGGGGGTGGCAACGTCGATGAGCGGCACCTGGCCGCATGCGCCGACACACGACACAGGTTTGAGGGTGACGTTGATGCCCAGTTCACGGCAGGCACGTTCGACGGCCTGACGGATTTCGGCCGTACCGCTGGCTTGGCAGCAGTTCTCCATGCCCAGGCGTATCTCACCCTGTGGCTCCTGGGCTTGACGGCGGCGGGTCAGCCGGCCTTCGTCGGCCTGCTGCTCTGCCTCCTCGAAAGCGTCCAGCACCTCACGCACCTTGCCAGGCTGGACATGTCCGAAGATGCGGTTGTCGATTTGCACGACGGGTGCCAGGGCGCAACAGCCCAGGCAGGCTATCTTCTCGACGGAGTAGCGTCCGTCGGAGGTGGTGATAGTGTCGTCGGCCATGGAGAGCTCGCGCCTGAAGGCGTCATAGACGATGTTCGCCCCTTTGACATGGCATGCAGTACCGCAGCAGACACGAATGGTGTGGCGGCCATAAGGCATCATGCGAAACTGACCGTAGAACGTGGCGACGGAGATGGCCTGGGCACGGTCGATGGCTGTGGTTTCATAGACACGTTCGAGGGCATCGGCAGGCAGATAGTTGAACTCTCCCTGTATGGCCTGCAGCAGGGGAATGATGCACTCACGGCGACGCCCCACACGCTCGATGAGGGCGTCCGTCCGTCGGCGGATGGACTGACGTGCCTCGTCGGGCGACGTTATCTTACAGTTCTCACAGGACACTTTTTAATTAAGAATTTAGAGCGTTAATTAGTTAAAAGTTAAGAATTAAGAGTTAAGAAATACCTTTTAGACTATCAGACTTACAGACTTTCAGACTATCAGATGAATGTTCCGTGGACCGCTTCGTTGATACGCTATTATCTGTCAGTCTGTTAGTCTGCTAGTCTGTCAGTCTTCGAGGTTGTACTCATTAATCATTAAACGTTAAACCAAAATCATAGGACGTGTTCGTTAAACATTAAACGTTAAACGTTAAACCAAAATCATAGGACGTGCTCGTTGAACATTAAACATTAAACATTAAACGTTAAACCTTAATTCTGAATTATTTCTTCTTAATTGCATATAGGCTTTTGTCAGAACGAACAACCATCATGCTGTCTGTAAAGGCAGGGGTGGCGAAGGTCTGTTCGCCGGTGTCGAAGCTGGTGATGAGGCGAAATTCCTTGCCGGCAGAGAAGATGTAACACTTGCCGCTGTTGCTGATGAGCCACACCTTGCCGTCGGCGATGACAGGCGATGAGTAGAAAGGTGTAGTCAGCTCGTGCTGTTTGACGACCTCGCCGGTAGAGGCATCGTAGGCACAGACGGCACCATAGCTGGTAGCCACGTAGAGTTTGTCCTTCGTTGCCACGGGGCTGGAGCACTCGGGCAGACAGTCGCCAGCCTCCCAGAGCGTCTCGCCGTCGTCAGCACGGATGGCCACGCAGGTGGCATATTCGCTGGCGGCGTAGATGATGCCGTCGGCTGTACAGGGGCTGGCACCTACCTCGCCGCTCAGACACTCCACACGCCAGAGCTCCTCGCCGTCGGACACCTTGTAGGCGGTTACGGCGGGATTGCCCATGACGATGACAGCCTGCTGCCCGCCAACCTTGGCAAGGATGGGCGAGCTCCAGGCAATCTTGTCCTTGCGGCTCTTGCTCCATAGTTCACGCCCCGACGAGGCGCTTAGGGCGATGAGCCGCGAGGCATCGTTGTTGTCGTATTGAATAATCAACGTACCCCCATACATCAGCGGCGACGAGGCGAAGCCGTAGTGGTTGTCGGGGACGCCGAGGTTCTTTGCCCAGAGCCGCTTGCCGTCCATGTCCGTGCAGAGGATGTCGCCGGTGGCGAAGATAGCGCAAACCTGCTTGCCGTTGGTGGCAACGGTAGAGGCTGCCAGTCCTGTGTCGGCGGAGACGTCGGGCATCTGGGCTGGTGACCCTGCGATGCCGGTGGCAGCGACTGTCCACCGCAGCTCGCCCGTCAGGAGGTCGAAACAGTAGAGCTCGCGTTTCTCGCTGTCAGCACCTGTAATGTAGATGTTACGTCCGTGGATGACGGGTGAGTTATAGCCATGGCGGGGGACGGGCGTTTGCCAGAGGATGTTCTTGCCGCTACCCAGGTTCCACGAGGTGGGGAGGCCGCGGGCAGCCGAACGTCCCGTACCGCCCGTGCCACGGAAGCCGTTCCACGTGAGCTTGGGCAGAGGGGGCGGAGCAGGGACTTTCAGGCTGTCAGACTTCTCTTCCAGGCTGTCAGATTTCTGTTGATCTGCCAGCCTGCCAGCCTGTTGATCTGTTGACCTGTCGCCTTCCAGGCTATCAGATGAAAGCTCCGTCGTCGGCTCGGATTCAGAACTATCATCTGTCAGTCTGTTAGTCTGTAAGTCTGTCAGTCTGTTGTTGTCTGCCAGCCTCCTCTCTTTCACCCCATTTGCCAGCACGACTATCAACCCTATGGCCACGATAGCGCCTACCCCCCATCCGAGATAGCGACGGGCACGGCTCTTGGTCAGCCATTCGTCGATGGGGTCGAGGTCTTTGTCGGGCAGCTGCTTCGTGTCCTTATAATACATCCGCAGGCTGAACGCTATCACGGCCGCCATGGCACAGAGTATCCAGCCGCCCTTCTTCAGTTGACTCTCCTGAGTGAAGTAAGCCTTTCGCGACAGCAGGTCGAGCTCGCGTACTTGCTCGGCCAGCGTTTCGTTGTCGGCATTCGTGTCGCTCAGCTGCCTGAGCGTTTCCATCACCTCGGTCTTGAGTGGCGTGGCCTTGCGCATCTGCCACCAGCTGACACCCATCATGGTGATGACAGCTATGGCAAAGGCGGTAGTCACCAAAGCTATGTTCCTATAGATGCCTTTTTTCATGCGTTGCTAATATTTGACTTTTTCAAGGGACAATAGTTGAAACACTTTCCGCAGGCCACGCAGGCTGACGGCTCTACCTCATACGTCTTGCGTGTACGCTTGAGGGAGAGTCGTATGAGCTTGCATCCCAGCACGAACCCGATGAGTCCTCCGGCCAGGGCCGACCAAAGACGATAGCTCTTCTTGACCTCCTGGACCGATGCCTCCAGCTCGTCCATCGAACGCCCCATCTCGTGAAAGGCCTCTACCTCGGCCGTCAGGACGTCGGGCTGCTCATCGGCTGTGAGCTGCGCATAGAGCCAGACGTCGCGATGGGCCATGCTGAGCGTATCGCTCTGCGACCGCAGCAGCAGTCCTCCGCCCACGGTGAGCAGGGGCAGCAACAGCAGGTAGAGCGCTGTCGTAAGGGCTCCAGTCCTCCGCCCGTCACTCGCCTTTGCCTCGTACGGTTCGCGGATGGCATCGACGGGACAGGCATGGTGGCAGAGCCGGCAGTTAATGCATTTACTATCGGTCACCTCCACTTTCCGTCGCGCCACACGGCTCACCACCCCCAGCAATACCCCATAGGGGCAGAGGAAGCGACAGAACGGACGCCCCACGAATACCGACAGGATGAGCAGCAAAACGCCGAAGACAATCATTCCCATGTCGCCTCCCATCCTGAAAATGCCCACGAAGGGGTCGAAACGGCAGATGATGAACTGGCTCCGCGTGGCAGCATAGAGGATAGCAAAGGCCAGATACACCCAAGGGATGATGCCCAGCGCCCAGCTCACCGCACGTGAGAGGCGCCACCCTCGGACGTTCACCAGCTCCTGCAGCGCCCCCATGGGGCAGACACCCGCACAGAATACGCGGCCGAAAAACAAGGCGAACACCAGCGGCAGCAGGAAAATCAGCAATACTGTGAGTGGCAGCTTGTAGCCACTGTCTGACAGAGCAAGCACCACATTCTGGATGGAGCCGATGCTGCACACGCAGCCCGTACGGAAAAAACCGAAATATAGTACCGAGACGATGCTGACGCCCAACACCACGCCACGGCTCCGCCGGCGATGTACAGCCCAGGCCACCAGGCTCATCATGACCACAAGCAGTCCGATGTCCACCCACGACCAGAAGGTCTCCCACGGAACGCTATGGACTATCGTGGGGTATTGGTATCCCGACGTAAAGTCCGGCTTGGGAAATCGTGCCACGGCCGGAAGGATGGTGGCGGCAAAGGAGTGCTCAGGCATGGTCTTTCAGTTTATAGGCGGTTCCGACGGGTACGCGCTGGATGGCACCCGACACACATACCTTCGCGATGGCACATTCGTTGCATTGCAGGCAGAGCTCCTGCTGGATCTGCAGAAACAGCGAGCCGTTGCCGAACGACGAGCAGCCCTTCACACACTTTCCGCAGCCGGTGCAGAGGGCCTCGTCGATGGTGTATTCGAAGTAGGGCTCTTCGATGAAATGCCGCTTGATGGCGCCTGTGGGGCACATCATGTTCTCGGCTGCCGTGTTGAGTTCCTTCACGCCCTCGCGGTAATAGCCTCCGCAGAGGTCGCAGTAGCCGCATACCTGATTGGCGTGGAAGCACTTCACGGCCGATACCCTCATCACGCATTCCGTCTCGCATCGTCCGCATTGGAGGCAACGTTCGGGGTCTATCTGCCACATCATCTCGCCTTCGACGGCCGATGCCTTGCTGCCCAGCACGCCGCCCAAGCCCACCAGGCTGCCGCCGGCAATCAGGCTTCCGCAGGTGCGCAGGAACTCCCGTCGCTCCATCGGGCTATGTAAACGCTTTTCCTTTTTCATCTATATCTACGAACTATGTTGACAATTTTCGTTTAACGTTTAATGTTTAACGTTTAACGACCATGCGGCAGGAAGTGTTCGTTAAACGATAACGATAACGTTAACTACCATGCGGCAGGACATTTGTCTGAACTTCTGAACTCCTGAACTTCTGAACTCCTATAACATCAATTAAACGTTAAACATTAAACCACTTTCAGCGGGCATGGCGCTGTGCAGTTGCCGCAGAGCCCTGTTGCCGCAGTATGAGGGCCGCCATACTGGTAGAACGCCACGTTCTTTCCCTTCGCCACAGCCAGACGCCCGCCGATGACCTTGATGTCGTATGCTTCGTGC
>JAILEU010000035.1 GCA_024697785.1 Bacteroidaceae bacterium | reverse complement strand
GGTCATGGTGCAGAGGTTGTCGAACGCCTGGGCGAGGACCGTGGGGCTCTCGTCCTTGACGATGCGCATGACGTCGTTCATCAGCAGGTAGTCGAAGGTGATGCGGATGGTCTCATCGACGGTCTTCTCCACCACCTCGGCAGCGGCGATGGCCTCGGCAGCTGCGGCGCGGTAGGCCTGGATGAGCCCCGACGTGCCCAGCTTGATGCCGCCGAAATAGCGCACGACGGCTATGACGATGTCCGTCAGCTCGGCTGAGTTGATCTGACCGAGTATGGGCTTGCCGGCGGTGCCTGAGGGCTCGCCGTTGTCGTTGGCGCGGAACGTGTCGCGCGCCGCACCCAGCATGTAGGCGTAGCAGACGTGGCGGGCATCGTAGTACTTCTTCTGCACGCCGGCCACAAAGGCCATCGCCTCGTCGGCCGTACGCACAGGGGCGGCAAAGGCAAGGAACTTACTGCGCAGCTGGGAGTAAGTTCCTTGCGAGGGGGCGGAGATGGTCTTGTAGGTGTCCAACTTTAAGAATGAAGAATGAAGAATTAAGAATTAAGAATGAAGAATGAAGAATGAAGAATGGGGAGTTCAGGAGTTCAGTAGTTTAGTAGTTTAGGAGTTCAGACAATAGTGCTGCTAACGATAACCTGCATACAGAGGTATTGTCTGAACTACAGAACCGATGGAGCAGCGAGAGCAGAGTCAAACTGGTTTGAACCGACGCCAAACCGAGAGCCATCAAGCTCGCTTGAATGGCCGAGGTGCGAAGGAGGAAGACGAAGTCAACTCTGCCGAGTCGCGACAGAGGAAGAGCGAAGCTCAACTCCTGAACTCCTGAACTCCTAAACCCTCTTCATCCTTGGGCCCTTAAAACAAATCAGGATAATTTGTGAATCACCAGGCCTGAGCGGAGCTTGGGCTCGAACCACGTGGTCTTGGGGGGCATGATGTTGCCGGTGTCGGCAATGGTCATCAGCTGCTTCATGGTGACGGGATAGAGGGCGATGGCGACCTTCATCTCGCCGCTGTCCACACGGCGCTTCAGCTCGCCGAGGCCGCGGATGCCGCCCACGAAGTCGATGCGCTTGTCCTTGCGGAGGTCGCCGATGCCGAGTATCTTGTGCAGGATGAGGTTGCTGCAGATGCTGACGTCGAGCACACCGATGGGGTCGGTGTCGTCGTAGGTGCCTGGACGGGCTGTCAGGCTGTACCACTCGCCTTCGAGATAGAGGCTGAAGTTGTGGAGGCCTGTGGGCTTGTAGATGTCCGCGCCCTTCTTCTCTACCACGAAGCCTTCGCTCACCTGCTCGAGGAACTGGGCGGGGGTGAGGCCGCCCAGGTCGCGGACGACGCGGTTGAGGTCGAAGATGGTGAGCTGTCCGGCGGGGAAGCAGACGGCCATGAAGTAGTTGTACTCTTCGTCGCCGCGGTGGTTGGGGTTCTGCTGGGCCTTTTCGGCGCAGACGCGGGCGGCAGCTGCCGAGCGGTGGTGGCCGTCGGCGATGTAGAGGCTGGGCATCTTGGCAAACTCATCGGTGATGGCGCGGATGTCGGCATCGTCGTCGATGATCCAGAACTTATGGCCGAAGCCGTCGATGGGGGCGATGAAGTCATAGACGGGCTCGGTGGCGGCATAGCGGCGCACGATGGCGTCGAGCACGGCATTGTCGGGGAAGGCGAAGAAGACGGGCTCGACGTTGGCGTTGTTGACGCGGACGTGCTTCATGCGGTCCTCCTCCTTGTCGGCGCGGGTGAGCTCGTGCTTCTTGATGACGCCGTTCATGTAGTCGTCGACATAGGCGCAGACGACGAGGCCGTACTGGGTGTGGGTGCCCATGGTCTGGGCGTAGATGTAGTAGCACTCTTTCTTGTCCTGCACCAGCCAGCCTTTGTCCTGGAACATCTGGAAGTTCTCGGCGGCCTTGGGATAGACGCGGGGGTCGTGCTCGTCGGTGCCGACGGGGAAGTCAATCTCGGGGCGGATGATGTGGTAGAGGCTCATGGGGTTGCCTTCGGCCTCGGCACGGGCCTCGTCGCTGTCGAGCACGTCGTAGGGACGGCTCTCGACTTTCTCAACCAGTTCTTTGGGCGGGCGGATGCCGCGAAAGGGTTTTATCGTTGCCATATAATATGGTTAGGGGTTAGGGGTTAGAGGTTAGAGATTGGAGTCAGGGGTTAACCTGGAACTTGCGGATGCCGTCCTTGAGGAAGCCCACTATCTGATGGGCGGCGGCGATGCCGGCGTTGATGTTGGCCTCGGCGGTCTGGGCACCCATCTTCTTGGGAGTGGAGAAGTAGCGGCCGGCAAAGAGCTCGGTCATCTTGTCGTTGGCGGCGGGCATGATGTCGGTGACATACTTGAAGTCGAGGCGCTGCTGCATGAACTCGATGAGCTCGTCTTCGTTGATGACCTCCTTGCGGGCGGTGTTGACTAGCAGGGCTCCCTTGGGCATACGGCCAAGGAGGGCGGCGTTGATGCTGCCCTTCGTCTCGGGCGTGGCGGGGATGTGGAGGGAGACGATGTCGTTTTCGGCATAGAGCTCGTCGGCGCTGTGGACGGGGCGCACGCCGTCGGCCTCCATGACGCTGTCGGGGCAGTAGGCGTCGTAGGCGGAAATCTCCATGCCAAAGCCCTTGGCGATGCGGGCGACGTTGCGGCCCACATTGCCGTAGGCGTGGATGCCCAGGCGCTTGCCCTTCAGCTCGGTGCCCGACGTGCCGTTGTAGAAGTTACGCACAGCCATCACCATCAGGCCCAGCGCCAGCTCGGCCACGGCGTTGCTGTTCTGCCCGGGGGTGTTCATGACGCAGATGCCGTGAGCGGTAGCGGCAGCCAGATCGACGTTGTCGAAACCGGCTCCGGCACGGACGACAATCTTCAGCTGCGGAGCAGCATCCATCACCTCGGCGTCGATGACGTCGCTGCGGATGATGAGGGCATCAGCGTCGGCCACAGCCTCAAGCAGCTTCGATTTCTCGCCGTATTTCTCAAGCAGGACGAGTTCGTAGCCTGCATCGACAATCACTTTCCGTATGCCATCAACAGCGACTTTGGCAAACGGCTTATCAGTTGCAACAAGAACTTTCATTAAAATTATAAAATTAGGAATTAGAAATTAGGAATTAAACTTTGAACTAAAAAAGAATAAAAGTAGTAGTTCAGGAGGTTCTGTTTTTTGGGAGTTCAGGAGTTCAGTAGTTTAGGAGTTCAGACAATAGTGCTGCTAACGATAACCTGCATACAGAGGTATTGTCTGAACTACGGAACTCCTGAACTCCTGAACTCCTAACCCCCTAATGACATTTCAGGCATGCAGTTTCTCGAACTCCTTCATGCAGTCCACGAGGGCCTGTACGCTCTCGAGGGGCAGGGCGTTGTAGCAGCTGGCGCGGAAGCCGCCCACACTGCGGTGGCCCTTGACGCCCACCATGCCGTGGTCGGTGGCAAACTTCAGGAAGTCAGGCTCCAGCTCCTTGTACTCGTCCTTCATGACGAAGCAGATGTTCATCCGCGAACGGTCGGCGGGGTCGGCGATGGTGGCACGGAACAGGGGGCTCTCGTCGATGGCCTTGTAGAGCAGGTCGGCGCGCTCCTTGGCGCGGCGCTCCATCTCGGCAATGCCGCCGCACTTCTTGATCCAGCGCAGGGTGAGCATAGCGCTGTAGATGGGCAGCACGGGAGGCGTGTTGAACATCGAGCCGCCCTCGACGTGCGTGCGGTAGTCGAGCATCGTGGGGATGGTGCGCTCGACCTTGCCCAGGGCATCGTTGCGGACCACGACGAACGTGACGCCGGCAGGGGCCAGGTTCTTCTGGGCGCCGCCGTAGATGCAGATGTACTTCTCCACCTCGACGGGATGCGAGAAGATGTCGCTCGACATGTCGCAGATGATGGGCACGGGGCTCGCGGGGGTCTCGCGGATCTCGGTGCCGTAGATGGTGTTGTTCGACGTATAGTGGAAATAGTCCACATCCTTCGGGATGGTATAGCCCTTGGGGATGTAGTTGAACGTGGTGTCGGCCGACGAGGCGACCTCGACGACCTCGCCGAACTGCTTGGCCTCC
>JAILEU010000184.1 GCA_024697785.1 Bacteroidaceae bacterium | reverse complement strand
ATCACTTCTTCTTTCCGCTCGCTGATGCTGTCGAGGATGTCCGCCAGTTCCGGGATAGCGGGGGCGAGGTTTTCTAGTGTGAGCTGGGGGCGTCCAACAAGTTCCAGCAGCTTGCATCCGTGTTGGAGTGGGGTAGTGCCTGCCGCCTCAAGGACGCTGTTCACGTGTGAGGGCTTGATGGAGAAGTCGCGGGCAAAGTCGATGATGCGGCTCACCTGTTCTCGCTTCGTCTGGAAGAGGTCATAGCGTTCGCGCCGTGCCAGCCCCAGCTGATACGACTTTTCTGTCAGGCGGGCGTCTGCGTTGTCCTGGCGGAGCAGTATGCGGTATTCGGCACGCGAGGTGAACATCCGATAGGGCTCGTCCACACCTTTCGTCACGAGGTCGTCGATGAGCACGCCTATGTATGCCTCGTCCCTGCGCAGGGTAAACGGCTCTCCGTCGTGACCGTTGATATGGGCGTTGATGCCCGCGATGAGTCCTTGTCCCGCCGCCTCCTCGTAGCCCGTGGTGCCGTTCACCTGTCCCGCCAGGAATAGGTTGCGGACCACCTTCGACTCCAACGTATGACGCAGCTGCGTGGGGTCGAAGAAGTCGTATTCGATGGCGTAGCCTGGGCGATAGACCACCAGGTTGCGCAGGGCGGGAATAGCCTTCAGCGCCTCGATTTGGATGTCGATGGGTAGGGAAGAGGAGAACCCGTTCAGGTAGAGTTCGTTGGTCGTCTCTCCCTCGGGTTCGAGGAACAGCTGGTGCTGCTCCTTGTCGGGGAAGGTGACGATTTTAGTCTCGATGCTCGGGCAATAACGCGGTCCGATGCTTTGTATCTGCCCGTTGTAGAGGGGCGATTCGGGCAAGCCTCGGCGCAGGATGTCGTGACACCGTTCGTTGGTGTAGCACGTCCAACAGGGCAGCTGCTTGAGCGCCCGCCGTTCGTTCAGGAACGAGAATCCGTGGTGATCTGGGTCGCCGTCCTGCACGTCCATCTGGCTGAAATCGACGCTCCGCCTGTCGATGCGGACGGGCGTGCCTGTCTTCATCCTGGCTACATTGATACCGTGCTTAACAATAGACTCAGTTAGCTGATATGCAGCGGGTTCAGCCACTCTTCCGCCCGGTATTTTCACGGGCCCGAAGTGTAGCAGGCCGTTGAGGAACGTGCCCGCTGTGAGGATGACGGCGCGGGCCATGAACGTCACGCCTAACTGTGTCCTGACGCCCGTCACCTGCGCTTTACCGTCCACGTCTTCCGTAAGCAATTCAGTAACAACGTCTTGCCAGATGATTAGGTTGTCTATGCCGTCGAGAATCTCGCGCCATGCCCAGATGTACTTTCCTCTGTCGCATTGTGCTCTGGGGCTCCACATCGCCGGTCCTTTCGAGCGATTGAGCATACGGAACTGTATCGCCGTGCGGTCGGTGACGATGCCCATGTAGCCGCCCAGCGCATCCACTTCGCGCACTATCTGCCCCTTGGCGATGCCGCCTATGGCAGGGTTGCAGCTCATCTGCCCGATTTTGTTCATATCCATCGTAATCAGGCAGGTGCGCGACCCCAGGTTAGCTGCCGCTGCAGCCGCTTCGCAGCCAGCGTGGCCAGCGCCAATGACAATGACGTCGTAGGTGAAAGTCATAGTTTCGACACAATCTTCAAAAAACAGACCACAAAAGTACGAAAAGCCCTCCGAATGCCCAAATTTTTCATGGGATTTCTTCTTTCGTTTTCTCGCCATGCCCAAGCTAAAGCAAGTTTTACTTCGGTTATCTGGCTTAACGCAAACGTTTTTTTATTTGTTGCTGGGCACGATTTTTCCCTTTTTCCCCTCCGGCAACCCCTTTTTTCGGGCGAAAACGCGTTTGTTTGGCAAAAAAGATGTATCTTCGCCCCCAGATATGTCAACCGTCATCTATGCTTCCCCCATTTTCGGCCCTGTCCACAGCAGGCGGCTGGGCGTCTCGCTGGGCATCAACCTGATGCCTGCCGATGGTAAGGTCTGCTCGTTCGATTGCCTCTACTGCGAGTGTGGCTTGAATGCCCGGTATCCCGCTCACCTGAAGCGTCCGTCGCGCCAGGAGGTGGCCCAGGCCCTCGAAGAGCGGCTGAAGGACATGCAGGCCAACGGCCCTTCGCCCGACGTCCTGACGTTTGCGGGCAACGGCGAGCCGACCGCGCATCCCGACTTCGCCGCCATCATCGACGACGTCATCGCCCTGCGCAACCGCTACTTCCCTGCGGCGCAGGTCAGCGTGCTCAGCAACGCCACCTTCATCACCCGTCCCGCCGTCTTCGACGCCCTGCTGAAAGTCGATAACAACATCCTTAAGCTCGACACCGTCAACCTCGGTTACATCCGCCTGGTCAACCGCCCTAATGGTCACTACGACCTCGATGCCCTCGTGCAGAAAATGCGCGATTTCAACGGGCATTGCATCATCCAGACTCTCTTTATGAAGGGCCGTTCGTTTGACGGACAGGATGTCGATAACACCTCCGACGACTACGTCCTTCCCTGGCTCGACGTCGTCTGCTCGATTGCTCCCTCGAAGGTGATGATCTACACCATCGACCGCGAGACTCCCTGCCCCTCGCTCCAGAAGGCGACGCACGCCGAGCTGGACCGCATCGCCGCCCTCGTCGAGGCCCGCGGCATTCCCTGCTCCGTGTCCTATTAGATTTGAACATTGAAAACAGAAACAAAGTATAATTGCAATGAAAAAGTCCCTTTTCATCGGCATTTTTGCCGCATTCAGCTTGGGCCTTAGCGCCCAGGGGTTAACGCCCGAAGTCCTCAGCCGCATCCAGGCCAAGCAGGCCCCGACGGCAGCCGACAAAGTCATCCACAACGCCCTTGCGGCAGGCGACGTCAGCGCCCTCGCCACCAACCACGCCAACCAAGGCGAGATGGACACCTATTTCAATTACAGCGTCAACAGCAAGGGCATCACCGACCAGAAGGGCTCGGGTCGTTGCTGGATGTTCACGGGCCTCAATGTCCTCCGTGCCCAGATGATGCGCCAGTACAAGCTGCAGCAGCCGATGGAGTTCTCCGAGGTCTATCTCTTCTTCTACGACCAGCTTGAGAAGGCCAACCTCTTCCTGCAGGCCGTCATCGACACCCGCTCGAAGAGCATGGACGACAAGACCGTCGAGTGGCTCTTCAAGAATCCGCTCTCCGACGGCGGCACCTTCACGGGCGTTGCCGACCTCACGGCCAAGTACGGCGTCGTGCCCGCAAGCGTCATGCCCGAGACTTACGCCTCTAACAACACCTCGCGCTTCACATCGCTCATCAAGCGCAAGCTACGCGAGGATGGCATCCGTCTGCGTACCGCCGACAAGGGCGCCGACCTCCAGGCCATGAAGGAGGAGATGCTGGCCGAGGTCTATCACATGCTCGCCCTTGGCTTCGGCGAGCCCGTCAAGGAGTTCAAGTGGGCCCCCAAGGACAAGAATGGCAAGCTCCTCAGCGAGCCCAAGACCTACACTCCGCAGGAGTTCTACAAGCAGTTCCTCGGCAACGATCTCCAGAACGACTACATCATGCTCATGAACGACCCCACGCGCGAGTACTGGAAGACATACGAGATTGAGTACGACCGCCACACCTACGACGGTCACAACTGGCGCTACCTCAACCTCCCGCTCGGCGACATTAAGGAGATGGCCATCGCCAGCATCCAGGACAGCACCATGATGTACTTCAGCTGCGACGTGGGCAAGGAGCTCGACCGCACCCGCGGCCTGCTCGACCTCAATAACTTCGACTACGGCAGCATCTTCGGCGTCACCTTCGGCATGAACAAGGAAGAGCGCATCCGCACCTTCGACAGCGGCTCCAGCCACGCCATGACGCTCATGGCCGTCCGCATCGAGGACAAAAAGCCCGTCATGTGGAAGGTCGAGAACAGCTGGGGCGCCTCGTCAGGCTATCAGGGTCACCTCATCATGACGGACGAGTGGTTCAACGAATACATGTTCCGTCTGGTCATCCACAAGAAGTACGCCCCCCGCAAGGTCACTCAGGCCGCCAAGAAGAAGCCCATCATGCTTCCCTGCTGGGATCCCATGTTCTCCGCTGAGGAATAACGGTTGAAGAGGGTTGATGTAAGACGGAAGACGTAAGACGTAAGAGTTCTTCTCAGACATTCACGAACAAGATAGTAGCGTCGCAGACAGCTGATACCTTTGCATGAATAACAAATCATGGGGCAAGCCCGTTTATTCGTTCTTGCCGGTGAGCTGGTTGTAAACGGCGATGTGGGCGGCAGCGACTGAGGTCTCGCTGTAGGTGGTCTGGGCTTTGCGGAGGGCTTCGCTGCTCAGCATGTCGTAGTCGCCTTCGGTCAGCAGCCAGTGGATGCCTTCGGCAAAGCTCCGGGTGTTCTTGTAGTCGGCGACGTAGCCGTTGTGGAGGTGGTCGATCATCTCGGGTATGCCGCCGACGTTGAAGCCGATGCAGGGTATGCCGCAGGCCATCGCCTCGACCACCGTGTTGGGCAGGTTGTCCTGTAGCGAGGGGATGGTGTAGAGGTCAACGGCGTTATAGACCTGTGCCATACGCTTTTCGTCCGAGACGTATTGCAGGGGATAGACCGTGAAGGGTATCTGGCTGAAGGTGACCTTGTCGCTGTCCTTTCCCATGACGACGAGGGCCATCCGTTCCTTCCATTCGGGGTGGATGGCCACGAGCTCGCTCAGGGCGTCGGCCAGATAGTCGAAGCCTTTGCGGCGGTCGGCGACGGACTCTGACGAGAAGAGCAGCAGCCGTTTGTCGGCGGGCAGATGGAGCGCTTCGCGTGCCACGGCCTTGCTGCTCTTGTGGAACAGGCGCGTATCGACGGCGTTGGGGATGCACGTGATGTCCATGCCGCGCAGCAGGCTGCTCTTGCGGGCCATCTCCTTCAGCCATTGGCTGCAGGCGATGAAGCGGATGTTGCTCTGCCGGAGGAGGGCTGCCTTCTGCTCGAAGCAGCGGTAGGCGATGTCCTTGTCCTTGCTGCTGTTGAGCTGGGGGCACGAGCCGCAATGTTTCATGTAGTTGTCGCAGTCGTGGGCGTAGTGGCAGATGCCGGTGAAGGGCCACATGTCGTGCAGCGTCCAGACGACGGGCTTGCCCGAACGGACGATGCGCTCAATCTGTCGCAGCGACAGCATGCCGTCGTTGATCCAGTGGAGGTGGATGATGTCTGCCTGCCGGAATTCGGGCAGGCTGGTAATGTCTTCGCCCGACGTGCCGAGGTCGAGGCGGAAGCGGTGTTGCTTGCCCAGCCGGTTGTGGAGGCTGAGGCGCAGATGCTCGATGAAAAGGCCTTTTTTCACGCGCCACGTCTTGTCGGTGACGACTGTTGTCACCTTGTCCGTCTCCTTGTCGCGCACCAGCATCTTGGCTTTGATGCCGTTGTTCTTCAGCGCCTCTGTCAGGCGGAATGCTGCGATGGCGGGGCCGCCCTTTCGCTCGGTGGTGTTGATGATGAGTACTCTCATTGCTGTGTGCTGAAGGCAAGGGCGTAGATGCGCATCTGTTTCACCATGGCCACGAGGCCGTTGCTGCGGGTGGGCGAGAGGTGTTCGTGCAGGCCGATGCGGTCGATGAAGTAGAGGTCGGCGTGCAGGATGTCGTCGGGTGCCTGTCCGCTGAGCACGCGTATGAGCAGGGCTATGATGCCGCCCACGATGAGGGCGTCGCTCTCGGCCTCGAAGAGCACGAGCCCGTCCGTCATCTCGGCATGCAGCCACACGCGGCTCTGGCAGCCCTCGATGAGGTTGTCCTCCGTCTTGTAGCGCTCGTCCAGCTTGGGCAGTTCGCCCGCCAGGTCAATCAGCAGCTGATATTTGTCCATCCAGTCATCGAAGGCAGCAAACTCTTCGATGATTTCATCTTGTATCTCGTTTATGGTCATAGTTCTTTTTTTAATGAAGAATGAAGAATGAAAAATGAAGAATGAAGAATAAAT
>JAILEU010000153.1 GCA_024697785.1 Bacteroidaceae bacterium | reverse complement strand
TATGAAAGCATTTGTATTTCCCGGACAAGGGGCACAGTTTGTGGGTATGGGCAAGGACCTGTATGAGAACCACGCATTGGCTAAGGAGTTGTTTGACAAGGCAAACGAAATCCTGGGCTATCGGATTACGGACATCATGTTCGAGGGTACGGACGAGGAACTGAAGCAGACGAAGGTGACGCAGCCGGCTATCTTCCTCCATTCTGTCATCTCGGCGCTCTGTCTGGGCGAGGAGTTCAAGCCGGACATGGCGGCTGGTCATTCGCTGGGAGAGTTCTCGGCGTTGACGGCGGCGGGTGCGCTGAGCTTCGAGGATGGCCTACGGCTGGTGTATGCCCGCGCGATGGCCATGCAGAAGGCGTGCGAGGCACAGCCTTCGACGATGGCGGCTGTCATCGGACTGGCAGATGACGTCATCGAGCGCATCTGTGATGAGACGGAGGGTGTCGTGGTACCGGCTAACTACAACTGCCCGGGTCAGGTGGTTATCTCGGGCGAGGTGGAGGCTGTGAAGACGGCCTGCGTCAAGCTGAAGGAGGCGGGTGCGAAGCGTGCCCTGCCGCTGGCTGTGGGTGGCGCGTTCCATTCGCCGCTGATGGAGCCGGCCCGCGTGGAGCTGGCAGCCGCCATCGAGGCGACGCCGTTCAACCGCCCTGTCTGTCCTGTCTATCAGAATGTGGATGCCAAGCCTTACACCGAGGCTGCGGACATCAAGGCAAACCTGCTGAAGCAGCTGACATCGCCCGTGCGCTGGACGCAGACGGTCATGAATATGCTCCAGGACGGCATGACGGAGTTCGTTGAGTGCGGGCCTGGAACTGTGCTGACAGGACTGATTAATAGAATTAGGAAATAGAGTTTTTTTGTTTAGCGTTTAACGTTTAACGTTTAACGACCACGACTAGGGCCTTTGGCGCAATTGATAATTGACAATTGATAATTATCGTTTAATGTTTAACGTTAAACCCTCATCGTTAAACATGAAACGTTAAACAATAAACGTTAAACCAACTGACAACTTATAATTAACGTCATAAAGATATTACCATGGAAAGAAGAGAGTTTTTGAAAGTGAGTGCGTTGGGGGCTGCGGCTATGGCTGCGCCTTCGGGTTTGATGCATGCGGGTACGGTGGCTGCACCTGCTCCTGCGGCAGCGAAGAAGTCGGCAAACGGTACGGTCAACCTGGGCTTTATTGGTCTGGGACAGCAGGCAATGTACCTGCTGAGCACGTTCATGGCCTTTGACGATGTGCGTGTGTTGGCCGGCTGCGACGTCTATGACATCAAGCGCGACCGCTTCGTGCGCCGTGTGAAGGATTATTATCAGGGCAAGGGCGAGAAGAAGGTGAAGGTGGATGTCTATGAGGACTATCAGGATTTGCTGGCCCGCAAGGACATCGATGCCGTTGTCATCGCTACGCCCGACCACCAGCATGCCGTCATCGCCATTGCTGCCTGTAAGGCCGGCAAGGACGTCTATTTAGAGAAACCCCTGACGCTTACCATCTACGAAGGTCAGCAGCTCGTCAAGGCTGTGCGCAAGTATGGCCGCATCCTGCAGGTGGGTAGCCAGCAGCGCAGCAGCGGCGAGTTTATCCATGCCGCCACGCTCTGCCGCGAAGGCATCATGGGGAAGATAGAGAAAATCAAAGTCCATTGCGGACGTAACAGCGTCAACCCGAAGAGCGCCGCTCCCATGCCCTGCACGCTGCCGAAGATGGAGGTGCCAGCTGGTCTGAACTGGGACAAGTGGCTCGGGCCGCTGCCCACCTCTGTGTGGTATCACTCTGACCTCGACCCCATCATCAGCGAGAAGCACGACGAACAGCTGTGGGGCGCCTGGCGCTGGTATAAGGTGACCGGCGGCGGACTGATGACCGACTGGGGTGCCCACATGTTCGACATCGCCCAATGGGCCATCGGCAAAGACGGCAACGGCGGTCCCGTCAAGATCAGTCCTGCCGGATACGGAAAATATGACGTGCTCACCTTTGAGTATGACAACGGCGTCATCGTCACCGAGGAACCCTATAACGGCGGCGAGCAGGGACTTCAAATTTATGGCGAGAACGGTTGGATCAAGGTCTGCCGCGGTTCGCTGAGGGCTTCCGACCCGAAGTTCGAGAAGATGGATCTAGGCGTGGAGAAAGGTGCCTACGAGGCTCAGTCGGCCCACCGCCGCATCTGGATTGATGCCGTGAAGGCGCACGTCGATCCCAACTGTCCCGTGGAGACTGGCCACACATCGTGCACCGTCTGCAACTTGGGCAACATCGCCATTGAGCTGGGACGCTCCGTTGTCTGGAACCCCATCGTGCAGAAGTTCATGAACGACCCCGAGGCCACCAAGCTGATGCATTATAAGTATCGTGAGGGTTATTCGCTCGAAGTGTGATTTTATGAAGAAACCGGTCCTGTTATTGGCGCTGGTGTGCTTGGCGCTGAATGTAACGGCCGATGCCCTCGACGATGTGTTGAGGGCATTGCCCGGTGTAACCCGTGTGGAAACCCTGGAGTCGGCCGACGGCGTGGCGAAGCGGCTGGTGATGTTCGAACAGCCCATCGACCCGCTGGATGATGCTGTCGGGACATTCGAGCAGCGGCTGGTGGTGCGGCATCGCGGTTTCGACCGCCCCACCGTCATCGTCACCGAGGGGTACGGCAACGAGTACGCCCTGCATCCCCGCTACACCGAGGAGCTCTCGGAACTGCTGGAGGCAAACGTCATCATGACCGAGCACCGTTTCAATGGTGCCAGCAGTCCTGTCACCCAGCGCGGGCTGACGGGTAGCGAAGCCTATGCCAGCACGCTGTGGGAGTACCTGACGGTGAAGAACTCCGCCTACGACTATCACCACATCCGCACTACCTTCGGCAAGAAGTACACCGGCAAGTGGTTCTCTACCGGCATCAGCAAGGGCGGCCAGACGGCTCTGTTCTACCGCGTATTCTTCCCGGACGACGTGGTGGCTAACGTCAGCTACGTGGCGCCACTCAACAAGGCGCTGGAAGACGGACGCCACGAGGTGTTCCTCGACAAGGTCGGCACGGCTGAGGCCCGCGAGAGAATCCTTTCCTACCAGCGCATGACCCTCAGCCGCAAGGCCGAGCTGCTGCCCATGCTGGAGAGCTACGTGGCGGCGAAGGGCTATTCGTTCCGCGTGCCGCTGGAAGAGGTGTTCGACCTGATGGTGCTGGAGTACCCTTTTGCCTACTGGCAGTGGGGCGACAGCGAGGCCACCGTGCCCGAGACACGTCCGAAGATGGTGCCGAAGGCCAAGAAACGCTTTGGCAAGCCTGACTTTGACATGGTGGAGCCCGAGGTGACGAACGACGAGCTGTTTCAGAGCCTCCTCGCCAAGTGCGAACCCAACTACTTCGCCCGCGAGACGCCGTATGTCCCCTTCAATGTGCAGGCTATGCGCGAGATTGGCTACTATGGCTACGACGTTAAGCCCTTCAAGGGCTTGCTGAGCCGTCCCTCCTACGAGGGTTACATGCGTCGCGTGATGATTCCCGAGGAGCTCAGCCATCTAGAGTTCAAGGGCGACCTCTACGAACAATGCTGCCGTTTCCTGCGTGAACGCGACATCCCGGCGATGTTCATCTATGGCGAGTGGGACCCGTGGAGCGCCACGCGTGTTGTGCTCCCTTCGCCCAAGAAGCAGATGCATGTATTCATCCAGCCCGAGGGCTCGCATCGGGCACGCATTAATAATATGCCCGACGCTATGCGGGAGGATATTCTATCGATATTGAATGATTGGGTAAAGTGAAATACGATTTTGATAAGGTCATAGACCGCAGGCATACGGATGCCTTGAAAATTGACTATGTGCCTGAGTTGTGGGGCAGGGACGACCTGATGCCCCTGTGGGTGGCTGATATGGATTTTGCTACGCCTCCTTTTATTATGGATGCGCTGAAGCAGCGCCTGGAACATCCTGTGCTGGGCTACACGTGCCGTGCCAGGGCCTGGTATGAGGCCATCGTGCGTTGGCAGCAGAACCGCTATGGGTGGAGCATCCAGGAAGAGTGGCTGAACTTCGTGCCCGGCATTGTGCCTGGTATTGCCTTCTGCATCCATTGTTTCACCCGTCCGGGGGATAAGGTACTCATTCAGACGCCCGTCTATCATCCCTACATCCTCGTGCCGCAGAACAACGGTAGGGTAGTGGTGGAAAGTGCGTTGAGGATTGAAGGTGGTGCCGTTGCCGGTTCTTATTCTGCTGCGGCGATGACCATCGACTGGGAGGACTTTGAGCGGAAGGCCGAGGGGTGTAAGCTGTTCCTGCTATGTCATCCGCACAATCCCGGTGGACGTGTCTGGACGCGCGAGGAACTGGTGCGGATGGCCGAGGTCTGCCAGCGTAAGGG
>JAILEU010000135.1 GCA_024697785.1 Bacteroidaceae bacterium | reverse complement strand
GTTTGATTGGCCGAGTCGCGACAAGAAAAGACGAAGTCAAATGTCCTGCATGCCGCACACCAAAGCTATTTAATAGTTTTAGTTCCAAGTTTTAGTTCCCAAGCTATTTAAAAGTTTTAGTTTTAGTTCCAAGTTTTAGTTTTAGTTTATAGTCTTAGTTCAAAATGATTTCTTTATTTCTTGTGACGTGAGAGGAGCTCCGTTTGGAGGTCGGTGAGGGTGACACCCATTTGCTCGTTGAGGACGAGAAGATGGTAGAGGAGGTCAGAGGCCTCTTCGATGTACTTGGCGCGGTTGGCTGTGGTGGCCTCGATGATGGTTTCGACGGCTTCTTCGCCTACCTTCTGCGCCATGCGACCCAGGCCTTTTTCGAAGAGATAGGTGGTGTAGCTGCCGAGGGGCATCTTCTGATGGCGGTCCTGGATGCACTTCTCGAGTTCGAAGAGAAAGCCGTCGGCATCGGGGGTGTCCCAGCAGGCGGTGGTGCCACGATGGCAGGTGGGGCCGTCGGGCGTGGCCTTGATGAGGAGGGTGTCGGCATCGCAGTCGGCATAAAGGTCCACGACGTGGAGGAAGTTGTTTGATGTCTCGCCCTTGGTCCAGAGGGTCTGGCGGCTGCGGCTGTAGAAGGTGACGAGGCCGGTGGACACGGTTTGCTCAAAGGCTTCGGCATTCATGTAGCCGAGCATGAGGACGCGCAGCGTGGTGGCGTCTTGGACGATGACGGGCAAAAGGCCGTCGGCATTCTTGGAAAGGTTGAAGTCGTTGAATTCCATATACTAAACAATTATATTCTAACGGTGATGTTACGGGTGTGCAGCTCTTGCTTGAGGGCGGGGATGGTGAGGACGCCGTCGTGGAAAAGGCTGGCGATGAGGGCGGCATCGGCATGGCCCCGGGTGAGGACGTCGGCAATATGGTCGATGGTGCCGGCGCCGCCCGAGGCGATGATGGGGATGGACAGACGCTCGGACAGCGTGGCGTAGGTGTCGCAGGGATAGCCCGCGAGGGTGCCGTCGTGGTCCATGGAGGTAAAGAGGATTTCGCCTGCGCCGCGCTCCTGTGCTTCATGTGCCCACGAAAAAAGCTCTACGTCGGTCAGGCGCCGCCCCCCGTGGGTGGTGCAGCGCCATGTGCCGTCGGGGGTTGTCTTTGCATCGATGGCAACGACGACGAACTGGCTGCCGAAACGCTCGGCCAGCTCACTGATGAAAGCCGGGCGGGCGAGGGCGGCGCTGTTGATGCTGACTTTGTCGGCTCCGGCCCCAAGCAGGCGCTCGGCGTCGTCCATCGTGCTGATGCCACCGCCCACGGTGAAGGGGATGTTGATGGCGCGGGCGATGCGTTCGACGAGCTGGGTGAAGGTATGTCGCCCTTCGTGCGTAGCGCTGATGTCAAGATAGACGAGTTCGTCGGCACCTTCGGCGGCATAGCGGCTGCCGAGCTCGACGGCATCGCCGACGTCGCGCAGGCCCACGAAGTGAACGCCCTTGACGGTGCGGCCGTCCTTGACATCAAGGCAGGGGATAATTCGTTTTGAAAGCATTTTTTCTTAACTCTTAACTCTTAACTTTCAACTCTCAACTCATCAACTCTCAACTCTCAACTCATCAAAAGTAATGCGTCCTTCATAGAGGGCTTTGCCGACTATGACGCGGGGGAGGCCGAGGGCGTCAAGACGACGAATATCGTCCATGCCGCTGATGCCTCCGCTGACGGTGAACGTCACCTTGGGGTAGGCGCTCTGCAGGCGGGTGTAGAGGTCGAACGAGGGGCCTGTGAGCATGCCGTCGCGGCTGATGTCGGTGCAGATGACTTCTGTAAGCCCGTCGGGGAGGAACGTGTCGATAAGGGCATCGACAGAGAGGAGTGACTCCTCCTGCCATCCGCTGACAGCGATTTTCCCCTGACGTACGTCAGCGCCGAGGATGATGCGCTCACCCCCGAACTCAGCCAGCCATGTGCGGAACTCATCAGGCTGGCGGACGGCAACGCTGCCGCAGATGGCATGATGGGCTCCCGCGGAAAAGATGTCAAGAAGGGCTTCGCGGCTCTTGATGCCGCCGCCCCACTCAATGTCGAGGTCGGTAGCCGAGGCGATGGCTTCCAGCACGTGAAGATTGCAGGGACGGGAGGCTTTGGCACCGTCGAGATCGACAAGATGTACACGCCGCACTCCTGCATCGGCAAAGCGGAGGGCAACGTCGAGGGGAGCGGCGTCGTAAGTGGTCTGGCTGTTATAGTCGCCCTGCGAGAGGCGGACGCAGCGGCCGTCGATGAGGTCTATTGCAGGGATAATCTCTATCATGGGGTGAAAGTCTTTTTTTTAGGAATTATAGAAACTATAGGCACTATAGGTACTATAGGTACTATAAAAATAAAAGATGAGTCATAGGGCAAGGAAGTTACGGAGGATCTGTTCGCCAACGGGGCCGCTTTTTTCGGGGTGGAACTGCGTACCGAAGAAGTTGTCCCGCATCAGGGCTCCGCTGAAGGGCACACCATACTCCGTACGGGCAATGGTGCAGCCGCAGAGCTCGGGGTAGTACGAATGGACGTAATAGACATAGCTCTCTTCATCCGTGCCGGCAAAGAGGGGACTGCGCAGTTGGGTGATGGTGTTCCATCCCATGTGGGGCACTTTGATGGCATCGTCGTTGAAACGGACGATGCGTGTGGGGAAAATGCCCATGCACGTGGTGTCGCCCTCTTCGGAGGAGAGGCACATCAGCTGTGTGCCGATGCAGATGCCGAGCACGGGCTGAGTGAGGGTGGGGATGAGCGTATCGAGCCGACGGCTGCGCAGCTCGTTCATGGCTGTGCCCGCCTCGCCCACGCCGGGGAGCAGGACATGCGATGCACGGCGGATGACGTCGGCATCGGCCGTGAGCATGCAGTCGGTGGCGCCCATGCGAGCCAATGCGTTTATGACGGAACGGATGTTGCCGGTGTTGTAGTCGATGATGGCTATCATAATGTCAGAGAATGCCTTTGGATGAAGGGAGTTCGTAGTTGAAGGGCAGACGGTAAATGGCTGCACGCAGGGCACGGGCAAAAGCCTTGAACACGGCTTCGGCCAGATGGTGGTTGTTTTCGCCGCGTGCCTTGATGTGGAGGTTACATTGCATGGCGGCACAGAGGCTTTGGAAGAAATGGCGGAACATCTCTGTGGGGGTGTCGCCGACGTACTCGCGGGTGAAGGTGACGTCCCAGCTGAAGTCGATGCGTCCGCTGAAATCAAGAAGCACCAGAGCGTCGCACTCGTCCATAGGCAGTGCGAAGCCGTAGCGCTCGATGCCCCGCTTGTCGCCCAGCGCCTGTAAGAGGGCGGTTCCGAGGCAGATGGCCACGTCCTCCATCGTGTGGTGCTCATCGACTTCCAGGTCACCGTGAGCCTTGATGTTGAGGCTGATGCCGCCGTGGTGGACAATCTGGTCGAGCATATGGTCAAAGAACTTCAGTCCGGTGTCCACGCACGAATCAGACGCTTTGTCGAGATCCACGGTGACGGAAATCTGCGTTTCGCGGGTGTTGCGGACAACGGTGGCTGTGCGCATAGTGCGGCGCAGGCGTTCCGTTATCTCTGCCCAGTTGTTCTTGAAGCGGATGCCCTGTGCGCCGAGGTTGCGGGCCAGCTCCATGTCTGTTTCGCGGTCGCCGATGACGTAGCTGGATGCGAGGTCATAATCGCCAGCGAGGTATTTCCCGAACATGCCGGTGCGGGGCTTACGGGTGGGGGCGTTGTCTTCGGGAAAACTGGTGTCGATGAGGATGTCGTCGAAGAAAACGCCCTCGCTGCGTAGGGTACGCAGCATGAGGTCCTGAAGCGACTGATAATCCTCGAGGGGGAACGATTCTGTCCCGAGCCCGTCCTGATTAGAAGCAAGCACCAGCTCATAGTCGAGCGCCCGCAAGGCTTTCAGGGCGCTGATGGCGCCGGGGACGAAGTCGAACTTGTCCAGCGAGTCGATCTGGTAATCGACAGGCGGCTCAACGAGGATAGTGCCGTCGCGGTCTATGAAGAGAACTTTTTTCATTTCTTTTTTTGGGTAAGTTATAGGAACTATAGGGACTATAGGGACTATAGGAACTATAGGAATTATTGGAAGTTGGTGAGAAGGGCGAGCATGCGGTCGTTTTCGTCGGGGGTGCCGATGGTGATACGCAGGCAGCCGGCACATCCGGTGACGCGTGAGCGGTTTCTGACGATGACGCCGCCTTCGATGAGCCGGTTGTAGAGCGTGTCGGCATTCGTCACCTTCACCAGCAGGAAGTTGGCGTCGGAGGGATAGACCTTGAGCACGCAGGGAACAGCAGAGAGGGCCTTTGCCACGCGCACACGTTCTGTCCTAATGGTGTCAATCTCCTTCCGGACATCCCGTGCAAGCAGCTGCTCGGCATGCTCCATAGCTGAGAGATTGATGTTGTAGGGATATTTGACGTTAGCAAACAGCTGCATCACTTCCTCTGCCGCGAAAGCAAGTCCAAGCCTGAGCCCCGCCATTCCGTATGCCTTTGAGAGCGTCTGGAGGACAATCAGGTTGGGGTGTTTGTCGAGGATGGTGAGCAGGCTGGGCTGTTCGGCAAAGTCGATGTAGGCTTCATCGACGACGACCATTCCGTCCCACCGGTTCAGCAGCTCTTCTATCTGCGCTATGGGAAAACCGTTGCCCGTGGGGTTGTTGGGCGAACAGATGAAGAGCAGCTTGCTGTGTTCGTCGGCCTGTGCCAGCAGACGCTCCGTAGGGAGGGAGAAGTCATCGTTCAGCTGCACTTCGCGCAACGCCACATCGTTGATGTCGGCCGCCACGCGGTACATGCCGTAGCTGGGACGGATGGCGACGGCGTTGTCCACGCCCGGGATGCAGAAGATGCGGAAACAGAGGTCGATGGCCTCGTCGCTGCCGTTGCCGATGAAGATGCGGTCAGGGCTGACGCCCTTGAGAGCGGCGATGCGCGCCTTCAGGGCTTTCTGACGGGGGTCGGGATAGCGGTTGTAGCCATTGTCGAAGGGATTTTCGTTGGCGTCGAGGAAAATGCCGATGTCTCCTTTATATTCATCGCGTGCTGTGGAGTAGGGGGCCAGCGAGGCGATGTTCGGACGAACGAGCGATAGATAGCCTCCCCCTTGCCCCTCCTGAAGGAGGGGGGAATGATAACCTCCGCTCGCCGTTCCCTTCCCTTTAGGGAGGGGTTGGGGGTAGGCTACTCTCACGCGTACGGCGTTGGCGTGGGCGTCAAGGCCTTCGGCCTCGGCCATGCGGATGATGGTTTCCGAAAGGCTTTCGAGCCCTTCGGGTGAAAGCTCCTGATAGGTGATGGCGTGCATGAAGCTATCGACGCCGATGCCGTTGTAGGCTGTGGCATACCCCATGGTGGGCAGGGTGTGGTTGGTGCCCGAGGCGTAGTCACCGGCGCTTTCGGGCGAGTGGTGGCCGATGAAGATGCTGCCGGCAGCTGTGATGCGGTCGGCGATTGTCCACGGGTCGCGCGTCTCGATAAGCAGGTGCTCAGAGGCGTAGGTGTTTGCAAAGCGGACGAATCGTTCCGTGCGCTCAGCCTCGTCGGGCGTGTCGAAGACGATGATGCGGCTGTTTGCGAGTGCCTTGTCGGCTACGGAGGCGCGAGGCAGGAGGGCCAGCTGCCGTTCGAGCTCGGCATTGATGTCGGCCGCCATCTGCATGCTTGGGCAGACCACCATAGCCTGGCTGTCGGGCCCGTGTTCGGCCTGCGAGAGCATGTCGGCGGCGATGAAGGAGGGCGAGGCGGTCTCGTCGGCTAGCACCATGATTTCCGAGGGGCCTGCAGGCATGTCGATGGCTGTGCCCTCGGTGCTGACAATTTGCTTGGCCTTGGTGACGTAGCGGTTGCCCGGGCCGAAGATTTTATCTACGCGGCGGATGCTTTCCGTGCCGTAGGCCATAGCGCCAATGGCTTGGGCACCACCTAGTTTGTAGATGGTGTTGATGCCACACAGACGCGCCGTCCAGAGTACGACGGGATTCACTTCGCCTGCCTTGTTGGCTTTGCCTTCGTCCGTCACGACTGACCTTCGGTCTTCCTCCTCCTTGCAAGGCAGAACTCGAACAAGTTCGGTTCTGCGCTTGCTTCGTTCGTCGGTTCGGCCATTGACTTCGTCTTCCTCCTTCGCACCTCGGCCATTCAAGCAAGCTTGATGGCTCTCGGTTTGGCGTCGGCTCAAGCAAGCTTGATGGCTCTCGCTGCTCCGTCCGTTGCAAGGCGTGCAGAGGATGACTTCGCGGCATCCTGCCAGACGGGCGGGGACGGCCAGCATCAGGATGGTGGAGAAGAGCGGGGCGCTGCCTCCGGGGATGTAGAGGCCGACGCGACCGATGGGGAGCCAGCGCCGCTGGCAGCTGACGCCCGGCATCGTCTCGACCTTGAACGACGCGGGGAGCTCGGCCTGATGAAATCGTTCGATATTGCCCTTTGCCTGGATGATGGCTTTTTTCAGTTCGTCGGGCACGAGCGAAGCGGCACGCTCAAACTCGGCCTCGGAAACGAGGAAATCATCGGGGCAGGCGCCGTCTATTTCCTCCGTAATGGAACGGAGGGCGCCGTCACCGCCATCCTTGACACGCAGGAGTATAGCCCGTACACGCGCCTCAATGACACTATCGTCAAATTCAGCACGTTTGCATAGCGAGGGCCACGTAGAAGGGGAGGGGTTTGTTAGTATGGAAACCATTTTGTATTTCTTTTTGACGATCCTATTTTATTTACTATTTGACTATTTACTATTTACTATTTGGATGCGCATGGACTCTAACCCCTAACCTCTAACCTCATTCTTATTCAATTACTTTGTCTAACTGGAGGACGAGGATGCCTTCGGCGCCGAGGGCTTTGAGCTTCTCCACTTTCTCCCAGAGGTCGGCGTCCTTCACGACGGAGTGGAGCGAGCACCACCCCTCGGCAGCAAGCGGCATGACCGTCGGGCTGCGCAGGGCAGGGAGGATGCGGATGGCCTCTTCGATCTTGTCGGACGGCAGGTTCATCAGGATGTACTTCTTCCCGCGGCTGTCGGAGACGGCGTCGATGCGGAAGAGCAGCGAGTCGAGCAGGGCTTGCTTCTCGTCCGAAAGGTTCTTGCCCCCGATGAGGACGGCTTCGGACTCAAAGACCCGCTCCACCTCCACGAGGCCGTTCGAGATGAGCGTGCCGCCCGAGGAGACGATGTCGAAGATGGCGTCGGCTATGCCAGCCGCAGGCGCAATCTCGACCGAGCCTTTGATGACGCGGATGGACGCCTCGATGCCCTTCTCGTTCAGGAATCGCCCGAGGATGTTGGGGTAGGAGGTGGCGATGGTCTTCCCGTTGAACCATTCAATCGACGTGTAGCCGGCCGTCTTGGGCACAGCCAGCGAGATGCGGCAGCGGCCGAAGCCGAGGCGGCGTACGATGGTGACGTCGGCACCCGTCTCGGCCACTTCGTTGAGGCCGACGATGCCGATGTCCGACGAGCCGTCGGCAACCACCTCGGGGATGTCGTCGTCGCGCAGATAGAGCACTTCGAGCGGGTAGTTGGCGGCACGCCCCAGAAACTTGCGCTTCTGCTCGTCGATGGTGACGCCCGCGTCCTTCAGCAGTTCCACACTCTCTTCGTTCAGTCGTCCTTTTGACTGGATGGCAATTCGTATCATAGTCTTTTTCTCTTGTTGTCTTGTTGACCTATATTATAAAAAAGGGCTTACCGTCGTGGTAAGTCCCTACTATAGTTTGTTTGTCTGTCAGACCATACGCAGCACTTACCCTATCAGGAGATACGGTGGTGATGGTGGCTATGGTGCAGATAACGCATGTTTTCTTTTGTTTCGTCTGCAAAGATACGGCTTTTGCTTCCAATCTTCCAAATTTTTTGCCGAAAAAATGAAAAAAATTGATTATACGCCTAATTTATCTGCAAAAATCTCCCTAACCTCACTACCGCGCCCCGTCCGTTGGCTTCGCCTTCGTCCGTTGCGACTCGGCCAAACAAACAAGTTTGTTGGCTCTCGCTGCTCCGTCCGTTGGCCTTTTAGGCCGTTTGGGGTATAATGGTAGGGATTGTGGCTCCGGAATCCTGCCAAAACGGAGCAATTTGGTTATGGTTTTTGTTGTACTTGTATGGCTTCTATACTTTATGGGCTGATTGCCATGAAACTAAGCGTTTTATTTTGTTTGACTATTTGTTTTCAAAGCTTTCTGCTTGTATTTTATGGTGTAATTCTTATCCTTGTATTTATCTTATAGGGTTACTTTCAAAAAATGCATTTGTGTAGATGGTGTAGAAATGTGTAGCATTTTGGACTCTCTACATAGTGTAAGTGTTTCTTTTTCTGTTTGTAATGGCTGCTGGTGTAGAGGTGTAGATGTTTTTAGCTATTTCAGGGAGAAAAATCCCGTTTCTGCGGCCTGTTTTCAGGAAATCAGCCCTCGTTTTCGGGAGCTGCCCGCACGTTTATAAACACGGCCCGCGTTTATATAAACAGGGGCCGCGTTTATATAAACAGGGGCGCTGTTTATAAATAGTGTCAAATGTGCCGAAAAGCGCCGGCCTTTCTGTCTTTTTCCTGCTTCTTTTTTGGGGGGGGGTGGTGGCTGTCGCAAACGTCGAAATCGTAGCTTTTTAGCGGATAATTGTTAAAAATGAGGTCATGTTGAAAAAAAAATTTTTGCCTCTGCTATCTAATTCTCCCTTGCATCTTGTAAAGAAATCACTACGATTGTCAGGTCTGTATCTATGAATATCGTCTTGCCAAGGTAAATCTACATCAAGTAAAAGATAATGAGTGAAATGCTGTTGGGTAATGTAATCTCTATTAAACTGACTATAAACTCGAGCGAAGCGACTGCTACTCTAAACTCTAAAGGCTGCGAGTAAGCGAGTGCAGAACCAAATTCATTTGAGTTCTGCCGAGCGAGAGCTGTCTCGACCGAAGGTCAACTCTAAACTCTCAACTTTACAGAGTCGACTTAATGACTTAATGACTAGAGTTAACTTTATACTCTCCACTCGAGCGTAGCGAGTCAACTGACTCTCCGCTCGGCTCTGCCGCTTGCCCTTCAGTGGCAAGAACTTAGAACCTAGGAACTTGGAACCAAAGGCGGCTTACGCCTTTGGAGCGCTAGCGCCCTTACTCCCATTTGCCCCAGTCTTCGTCCCAGCTACCTTTCGACTTGATACGATATGGTTGCGATGTACCTGTACCTGCACCTCCATACTTGAGGTCCACGTTCTGAGTGTTCAATGTGTCGATGGAACCGGCGATAATACTCTCTACCTGTATTCTCACCAAGTCACTTTTTGGTTTGATATATATCTTTTTCATATCTTATATTATTTAGTCTTTAGTCTTACGTTTC
>JAILEU010000112.1 GCA_024697785.1 Bacteroidaceae bacterium | reverse complement strand
GCCTTCCTCCTCCTCGCAAGGCATAGCTCAAACAAGTTTTGCTCTGCTCTTGCTTCGTTCGTCGGTTGAGCTCCGCTCTTCCTCCTCCTTGCAAGGCAGAACAAATGGATTTGCTCTGCTCTTGCTTCGTTCGTCGGTTGATAATTGATAATTGGTAATTATGCATTGTACATTGTCCTTTTTCAATTGGGTTGAAGGCGCGTCATATCACTACATTCAACTTCAGGCGCCAGTTGGTTCCGGGCATGGGATAGCATTGCACCACCTCGTACTGCTGGTTGAAGACGTTGTTCACTTCTGCCGTCACCCGCACGACGAGGCTCCGCATCGCCACGTCGCGCGACAGCGAGAGGTCACTGGTGTACCAGGGCTGTGCGTAGTTCTCGCGGATGTTGGCACTCGTCTCATAGCGTTCGCCAGTGTAGATGAAGCTGTAGTTAGCCGTCCATCCGCCATAGGCAGCCGTGAGGATGGCCGACCCGCTATGCCAGGGGATATAGGGCAACTGCCCTCCATAATAGGGGCTGGAGGCGTCGGTGTGGTCCATGGCAAGGTTGTAGGTATAGGCGACATGGGTGCCGACGTCCACCTTCCCTACCCTCCAACTGGCTTTCAACGAGGCGTCAACGCCGTAGATGTAGCAGAGTCCGAAGTTCATCATGGTCCAGCGGAACTGGTTGGAGGCGGGGACGGCAACAATCTTATCCTTTACCTTATTATAATAGCCGTCGGCCTGAACGTGAACGCTGCGCAATCCCGTCACGGCGTCGGATGGCGTTTCCGCCGTCCACCCCCAGACGAAGCCGAGGTCATACTGCGTGGTATATTCGGGACGAAGTGACTTGTTGCCGATGAAGGTGTAGTAGAGGTCGTTGAAGGTGGGCATACGGAAGATGCGTTTGCAGAACCCGCGCAGGGCCAGCGCATTCTCGTCGGCCGAGAAGGGCTTGTAGGACACGCAGGCCGTAGGCGTGAACACACTCTTTCCCGCCCGGCTTGACGTTGGGTCAGGGGTGAGGGGTGAGGGGCTAGAGGTGAAATCCGTCACATAGGTGTGGAGCACGCTTGTCTGGGCAGAGAGCCTGTCCCAGACGAAGCTCGACGAAAGGGCCGTGAACATCGTCAAGCGACGGGGAGTGACGAAGTTCACGAGGTCGGCGTCGAGGTGGTTGTACTGCACGTCGCTGGCCAGCGACAGGCTCAGCCACTCCGTCGGCGTGTAGAGATGTGCTGCCGACAGATAGCCTTCGGCCTGGCGGTAGTGGTTGTCGACGTACATGGTGGTGACGTCTAAGCGGGGGTCGCTCAGATAGTGCAGATAGGCTGATGCGCCCTTTGCACTCACAAGCAGGCTGTAGCGGTCGGTGAAGCGCTGGCGAAGCGATGCCTGTAGGAAGAAATCGGTGTCCCACTGACGGTCTTGGTGGCTGAACATGCCGGGCTCCTCACGTACGGCTGCTCCCGGGTAGCCACGTTCGCTGTTATAGAGGTATGCCTTTGCCCTCCACTCGCCGCCCCGCGTAGTGCCGAACAGCCCGGCTTCCATCCGCAGGGCGTGGACATCGCCGTTACGGCGCACCTCGGTGGTGTCGTAGCCATCGCGCTTGGCATAGCGGAATGGGTAACGTCCCGACGTCGCCATATACTCGGCGCTGAGCTGCGACGACACGTTCTCCGACAGGCGATGCTCCCAGAGCAACGAGGGGTTATAGGTGTCTAACGAACCGGCCTTGAAGCCGATGTTCCAGTTGTCCCTTTTGCCCTTGCCGTCGAAGCGCGGCACACGGGCCTGCAGATATACGGCCGATGCCGAAGCAAAGTCCTTGGCCGGCTGGAAGATGTTCGACTTCTGTCCGTTGTAGAGCGAGACAGACTCCATGTTATCCAAGGAGAAGCGGCCGAGGTCGATGACGCCATTCTGCGCATTGCCCAGTTCGACGCCGTCGTAGAACACGCCAGTGTGGTTCGTGCCGAGCGAGCGCACATTCACCGTCTTCAGTCCACCGATACCGCCATAGTCTTTTATCTGTACGCCAGCAAAGTAGCGCAAGGCATCGGCTACGCTAAGCACGCTGAGCTTCCGCAGGGCCTCGCCACCCAGCTGCTGCACGGGAATCACCGTGCGGCGGGTGCGCTCGGCCGTCACCACCACCTCGTCCAAACGCTGAAGGCTGTCCAGAGACGAATAAGGAGCCGGTGTCTGTGAAAACATCGGCAGGCTGATGGCCATCACGAACAAAACAAGCGTACATACACGATGATGGGGAGGAGGAAGCGGTACGGTCGTCCGCCTCCTCACTCGCCCATTCACACTACTATGGCAAATAAGAGAGAAAAAAAGGATAGCTAAGTGCATGTAGTGCATCGTGCTGCGACTCGTCACGAGCCGCAAATCCGCCATCCCGGGGGTGATGCGCCTTGCGCCATCCACCTCCATAGGGGCAATATTCTGGTTGTTGTCTTGCCTTTTCATCATCGCCTTACCCGTAGTCCTGCAGGTATAGAACTCGTCGTTTTTATGTGCCGTTGGCCGGTCTTCTGACTTTCCCGCCTTTCAGCGCCTTCCCACCCCACAAGGGGGCAGTGGCAGTGTGTGCTGAATGGCTTTTTTGCAGGGAATTACAGCAGCAGGTACTGTTCCGGATTCACACCGGATTCCCAATTATCCGTCGGGTTGCCAAACCCTCGGGAACCAACAACGCCGCAAAGGTACACAGAAAAAACGCAACTTCCAAACAAAAGCTGCGTTTTTCAAAAAAATAAAACTACGAAAAAGACTCCGTCGCCAGACGATTCTTAGTTTTCGTCGATGGCGTCGGGGCCTTCGAGTTGTTCGCCGAATTCCAGTTCGCCGGCAACAATCTGCATCATCTCGTCAAGGTCGAAGTTGCCAACGTCGTGCTTCTTCGCCTCCTTCACCAGATAGGCAGCCACAGCCTCCACGTCCACATCGACACAACCGTCGGCATCGGGTTCCTGGTCGAAGATGCCATGGTCGCAATAATAGTCGCTGATGGTGTCGAGGAAGAACACCAGGTCGTCGTCCGAGAGACGTTCCTTCAGATCGGCAGAGATATAGTTCCGCACGAACTCGATGGTCTTGTCGTCATCGAGGTCTTCAAGCATGAATTCGTCGTTCATAGCAAAGCATTGATTTTATCGACATACACCTGCTTGGGAGCTGCGCCCACTTGCTTATCAACCAACTGGCCATCCTTGAAGAACATCACCGTGGGGATGTTGCGGATGCCGTACTTCACGGGCAGGTCAACGGCCTCATCGACATCGCACTTGCCGACGACGACACGTCCCTCGAACTCCTCGGCCAAAGCCTCGATGGTGGGAGCAAGGGCACGGCACGGGCCACACCATGTAGCCCAGAAGTCTACTACTACGGGCTTGCCCTCGGCAAGCACCTGATCAAAATTGCTGTCTGTAATGGTTAACATAAGACTTGAATAATTAAATGGTTATAAAGTTTATTTCGTATAATTCGTGGTGAAATCAACTAATTCAACCGGAAGTCGAGACCGGGCTGATCCTTGATGTACTTCAGCATCTCTTCGGTTACGTTCACGCTGACGGAGGTGGACTTGAGCTGCGCCTTCATGGGCTGGTCGGTGCGCTTCACCTCGAAAGCCAGCGGCACCTTGCCCGGATTCTGCTTCATCACTTCCGAAAGGCCGACGATGAGCGAGCTGTTGATGGCTGTCAGCTCTGCCAGCACCGTCAGCTGATGGATGAGCGTATCCTTCACGTCGGGCAGTAGCTGCACGGAGAGGATGCCCAGCTCCAGCTCATCCTCCTTGTAACGCCGCGGACGCACCTCGGCTTCGATGTAGAGGAAGTAGCCCACGGTGTATTTGCCTTTGTTGTTCACCCAGTCGTTGCCGAAGAGGGTGAGCTCGAACGAGCCGCTGTAGTCCTCCAGCTTCACACGCCCGTAAGGGTTATTCTTGCGTGAGATGAGCTCTTTCTGCTCTGTGACGATGCCGCCCAGGGTGAGGCGGCGCCCTTGCAGGGGTTGCAAGTCGCCGAGGTCGGCCATGTGGGTGTTGCAGACATGCTCGATGATGATGCGGTATTCGTCAAGCGGATGGGCTGAGAGGTAGATGCCCACCAGGTCGCGCTCTTTGTCGAGACGTGCCAAGTCGGACCATGCAGGGACGTCAATCAAGGGGGGATGCACACGCAGGGTGGCGCTGCCGCTGTCGCCGAAGAGCGAGAACTGCGACTCGGCCTTGTCGGCCTGACAAAGGGCTCCGTAGCGCATCAGCTGGTCGAGGTACACCTCTTCGCCGCGCCCCGTGGGGGCGAAGAACTGCTCGCGGGTGATGGTACCGAAGCTGTCGAAAGCCCCTGCCAGCGCCATGCACTCGATGGCCTTGCGGTTGCAGGCCTGCAGGTTCACACGCTCCACGAAGTCGTAGATGTCTTTGTAGGGACCGTCCTTCAGGCGTTCGGTGATGATGGATTCCACGGCGTTCTCCCCCACCCCCTTGATGCCGGCAAGGCCGAAGCGGATGTTGCCGGCAGCATTGGAGCTGAACTTGCGGCGACTTTCGTTGACGTCGGGACCCAGCACCTTGATGCCCATAGCCTTGCACTCGTCCTGCAGCTTGGTGATTTCGTCTATCTTGTCGAGGTTACGGCTCAGGTTGGCGGCCATATACTGGGCGGGATAATGAGCCTTCATATAGGCTGTCTGGTAGGCCACCCACGAGTAGCACGTGGCGTGCGACTTGTTGAAGGCATACGAGGCGAATTTCTCCCAGTCGGCCCAGATTTTCTCCAGCACCTTCTCGTCGTGTCCGTTTGCCTTTCCGCCAGCGATGAACTTAGGCTTCAGATGGTCCAGCTTATCCTTCAGCTTCTTACCCATAGCCTTACGCAGGGTGTCGCTTTCGCCGCGGGTGAAGCCGGCCAGCAGACGGCTCAGCAGCATCACCTGCTCCTGATAGACGGTGATGCCGTACGTATCCTTCAGGTACTTCTCCATGACGGGGATGTCGTAAATGATGGGCTTGCGTCCCTGCTTGCGGTCGATGAAGTCGGGGATGTAGTCCATCGGTCCCGGGCGGTAGAGGGCGTTCATAGCGATGAGGTCCTCGAAGGTGCTGGGCTGCAGCTCGCGCAGATATTTCTGCATGCCGGGCGATTCAAACTGGAAGGTGCCGATGGTGCGGCCTTCGCAGTAGAGCTTATACGTCAGCGGGTCGTCGATGGGGATAGAGTCGATGTCGATGTCCTCGCCCAGCGACTCCTTGACGTTCTGCACCGCTTCTTTCAGAATGGAGAGCGTCTTCAGTCCCAGGAAGTCCATCTTGATGAGCCCCGTGTCCTCGATGACGCTACCTTCGTACTGGGTGACAATGAGTTTCTCGGCGTTTTTCGACTCCTTGTCTTCGGCGGTGGAAACGGGCACCCAGTCGGTGACGTCGTCGCGGCAGATGATGGTGCCGCAGGCATGGACGCCAGTGTTGCGCACGTTGCCTTCGAGCATCTTGGCGTACTTGATGGTGTCGCGCAGCTGAGGGTCGGGCGAGATGGCGGCCTCCTGCAGCTCGGGCACGGCGGCGATGGCATTCGTAAGGTTCATCTTGGGCACCTTGCCGTTCACCTCGGGCAGACGGTCGGGGATGGCCTTGCACAGACGGTTCGAGACGTCGAGCGGCACCTTCTGTACACGCGCCACGTCCTTGATGGCCAGCTTGGTGGCCATCGTGCCGTAGGTGATGATGTGGGCCACCTTCTCCTTTCCGTACTTGTCCGTCACCCATTGCAGCACGCGCCCACGTCCGTCATCGTCGAAGTCAACGTCGATATCGGGCAGCGAGATACGGTCGGGGTTGAGGAAACGTTCGAACAGCAGGTTATACCGGATGGGGTCTATGCGTGTGATCTGCAGGCAGTAGGCCACGGCGCTGCCGGCAGCCGAGCCTCGTCCAGGGCCTACCCATACACCCAGCTCTTCGCGAGCCGCTCGGATGAAGTCCTGCACGATGAGGAAGTAGCCCGGGAAGCCCATCGTCTTCATGATGTGCAGCTCGAAGTTCAGCTGGTCCTCAATCTCGGGCGTCATGTCGGGATAGACTTTCTTGGCGCCGTCGAAGGTGAGCTTGCGCAGATAGTCGGCCTCCAGCTTGATGCGGTAGAGCTTGTCGTAGCCGCCCAGCTTCTCAATCTTCTTCCTGGCCTCTTCTTCGCTCAGCACCACATTGCCCTTCTCGTCGCGGGTGAACTCGTTGAAAAGGTCTTCCTCGGTAAATTTCTTCCGATACTCCTCTTCGGTGCCGAAGTCGGCGGGGATATCGAAGTTAGGCATGATGGGGGCATGGTCGATGCTATAGATTTCCACCTTGTCGAGCACCGCCACGGTGTTTGTCAGCGCCTCGGGCACGTCGCCGAAGATGTCGTTCATCTCCGCTGTGGTCTTAAACCACTCCTGCTTGGTGTAAAGCATGCGGTTCGGGTCGTCGAGGTCCTTGCCGGTGCTCAGACAGATGAGGCGGTCGTGGGCCTCGGCGTTCTCCTCGTCCACGAAGTGCACGTCGTTGGTGCAGACAAGGGGGATGCCCAGCTCGCGGCTATACGCCTTCAGCTTCTCGTTGACGTCCACCTGCAGATGATAGGTCTCGTGATTGGCGCGGGGCACCGTGGCCTTGTGGAGCTGCAGCTCCAGATAATAGTCGTCGCCAAACACGCGCTTGTACCACTGCATGGTCTCCACGGCATCGTCCAGCTGGCCCGACATAATCTTACGCGGCACCTCGCCGCCCAGACATGCCGAGCAGACAATCAGCCCTTCGTGATATTTCTCCAGTTCGTATCTGTCTGTGCGCGGATGGCTGTAGAAGCCTTCCGTCCATGCCTTCGACACCAGCTTGATGAGGTTATGATAGCCCTTCTGGTTTTTGGCCAGCACCAGCAAGTGGTAGTTCGCGCCGTCGCCAGCCGACTTCTCCTTGTCCTTCAGCCGTCGCGGAGCCACGTACATCTCGCAGCCCACGATAGGTTTGAAAGGCTCTTTCCCCTCCTCCTTTCGCTTTCCGTTCACCTTGCCGACGTAGTTCAGAAACTCCTTAATGCCCATCATGTTGCCATGATCGGTGACGGCCATGCCCGGCATACCGTCGGCAATAGCCTTATCGACAAGCTTCGGAATCGCCGCCTGCCCATCGAGAATAGAGTACTGCGTATGAACGTGAAGATGAACGAAAGGAAACACTTTTGAATGAAGAATTAAAAATTAAAAATAAAGAATTAAGAATTAAGAATTAAGAGCATCTGGGCCGGCGGTTCCGGAATTGCCAGAATTTCCGGGGTTTCCGGAATATCCGGGGTTTCCGGGGTTTCCGGAGCTGCCATCAGCTCCCATAGTTCCCATAGTTCCTATAGTTCCTATAGTTCCTATCCTCTTCTTCCACGCAAAGAACCACACGGCTGCGGCCACGAGCGCCACGCCTCCGATGGCATAGCTCACTGGCTGAGACAGCCGGAAGCCCTCCTTGGCAATGCAGATATACGTGGTGCAGACGCACGTCATGAACAGCGCTGGCACCAGCGTCATCCAATAAGCGTTTCTGTATCCGCGAGAGCCGAATCGCGGATTGACAGTCAGGTACACCGTCGCCATCCATAGCGCAAAGCACGCCAGCGTCTGGTTGGCCCAGCCGAAGTAGCGCCAGATGACGTTGAAGCCGTTCTCGTCCGCCACGTTATACCACAGCAGCAGGCAGCTGACGAGGAACACCGGTAGCGCGATGAGCAGGCGGTTGCGGTATTTCTTCTGCTCCAGGTGGAAGAAGTCGGCTATGATGAGCCTAGCGCTGCGGAAGGCCGTGTCGCCGCTGGTGATGGGTGCGGCCACCACGCCCAGTATGGCCAGTATGCCGCCCACGATGCCCAGCCACGCCTCCGACACCTTCGTCACCACCGTCGGTGCTGCCGCCGTCAAGTCGGCGCCCACCTCGGCTGCTCCGCCGTCGAAGAAGAAGTACGACGACACCGCCGCCCACACCAGGGCCACGATGCCTTCCGTGATCATGGCGCCGTAGAACACAGGGCGTCCCATCCGCTCGTTCTTCAGGCAGCGGGCCATGATGGGGCTCTGCGTGGCGTGGAAACCGCTCAGCGCCCCGCAGGCGATAGTGATAAACAGGCAGGGGAACACGGGCTGCGTCGCCATACCCTTCAGCCCTTGTGCGGCGCCCAGGTTACCCAGGCCGTCCCACACCTCGGGCAGCGAAGGCCATTTCACGAACAGCCCCACCATCAGCGCCGCTGCCATGAACAGCAGCGCAAAGGCAAACACGGGATAGACTTTACCGATAATCTTATCGACAGGCAGCAACGTGGCCACCACATAATAAGCAAACACAATCAGCACCCACACCATGATGCTTCCCTTCGGCGTCGGCATGAAGCCCGCGATGTCGCCCAGGATAAGCGCCGGGCTATAGACGAACACCGTGCCCACCAACAGCAGCAGCACGATGCTGAACACCAGCATCACCGTGCGTGTGCCGCGTCCCAGATAGTGCCCCACCAGCTCGGGCAGCGATGCCCCGTCGTGGCGCATCGACAGCATGCCCGTCATGTAGTCGTGTACCGCACCGGCGAAGATGCAGCCGAACACAATCCACAGATAGGATGCCGGGCCGAACTTTGCTCCCATGATGGCGCCAAAGATAGGTCCCGTGCCGGCGATGTTGAGGAACTGGATCATATAAACCTTCCATGTCGGCAGCGGCATGAAGTCCACCCCGTCCTGCCGGCTCACAGCAGGCGTCACGCGCCGGCTGTCAGGGCCGAACACACGCTCTACCAACCGTCCATACACCACATAGCCTATCACCAGCGCCACGAGCGAAATAATAAAAGACACCATCTGCGAACACCTATTTATAATTAACGTTGCGAAGATACACACTCCTTTTCAATTCCACAAACATTTTGCCCCGAAAAAGTCGGGATTGTTAATAACTGCCGCCTGCCGCCCTCCGCCGCTCGCCCCTACTCCTTCCGTCTGGCTGCCATCCCGCAAAGGGGGGGAGACACGTCGGGCCACGCGCATAAACATATTTGGGGCGTATCAACGTTGATACACCCCAAACGTAAGCATATTCCCTGTCTCCTTCGGCAGGAGAAAGGCCGGCAGGAAGTTAAGGCTGCCCGATGGTCACGTTCGTCTTGCCCGTCACGTCGGCTGCATTGCCGCCGCCATAGACGTTGCCCGTGATGTTGACACCTTCGACCGTCTGCGTCTGCTTTGCTCCGCCTACGAGCGGCAGCGATTCCATCTCGACCGTCGTTTCCGTTCCGATGTTCACGTTCGTGTCGCCGTCCACGGCGGCAGCGTTGCCGCCGCCGAACACTAAGTCGATGCTGCCGATGTCACCCTTCTTGTGGGCCGGCACAGGCATGCTATAGACAGTTGTGCCCTCGGCTACTACCGAAGCGTCTGCATCCGCATTCGCGCCTTTGGCCACGTTGATATTCACATTCGTATTGCCATAGACCACGGCACCTGATCCCAATCCGCCGCCAAAGACCTTGCCGATGCTCGTGAAGGAGCGGATGTTGACCTGCGGATCGGACTTGCCGGCACGCACCGTGTACGACGCGTTATTTCCGCAGCCGTAGAGCTCGCCGATGATGAGCGGGTTACAGCCCGTCTCTTCGATGTTCACCGTGATAGAGCCCA
>JAILEU010000079.1 GCA_024697785.1 Bacteroidaceae bacterium | reverse complement strand
TGACTTGGCAGGTATACTGCCACACGGTGCTTGCAAACTGCTTGAAACGGAACGTATAGAAAATATCACCTGCTGTCACGGTAATAGAAGTATTCGTTGTCTGCGCTGTTTTATTGGGCTTATATTCAATGGACAGTTTATTGCCGTGTATCTCTGCACGGAAATTCTCACCGTAAATAAGCCCATAGCCTATTTCGTCCATATAGGGCGGAAGGATTGGCTCTCCATCAACCTCGGCTTCGGCGAACCATGGTTTTGAATAGTTAAGGCATGAAAAAATAATAGTCTCACCGTCTTCCGAAACACTATAAACCTTATCTGTAGTCTGTACTGGTACTTCAGCCTTCCAGACCATCGGGTCCCAATCTCCATCTTTGCTTTCGCTGCTGCAAGAGGCGAGGGAGAGGGCAGCAAGCATCGCAAAGGCGAGTCTCCAAATTTTCATTGTTGTCATTTCTATTATGTTTTTACTTTTATGTTCTGTCTATACAAACGTGAGGCGTCGGGAATCTTGCATCGTAGGGCGTTAAACTTTACTAATCGCAGGGCATAAAGATGGCGCGAGTCTGATTCTGTGCATCCAGTTCAGAGGCATCGCCAAACGCCGTTCTCGCAGATACAAGTCTCAGCCCGCGCCTAAACGCGAGCATCAACTCTTTTCTTCTTGCGAGATATTTTGGCGAAATTTCTGAACTAAGAATCAAAAAGTCAACGCTTCTTATGTCGTTCTATGTTATGTTCTATCCACTCATGTCATTTTAATACATTTCTATTTTCGTCGTTCTCCAGTACACGCATCTGATTGATGGCAATCTGATTGAGGCGAACAAGTCGGTCACCCTGTGGCACTCCCTCATCGATGAGTACTGCATTGATGTTTTCCATATTAGCTAGACAAATCAGTTCGTTGATGGAGGCATAGTCACGGATGTTTCCTTTCAGTTCAGGATGGGCTTCGCGCCATTGCTTGGCCGTCTGTCCAAACATCGCCACATTAAGCACGTCCGCTTCCTCTGCATAGATGATGCTGGCCTGTGCCCGTGTCACCTCTTCAGGAATGAGATTCTGCTTGATGGCATCCGTGTGAATGCGGTAGTTGATTTTGGACAGCTCACGCTTCGCTGTCCATCCAAGTTGCTTTTGCTCCTCGTCTTTCAGCCTTTGGAACTCACGTATCAGATATACCTTGAACTCTGGGCTTATCCACATGGCAAACTCAAAGGCAATGTCTTTGTGGGCATAAGTGCCACCATAACGCCCTGCTTTTGAGATAATACCGATGGCATTAGTCTTTTCTGTCCACTCTTTAGCACTGAGACGGAAACGGTTCAACCCTGCCTGAGATTTAATTATGTCGAATTCGGCACAATTAAAATTCGGATTCATCAACCGCTCCCATATTCCAAGGAACTCTATGGTGTTGCGATTGCGTAGCCAATTGGAGAAGAAAAACTCACCATCCTTAGCCTTCAACATATCTGTTAGGCTGATGTAGTCATCTTCATTCTGCCTAATGACCGTTATCTGCGTATTCTGTACTGTTATCTTTGCCATATTGTCTGCTGTTTTACAAACTTTGCGCCGCGAAGTTACAACTTTTCCACCAATTACAGATAACTTGCCATATTAAATAAGGTGAAGAAGGCGTTTTTTACCGCATTTTGGCATCAAAACGTCACTAATCGAGGGGGACAGGACATTTTGTACTTACAAGAGAAAGAAGATGGCTGATGTATGAGGGCATATATGGTTAAGGGTTAATGAAGTCTGATGGCTGATGTATGATGTATGAGGGCTGAGGGCATATAGGGTTTATGATTAAGATTAATGATTTGTGGTTATAACCAACTCCTTTCCTCCTTGTATCCGATATAACAAAGGACTGGCATCTATAGCCATCAAGACTTCGCTGGACTGCGATTGACCATTGATGTAGTGCGTCTGCATCGGGACGCACTACGTCTATCTGCGGACGCACTACGTCGTGGCCGTGACGTAGTGCGCTGGGCGCACAAAGCAAGGGGCTGACATCACAGCGTTTGATTCTGGCGGGATAGCGTTTGATTCTGACAGCTTGGCGTTTAAGCGAGAAATCATATCTCCCTGCTTACAATCTGTAACTACGACCTGGAAAGACGACGTTTGCAGGCCGGGAGAAGGTTAGGACAGACGGCAACGAAGGACCTTCGGTTCCTCCATTCCACGGAGAAACTCCGTTCTTCTGCGCGGTTTCCTTTTTGACCCGTCACTCGGAAATGCCCTCCCTTCTGCTCCTGCTTTCAGATTGTAACCTTTTTCTCCACTCCATTCTGATGCCCTTCTCGACCCGAAAACACCTTTGGTTGAGTGACGGGTTGAAAAGGAAACCGCTCAGCAGAGACCATTTCTATAGTGGAATCGCTTCTTTCGGAACCCGTCACGCTCAAAGATGTAAGAGGGAAGATGTAAGATGGAAGATGTAAGATGGACGGCGCACGATAAGGAATCAGGGGGACAGGAATCACAGGAATCAGGGGAAGAAATCAGGGGGTGGTTATTTGATTCAGTTTGTCCTTTTTCTATCACTCTATGATTCTGCGTAGCGATCAGGAAAAAAACGTAGGAGTATAGCGTAATTCCAAGCGCTTGAAATGTAAAATCCAAGCGCTTGGATTATAACTTCCAAGCGCTTGGAATTGACGGGAGCTTAAACAAATACGTCTATCCCGTTTTCTGTTCTCATAAAATGGCCTTTCGAACAATTAGAAGGGCCTTCGTGCAGTTAAGAAAGGCCTTTCGCCTGGTTAGAAACGCCTTTGTGTGGTGCGGTATGGTTTTCGTGTTGGATTTCTTGGTTCACTTGCAGAAACCTGTGTTTCCATGAACCAAAACCATCAAAACCCTTTTGCTCTGTTCAGAGACGTTGTCTCAGATATTCTGGCTGTAGGCTTTTCCTTGTAAGCCAGCTTACAGATAAAAGCCTACAGCCATAACACCATCCATACTGGATGATACCAGAGCAAAAGAAAAACCCCGCTATCGCTAGAAAACCGTTAGCACACAGGACAGAGCTGCAAAGCAGGATGCACCTCAGCATAGTTGAGCTTTGCTCTTCCTCCGTCGCGACTCGGCAGAGTTCAAACAAGTTTGACTCTGCGCTCGCTGCTCCTTCGGTTGAGCTTCGCTCTTCCTCCTTCGCGCCTCGGCCATTGACTTCGTCTTCCTCCTTCGCGCCTCGGCCATTCAAGCAAGCTTGATGGCTCTCATCTTGGCGTCGGTTCAAGCAAGCTTGATGGCTCTCATCTTGGCGTCGGTTCAAGCAAGCTTGATGGCTCTCGGTTTGGCGTCGGTTCAAGCAAACTTGACTCTGCTTTCGTTTTTTTACGGTTTTTCTTGGTTGTACTGCTGGGGCCGTAGGCTGTCTGTGGTTTCAGGCAAGGAATGGTTATGCTTTGCTTTGGTCATTTGGCTTAACAAAAACGTTCATTTAACTTTCGTTCAACCCTATTTAGGGTGTCAAAGAACCGTTGCGTAGCCACAGCTGGACCCATCAGGGGGAGGCCAAACACATTCCATCCGAACATGTGCCACCACGATGTATAGGGCCCCTCAATTCCCATCTCTATGGCTTTGGCTTTCAACTCCTCAGCAATCCGCGCCATCCAAACAAGCGTGTAAATGAAAAGTGTGGGTATTCCTAAAAGATACGCCACCCAATACCGCTGAGTCCGTCGGCCAAGAATGACATCCAACTCCTGCTGCAGACCGCCTAACGGCATGTAGCACAAGAAAAACAGCCCGAAGGTTAGGAAATCAATGAACCCGAGCCAGAAGCCTGGCCTGTTGGTGTGGTTGAACGGCATGATTCAAAGGTAAGGGGCGGTGACGGATGTGGGACAGGACTTGAGGGCGGAGGGAGTGTCGGCAAAGAGGATGTTGCCGCCGTTCTCGCCGGCGCCGGGGCCAAGCTCGACGACGTAGTCGGCGGCACGGATGACGTCGATGTTGTGCTCAATGACGTAAAGCGTGTTGCCGGCATCGACCATACGCTCGAAGAGGGCAATCAGGTGGTGGACATCGCGGAGATGGAGCCCGTCGGTAGGCTCGTCGATGATGAAGATCTTGCCCTGCTCGCCCAGATGGGAGGCGAGCTTGAGGCGCTGAAGCTCTCCGCCGGACAGGGTCGAGAGGGCCTGGTTGAGATGGAGGTAACCGAGACCGACATCCATCAACGGACGCAGCTTTTCCTCTATAATAGTGCCGCGGAAGAACGCGCTGGCTCGCCGTACGGAGAGGTCGAAGACCTGAGCGATGTTCAACGAAACCTTGGATTCCATCCTTCGTTTTCTCGCCATGCCAAAGCTAAAGCAAGCTTTGCTTTGGTCATTTGGCTTAATAAAAACGTTGCCGGCTTCCGGATGTTCAGCGAACGAACCTTCGATGGTGTATTGCAACGCCTCGTCCGAGTAGCGGAGGCCGCCGCAGGCTTCGCAGACGGTCTCGATGTTATCCATGAAGGCCATCTCGGAGATGACGACGCCCTTGCCGCCGCAGACGGGACAGGCGCCTGCGCCGTTGAAGGTGAAATAGAGTTCCTTCATGTGGTGGGCCTTGGCAAAGCGCTTGCGGATGTCGGGAGCGACATCGAGGTAGGTGGCGGGGGTGGAGCGGAGGCTGACGCCGATGTTCTTCTGACTGACATAGACGACGTCGGCGGGCGTGGGCCACGACTGGCGGAAGCACTCCATCAGCGAGCTCTTACCCGAACCGGCCACACCGGCCACCACCGCCAACACGTCGAGCGGCAACGACAGCGTGACGTCATTGAGGTTGTGCAACGTGGCATGGGAGAGGGCAAAGTGGCGTGAAGCTGTCCGGGGATGCTCCTTGAAACGGCCATGAGCGCCGAGTGCCAGTCCCGTTGCCGTCCGGCTATGCAGCAGGGCGTCGTAGCTGCCTTCGAAGACAATCTGCCCTCCGTCGGCGCCCGGTCCCGGACCCATATCAACAACATGGTCGGCGATGCGGATCATCTCGGGATGGTGCTCGACGAGCAGGACGGTGTTGCCGGCATCGCGCAGACGGCGCACGGAGTGTTTCATCAGCTCGATGTCGTGGTTATGAAGCCCCGTGCTGGGTTCGTCGAGGATATAGAGGACGTCGGAGAGGGAGGAGTTGATGTACTTGGCAATCTTGCAACGTTGTGCCTCGCCGCCGGAGAGGGTGCCGACGGCACGGTCGAGACTGAGGTAGCCGAGGCCAATCTCTTCCAGCGCCGTCAGACGAGCGCCGATGGCCACCTTGAGGTCGGCCGCCAGAGGCGATGTGAGCGAACGTATCCAGGCGTTCACTTTGGTGATGGAGAGGGCGCTGACCTCGGCGATGTTCTTCCCGTCGATCTTACATGACAGCACCCTGGGACTAAGCCTCGTGCCGCCACAGTCGGGGCAGACGCCCATACGCAGCATGGGATTCAGCACGGCGGCGTGCAGCAGTCCTTCCTCGCTGTTGATGATGCTGCGGTACATGCGGGGGATAAGTCCTTCGTACTTGGCTGTCTTAGGCCAGTTGGAGGGAGGGTTCTTCAGACGTATCTGGGGGCTGTTGAGGAAGAGGTCGAGCTCCTCGGGGGTATAGTCGCGGATTTTCTTGTCAAGGTCGAAGAGCCCGCTGTGGGCGTAGCGTATCCAGCGCCAGCCACCCTTGCCGAAGGCGATGTAGTGGATGGTGTCCTCGTCGTTGAGGCTCTTGTCGAAATCGACCAGCTTGTGGATGTCGAGCTCGCGAATCTCGCCCAGACCGGAACAACGGGGGCAGCTGCCCTCGGGGTGGTTGAAGCTGAACGACTCGGCATAGCCTACGAAGGGCTGTCCGACGCGCGAGAAGAGCAGGCGTAGCAGGGCCGCCACATCGGTGTAGGTAGCCACCGTCGAACGGGAGTTCTGGCTGGGCTTCTTCTGGTCGATGACGATGGCGATGGGCAGGTTCTCGATGGCATCGACATGCGGGCGGCCATACTTGGGCAGATACTGCTGCACGAAGGTGGGGAACGTGTCGTTGAGCTCGCGCCGGCTCTTGGCGGCGATGGTGTCGAGCACCAGCGAGCTCTTGCCCGAGCCGCTGACGCCCGTGAAGACCGTTATCTGATGTTTGGGTATCTCCAGCGAAATATCCTTGAGGTTGTTCTCCCGCGCACCGCGGATGATGATTCGGTCGTTTTGCATGGCCATAGGCTGTTCCGTCAGATATTAAAAAAGACTTCAGCTCGTTGCGTCTGAAGTCTGAAAAAAGGGTGAGGTGAGTAGCACAGATGAACATCCCTTGATGTTCGTAAAGATCGATTTTTCATATATTTTTGTTCCGTGCATGATTGTATCTTTTCGGAATTTAAGTCTTGTTTTTCTCCGGACTACGTCTTGGGCTACTTTCTCCTATGAATCTTCCATTGAAGGTATTCCTTCCCATTCTTTCATTTCTTTTTCGAACTTCCTTTTTTGGTATTGTTCCCATCTTTCTTTGACTCTGATTCTCTCCACTAATTTTTTGTATGGCGTGAACAAACCCTTTATATGAACTTTTATTTCTTTCTCGTAGTTATCTTCAGTATCGTTTCTTATTTCTTTTTTAAGTAGTTTCAATGCTTTCTCGGCCTTTTTAATATCTTTATAGGCTTCTTCCAATGTGTATAGGGTCTTCTTACGCTCCTTCATTTTTCTATGTTTTTTTGAATTCAAATCTCACTTCTTTGCTTTTGTTTTCTCCTTCTATCTCCAGGGTGAGTTTTGCAATGACCTTCAAATTGTCATCATTTTCACTACATTTTATGTAGTCGAAAAAGTTACAATCAAGCTTCTCTGAAATCTCGCAAAGGAACTCCGTATCTATGCTTCTTTTGTTGAACACGGCACGGTCGATGTCTTGCCTGTTTTTTCCAAGCAACCTTGCAAGTTGGCTCTTTTTCAGCCCCTTTTCATTCATCTTTTGGAGGATTATTTCCCCCATGTTTACTCTCTCGAATTTCATGATGTAAAATTAAACTTTAGAATGGTTAAACATTATCCTTTTTGTAAGGGAATATCTTTCTTCAAAATGTTAAAATTCTTTTTTCTCTTTGTTATTTGTAATGAAAATGGTTACATTTGCACCCGAAAGTTAGTAAGTTTATTTTACAATTCAAAATAATCATGGCAAAAAACAAAGAGCACCAGCCTATTCGCCCCATTCTGGAGGGCCTTGGTATAGGCTCTTGGGTCGAATACCCTCTCGAGCGCTATGATGTTGTCAAGTCGACCGCGTCGATATTGGGAACTATGCGTGGCCGTGTGTATTCAACCAAGATACAAAAAGAGTCCAACACTGTACGCGTAACACGCATGCTATGATTACCCCCCCCATGAAAACAAAAGCTCATTACAGTTGCCGGCCTGGCTATGATGCCGTCCCTGAGAATTGCCGCCGAAGTGTTCGCGGCCGTTTGAGGGTGATATTGGGCAACCCTCGTCGAAGTTTCTTCTATGAGCGAGTCAATGATTATCCCAATATACCTTATGAGACAAAAGTCAGTATCGACGCTCTTTTTAAGGAAGTGTGCGACCTGACACCTGAACAGATCTGGGAGATTTGGTATGACTAAAGAAAAGATTCAGGAAATTCGTAAGATTGCTGAAGGTCGCGAACTGGAGATTATAGGCGACTACATCAGTCTAACACGAAAGGATGCCGGTTATGCCGGCCTATGTCCTCGTTGTAAGGCTCAACGTTTGTATGTTACGCCGTTGGACAAGGGTCGCCTATGGCGTTGTGAATCGTGTGGCTTCAAGGGCGATGATATATTCACCCTTATGGAGGCCGTCACAAGCAGTTCTTATGAAGACGGGCTTCGTGCCGTGGCTTCTAAATACAATATCTGCATTGGAGATGGTGACCCTGCCCCAATCCATCATGAGTCTAAGGTAGGCGGGAGGTCTTTCTGCGAGCGGATGCTGAAGGAGAGCGGCCTGACGTATAAGGATGTGACGGCTACGGTTGACCTTGGCAACGGCGCCACGAAGCCCACAGCCCGAACCTTCCGCCCTGGGACAGTGAACGACAAAGGCGAGATTGTGGAGGGTGATGACGCCATCATCGAATACTACGACCTCGAGGGAAAGCCTGTCACCTATGAACGTAAGGACTATAAACGTCGCGGGACGGGTGTCATGTCGGCCTACTATCGCGTCCGATGGCAATATCCTGAAGCGCATAAAGACAAAGAGGGGAATAGTTTTAAATATAAGTCGCCATATGGTGCAGGTACCCCGATTTATATTCCTCAGCGTCTTCGGACAGCCTACCAGAATGGAGAGGAGGTTAGGAGGCTATTTATTCAGGAAGGCGAAAAGAAAGCCGAAAAGGCCTGTAAGCATGGCATCCTATCCTTTGGCATAAGTGGCATTCAGAATCTCGGTTATAATGGTGCTCTGCCTCAGGACATCGTGAACTTCATACGAAAATGTAAGGTTCAAGAGGTTGTCTTTCTCTTTGACTCCGACTGGAATGATCTTAGCCATGGGCTGCGTGTTAGCGTAGCAGCCGAGAAACGCCCGAATAACTTCTTTCATGCAGCCAAGAACTTCAAGGAATACATGCGCGGCCTGGAGGCTTACGATCTGAATGTCGAGATCTATATAGGCCACACCATCAGCCACAATGGCGACAAGGGCATCGACGACCTCCTTGCGCATACGCTGAAGGGACGCGAAGATGAGCTGCTGGTCGACATAGACCATTTGATGACGCAGAAGGTTATGACTGGCACCTATGTCCATGTCGATAAGGTCTCAACGATGAAGGATGCCCAGCTGATGCGTCTCTGGGGTCTGGAGAATGTTCAGTCTTTTGCTGAGATGCATCTTCAGGAACTTTCCCTACTCCCCGAATTTACGTTCCATGGCCACCGCTATCGTATCGTTAATGGTAAGGCGGAACTTGCGGAAGCTTTCGATGATGATGAGAAGTTTTGGGAAGAGTTAACGAAGGCAGACCGTAACGGCAACGAGCGCGTGGAGTGCCAGTATAGCTATGTTAATGCACGCAACTTTCTCCATAGACATGGTTTCGGTCGCTACCGCATTAGCGACAGGTCGTATGAGTTCGTTCATCTCGAGAAGCATTTTGTGACCATGGTTCAGCCTTTTGATGTCCGCGACTACCTTGTTACCTTTGCCGAGGACAACTGTGGGAAACTGGTGCTCGAGATGCTGCTGAAGGGCAGCGTCCAGTATCTTGGACCTGACAAGCTGAGCATGCTGAAGGAACTTAAGCCCGGATTCCTTCAGCCTTCGCGCGAATGCCAGTTTTTCTACTTCCGTGATGTCTATTGGCGTGTAACGAGAAGCGGCATCGAGGAGATGAAGTACAACATGCTTACCCATGATGTATGGGCTGACATGCGCAAGGATGTAGAGGTAACTCGCTACCCATCCCTGGTTGATTTCAGTCAGGATGAAAATGGTCATTACACCTATACTATAACTCCAGTTGGCGAGATGTGCCATTTCCTCCGGTTCCTTGAGAATACCTCGAATTTCTCCTGGCGCAAGGAGGACAATGGCCAGATCGACGAAGCAGAGAAGGCCGAGATGGCGCAACATCTGCTCTCGAAGCTCTGCGCTATTGGCTACATGTCCATGGACATCAAAGACGCCGGAGTTACGCGGGCTGTCGTAGCCATGGACGGTAAGCAGAGCGAAGTCGGCGAGAGCAACGGCCGTAGTGGAAAGAGCCTTGTCGGCGAGCTGATGCGTCGCGTCACAACGGTCGCCTACATAGGTGGCAAAAAAGATAAGCTGCTCGATGATCAGTTCATCTGGGACGGCATAACCGAGAAAACTCGCCTGGTATTCATTGATGACGTGAAGCAGAATTTCGACTTTGAGATGCTTTTCCCGCTCATCACCGGCGACTGGATGGTCAACCATAAGGGGGGCGAGCGTGTCACGCTGCCCTTTGAGCGTTCACCGAAGATCTATATTCCGACCAATCACGCGGTCGTAGGCAGCGGATCCTCATTCAGAGACAGACAATGGATTATTCTTTTCTCCGATTATTACAACGAGACGCACAAGCCGATAGACGACTTCGGCTGTCAGTTTTTTTCTGAATGGGAGTTCCTGCAATGGTCGCTGACATGGAACCTGATTGCCCAGTGCGTCCAGCTGTACCTCACCTACGGCGTCGTTCAGGCTCCGGGTGACCGAGCCGAGCACCGCCGGCTGCGCCAGGAGATTACCGAAGGCTTCCTGCAGTGGTTCAGCGAATACTTCAGCGATGCTGGGCGCTTCGGCGTACTGCTACCACGCAGCGAGCTGCAGGAACAGTGTCGCAAGAAGACAGAGATGAACACGTCTCCTACGCTGTTCAAGAAACGCTTCAAGAAAGCCTGCGAGTATTATGGCTGGGTGTTCAACCCAAACATGTATGATCAGACTACAGGCAAGCCCTTCCAGTTTGATCGCGACGGACGGCCCGTCACTGACTATAAAAAGGGGGGCGTGGAGTACTTCATGGTCGGCACCAAGGACGGGCAGCCGCCCAAGTTTGACTATATTCCCGACGGACTTTCAACCCCAGACGAAGATGGGCCATTTTAGTATTAGCATTAGATGCAATTCACTATTAATTTATATTCCATATGAAAACAAATGAATTTCTAAAGATTAACTATGATGCCGGAATGCCAGACGGCGTGCGCGTCCATGTCGGCGATGAAGATTTCATCATTGCCCTTCATGACGCCTTCAACGGTGATCGCAAGAATTGGTTTGAAGCAACCCGTCTTCTAGCTGAGGAGGGTAAAAAGATGTTTACAAAGAAGCAGGCTCACATCATAGAAGCTTTCATTGACGTGATAAATGAAGCTCTGCAGGATGCAGGCGGGTCTCCTCTTAAAGGCTTGTACTGGACGAGTACCGAGTACAGTGCCGCGCGTGCTTGGGGCATGTATTTGGGTTCTGGCTACGTCACCTACTACCTTAAGGCGACGAATAGCTACATTGCTCGGCCGGTTGAAGATGTGGCAGATTAGCCCTTTAACCCTTCAGCTCTTTATTATGATGTCAAAGAAACGACGTTATATCAAGCCTGGTATTCAGGTTCAATTTGGTTTTGATTTTAAGCCTTCTCCTGATGTTGTTTCCTAGCCCCTCCCCCTCCCCTTATGAGCCGCTATTGTATGAGGTTGAATTTTCTAACCTACAGAATCATGATGCGGCCATTCTGTGCGATATGCTTGTTGTCCATGGCCAGCAGCCAGTGCCGATTCTTCCAGAAGGCGCAGTTGCCCGTCTTCATTGTAGTGCCCGAGCTCTACGCCTACTTCTTTTGCTCCAGGAGAATGGCCTTCTTCCTTGTGATATGCTGTATCGAAAAATCAAGCCCGATGCCTGACTTTCGTAGTTTTGCACTCAATTCTCCTTCAGAGCTGGAGGTATTTATAAGGTTCGACTCAACGCGCTTTGTTGAGTTCACATGCATGCTTAATGCCAGATTAGAGGCTCTGCCTCTTGGGGGCACGCTGCTCGTAACGGACTGCACCTCTCTTCCGAGACAATACAACCTCGTTGTGAAATGGCTCTGCTGGCGCGCCTTTCTTTCGAAGCATTCCTATGCCAAGATGGATAAGAAAGAGCGTCGTAAGGCCGTCGTTTATGAGATGTTGCCGGACTGCTCAGGTATAAAAAAAATGAATGCTATTCAATGAAGCCGAGAAAGATTAACGTTGTCTTCTGTAGCGATCCAGCTATTAGACGCACTCTTGTTGCGTCTCTTGCCGTTCGTTTTGGCTTTGCTCGTACTAGGAGCGATGCCCGTAAGATCATCGTCCCTGTGGTCGATGAGAGCGTGCTGGCTTCAGATCCTTATTTCGTGCTGGCCGACTTCCTCGACTTCCGCCATAGCCCTGAGCTCATTGAACGACTCTATCAGCTATCCCTTTCTGGGCTAGCTGTGGTCGTCGGTACCAGCTATCTGCCCGAGAAGTATCGCTTCCTCTGCAAAGTATGGTATGAGTCTGACCTAATTAAGATATGACTTACTAATGAGAACAATTAAATTCAGAGCTAAGACATTGCGAAATACCAGATGGATTTTCGGTGACCTCTTCCGTTCTGGCACAGATCCATCGGACGAAGAGTATTCTATTAACTATTGAGACCCTGAGAGCGGTTGGATGAATGAGGCTGTTCGACCCGAGACCATATCTCAATTCACTTCTTTAAGAGACAAGACCGGGAAGGAGATATATGAAGGAGATATACTGTCTTTTTATGCAGAAAAAGAACTCCTTGAAGTCCGCTTTGTCAGAGGTGTTTTCGCCTTTCTTTGGGGTGGTGATTTGGATGATGAGTTTCCCACTCTGTCACCAACGCATGAATGGGCGGAAGTTGTCGGCAACATTCATGACAACCCTCATCTTCTATAAGGTTATTCCGTCCTATGGAACTGAAACATCTTTTTATCTTTTGCTATGGCGGAGCCTTAGCTACTCCTCCCAAGGAGTTGACCATGGAGGACGCCCGAAGTGAAGCCATGCTTCATGCTAAGAGCATGGAAGGCAAACTACACCATCCCGAGATAGGGATAATCGTTAAGGTGTTCGATGAAAGGCTCGGTCTTTGGAAGAAACTATTCTGCATCTATCCAGACGGTCGCGAGGTGGACTTACGGGATAATAGGGATTCTATACTTGGACATATTTGAAAGTACCCTCTCTATATACCAGTGCCAACGGAACGGAATCCCCGTGTAAAGGCCTTAAACCGGTGACGGCCCGAAACAGCACGGGCAATCTCGGGGGAGAAAGCGTCTAAATGGAGCAAGACGATGGAATAAATACGATGGCAATATGATTCAAAGTTCCTGCCCTTGAACTTGTGATGTCCTGAAAGCTCGCTGAGCGCCGGTTCGAGTCCGGACTCCTCCACGCCGAAAGGCAGGTAACAATCATTATTAACTTTAACCGGGCGAAAGGAGCGCCCATGTGCTTGAGTTGTTTTTGAAAGAGGGTGCGCCAATGCGTGCCCTCTTTTAGAATAGACTCAGCTGAACGGGCTGCGGCAGTCTTTCCGTTGTGCCGGTCGGCTCGGTCTCCTTTATTGTTTTCCTGTAGTTCCATACCCTGCAGCCGACGAATCTTCCCGGGTCGCTGAAGCGTCGGATTGTAGGAACTGCGGGAAACGGATACAGGCCTTCGTTGACGATGTAGCCGACCCTTACCTCGCCTGGTTCTGTAAGTGTGTCATGGCAGATGACTTCGCCGAAGCAGCCATGCATCATCATGTTCACCGCCGTCTGCTTGCAGCAAGTCGGGTCTATGTCCTCTCCTATCAGATAAGGCTTCGGCAGTTCTCTCTTCCGGAATACGCTGTCAGCGGCCAGCAGCATGCGTCCGCTTCCGCATGTCGGGTCATTGACTGTTATTCTCTTGCCGAATCCTCTGCAACAGAACTTCGGTTCCTCGTCTATCTCTCCTATTGAGCATTCGGCCATGAGGTCGCAGATGTGCTTCGGCGTGAATACCTGGCCGAGTCCGCTTTTGTTTGCCCCGAACTCCAGGAACAGATCGCCAAAGGCATCATGCCATCTGTCTCCCTTCAGCTTTTCCTGCATCGTCAGGAAGTAGCATCTCATCAGCGAGTAGAATCCTTCATTTTGCTCCTGGTTGTACTTCCATCCTTCAACAGGCTTGCCGTCGGGGTCGGCAAAACCGATGATATAATCGAGGAGAGCTGTAAGAGTCTCGGCCATCCTCAGTCCGTTTCGGTAGCTGAACTTCTCAATCTCCCTGGCCAGGTTCGGCACTACTGTTTCCATATCAGAATAGGCTTAGTTGTATCGGCTCTGATTTCGCTTTCTTCTCTAACAGCAGCCCTCTCGTATTCCCTTTCGGCTTCGGCGGCTGAAGCTGGTCGCAGATGGCAATACGCTTGCCGGCTCTTACGAGTCTCGGCAGGTTGATGTCCAGCTGGTGGTGCGGGAACTGCGTCCATCGCGTACCGGGCACGCTTTGAATCGCCAGGCCGAGGATTTCACTCGTGGCGTCGGCATCCTCGTTATATGCTTCGTAGTTGTCGCCGCACCGGAACAGGAGGATGGCGTCAGGATGTTTCGCCTTCAGGTCCCGGAACTGTTTCATTACTATCGTATTCATGACTTGAATATATTAAGAAGGGGCCGAAGCCCCTCCTGCTAGAAATCAAGTATCATTTCGGCCATGGCAGCGTTTTGCGGGATGATAGACGGGAAGTCTGTCTTGCCCGGCTTGTAGATTTCGGTTGCCACGTTGTAGGCATCCCATGCGGTGACGAGTTGTCCCCGTTCTGCCTTTTCACGCGATAGCAGCAGCATGTTTTCGGTAAACGTGGATATCTGCGCCTGGTTAAGGGCGTACTGCCTCACCTTCTCGTCATCGCTAATCTTGGCGTTGATGGCGCTGCTGTCATGCGTGACGCGTTCAGTCACCAGCATACCAATGAGCACGTAGATGTCGGTGGCAGACAAGATCCGCTCTTTCAGGCGGCGGATTCTTTCGCGGTCCTCCGTCATCTCGGTCTCGAAGTTCTTAAGCCATCCGTCGACGCGCTCGAACATCTGTTCGATGGTAAGCTTATCCTTTCCTCCATAGTTGGAGCAGCGATGAAGGGCGCCAAGAATGCACTGGTTGTGGCAAATCTTGACGCAAGGTCCGATGGCGAAAGTTAGTCCGTCCTGATGGAATGAGATGGCCAGTGCCGTTGTCAGTTCGTCGGTCTCCCAGTTGCGGATGTCGATGGTTGCGAAGACGCGGCGGAGGATATGGGCTTCAACAGCTTTCTCTCCGTACTGTTCTTCGAGTTCTCGAGCGACAGACACGCCCATCATGGCCTTTGGTCCAGTAGAGCTGGCGAAGATCTCGTGGATGCTCCAGTTGAGATTGTAGCGATTGCATATCTCGCCAACCCGCTCGATGGCCTCGTAATGGTAGATTCCCTTGACGGGGTTGCCGTCCCAATCCTTCTCCTTGACGGTTCGCTTGAGCGTGTCAAGTGTCATACACTGCACCTTGTTGGTGGTAAAATCGAATTGCTGAGTAGGTTCAGCGGCCATAAGTTCAGTTCCCATAGAGATTGAATTAAGGTTAAACATAAATTGAACTTGGTTTTCTTCTATTGACGTGCTTATATCAGCAGCAGCCGGATACGCAGTCAAGTGAATTGGCCAATGTTTTCCGGAGGGGACAAAAGTTTCCAGGTTGGAGCGAACTTGAAAGTTCTGGAAAGTTTTGAAAAGATTGGCAGGGGCGTTCCCCTTCAGCTCGCTTTACTGCGGTTGACGGCAGCTGCTACCTTTGCACGGCAATAGGAAAGAAGGCCAAGTTGTCAATTTTGTCCTTTATACTATATCCTCTGGACTATACCTTTGCCTTACTATGAGTCTTGCAGTCACCTTAACCCCTTCGGGGAGGGCTCTTGTGGGCAACCCTATCAAGCTATCCGTGGCATCGGACGGCATCGCCTTCTACCGCGTCTTAGTCGGCGGAGATAATGTCTTCACCGGCAGCGGCTCAGGCGCCTTTTCTGTTTTTCTTGGCGAGCTCATTCAGCCCTATCTGGCCGCACAGCTATGTAGCAACGACAACCAAAACATAGTTATTCCTATCACTGGGCAAATGGTGAACGTGGTAGTGGAGGTATGGGATGATGACAACACTCCGGTTCAGCGCTCGCTTTCCGTTTATTTGGGTGGTGTGTCTAAGCAGACTGTTCGTTCGCTTGGCAACCGAAACATCTTCACCGTCCGTTTCATGAACGTTACCAATTTTTTCTTCACTTCGCGTGGCACGTCGTCGCTGATTAAGATGAAGGAGACGGAGATAGCTCCGTTGCCGATGATTGTCCCGGCCAATCTTCAGCTGAAGTGCGGTGAAGACACCTATACCTCAGATGCTGCCGTTGGAAGTTTTGCAGCGCTGAACCTGTCACGGCTCCGTGCCTACTGGCAGACTCGTTATGGTTATGTTCCTGACCACTTCGATGTATTCGGATACGGTGGGAAATGCTGCAGTATTGTCTTTGAGCCGTCTCCCCTGACAAAAGACGCTTACCTTGTACGTTTCCTTGATTCTCTCGGATGCTATTGTGTGGTCGAGTTTCGCGGTCTGGCCCGTCAGGGTATTGACTCAGGCGAAGATGCTACCTTCCAACAATACGATGAGTTGACAGACAGTTTCGAAGAAGCTCGGAGCCGTATTGAGGCCCGTCCTGTCATCACCATGAACACCGGCTATCAGACGGAGTCTGAACTGATGTTCCTTCAGGAGCTGCTGCAGAGCGAGGATGTCACCTTGCTATCCTACCGTGGCGCCGATCGAAAGGTGACGGCAAAGTGCGAAAACTATGAGGTGGCGCTGGCTTCCTTCTCGCCGGGGAGTCTTGTTTTTGAGTTCCGTTTTGTTGACGCAGATATCGCCGCAGGCTGATGGGAACGTCCACCTATACCCTCCGCTATCTTGATGCCGACGGCATCTATCGCTCCCTTATACTGAACGGAAGATCCCTGTATATCGGAGACGATGAGGGCGGAGCTGCAGCTGACTCATACGACGCCCTATCTGACAGCCTCCAGGAGAACAGCCTTCGAACGCCTATTCGTCCTGAGCTGGTAGTTGTATCTTCATGGCTCGACCTGCCGAACCTGATGAACATCGTCGATATGGCTCTAAGTTCTGACGTTACTTTGTTGGCGTGGCGTGGCCATAATGTCAAAGTAATCCCTTCTGCAGAAGATGTGCTTCTTCAGCTCTCCACCTCTTCGCCGCAGTCGCTGAAACTGCGGCTGAGGTTTGCTTCAGCTGATAGCTACACCAGCTCTTTCCCTGTTTCCGTTCCCTCGGATTACCGAATCCATACGGCTGTCTTTGCAGCCCAGTTCAACTGATATGACAACCGCTCAGTCCTATATAGACCAGCTTATCCAGGCCATCAACGATGCCGTCGAAGCCGGAAGCGTGACAAACGTGATGGTAGGTACTATCCTGGACTTTTTGAATCGACGGTCACAAGAATTAAGCGAGCAGGTACTTACTGCTGAAGCCGTCAAGTTCAAGAATCCTGTTTTTCTTTGGGGGAATCAGTTCGATGGCAGTGCAGATGTGAGCGGTAACCTGCATTTCTCCCAAATTGTATGTTCATTGATATTCGGAGACAACCGTCATCGTTTGGAAGTCATCAATCTCGGCACAGCTGAGATGCCGGAATATGTTCTTCATAGCACGCTACCGTTTTATAGCGACAGCTGGGTGGCGGGTGGCGGGACGGGCGTCGATGATGGCATCGAGGAGGAAGGCGATAGTCCGCCTGACGGTGTTGGCGGAGATCGCCATTATGAGCACCTCCAAACAGAGGCGTCGAGCGTTTGGGTGATTGTTCATAATCTGGACAAATGGCCGAGCGTGACGATAGTGGATGACGCGGGCAATGTGGTGGTTGGCGACGTATTTTACATCAACAAGGACACGGTGAGGGTGGTCTTCAACGCTGAGTTCAGCGGGAGGGCATACCTGAACTGAAATTAGCGTAATCAGATTTTAGAAAAAAGAGAGAATATGAATGTACTTAGCAATCTGAATCTTCATTCGAATCAGCTTCAGAACGTTGTCCTTCACCCGAGCGGTACGGCGCCGACGGCGAAGACGGGAGCTGTGTATTTTGACTCGACGGCGGGTGTGCATGCGCCGAAGGTGTATGGCACGGTGAACGGTGTAGCGGCGTGGAGAACGCTGCTTGACGGCCGTGCGGGCTGTGTGACGATACCGATGCTGGCGGACTTCACGACGTCGGTGAGCGACATTGTGAGCGGCGGTGAGAAGATTCCGTCGACGGGTGCGGTCTATGCATACGTGCGAGACGCACTGAAGATGGCGGACGCGATGGTGTATATGGGCACGGTAGCTGCCGCGGGTTCGAGCGGCAGCATCCAGGCGTCGCAATTCACGATATCCGGCAGTTCGTCATCGGGCGGAGGCCTGGTTGCAGGCGGGACGACCGTTGACCTGTCGAAGATGGGTAAGGGCTGGACGTTCAAGGTGACGGGCAGCGGCTGGTTCGGGACGGTTGCTGTGGAGGCCGGCGACATGGTGATTGTGAACCAGGACGGCGCGGGCACGACGCAGGGCAGCTACGACGTTATCCAGACGAACCTGACGAACTACGTGACGACGCTGGGCGGCGTGACAGGTGCGGTGACGCTGCGTGGCGGCTCGACGGCGGTCGGCGACGTGAACCTGGTGATGAGCGGTCAGGAGCTGCGCGGCACGGTAGTGCGGGACACGCCCGTGGTGACATGGACGGGCGGCACGACGTCCGGCCCGACACTGAAGGTCAAGGCGATGGGCAACACAAGCACGGCGGTGGCGGTTCCGTCGGCATCGGCCACGGCGAGCGGTGTGGTGACGACGGGTGTGCAGACGCTGGCGGGTGCGAAGACCTTCAGCGGTGCGGCGACGTTCAGTGCTGGCCTGAAGTTGGCGTCGGGCCAGAAGATAGGATTCAACGGCGGGACGTCGGACTATCTGGAGGTAGTGACCGTTGACGGGGTGAAATACCTTCATACGAACCTTTCGTTCTATAGCGACGGCAGCGTGAGCGGCAGCGGCGTGAGCGGCGGCGGGTCGTCGGGCGGCGGCGTGGTGGAGACGGTGCTGGGCTGGAGCGGCCTGGAATCGTCACTGACCGACGGCGACACGACCAAGGTGTTCAACGCCTACACGGTGAACAGGATATGGACGGAGCTCGGGGGGCGTATAGCAAGTCTGGAAGGCGGCAGTGCGACGACGCTGACCGTGTCGGGGGCGGGCGACGTGGTGACAGGCGTCGCGAAGAGCGGAACGACCCTGACGGTGACGAAGGGTGAGGCGTCGCACGTGGCGCTGAAGAGCTTCGGCTATCTTGACGGAGAGACGGCAGACTTCAACAACTTCCCGGACTCTGCGGGTCTGTGGCTGTCACTGTTCAGCCTCGGAGCCATCGGCGACAGTCATGCCCCCGTTAATGCCGGCCTTCTGCTGCAGATGGCGAGGGCCGTGGGCAAGACGGACGGGACCGTCAACCTGCTGCCCCAGATAGCCTTCCCCACGTCGGGACAGGACATCTGGTACCGAGCGTGCTCGACCCAGACGAGCAATGGCGTGTTTTCAGAGAGCTGGCCGGAGTGGGTGAAGCTGCTGCACTCGGGGAACTACACGTCGTACGTGAACGAGACGAACTTTGCCGGCCTGAAGAAGACGGGCACGGTGACGAGCGTGACCATAACGGCCGGGACGGGCATAACGGTGAGCGACGCGGCCGCCATCACGTCGAGCGGCAGCAGGACGGTGAGCCTGGCGAGCGCTTACCGGACAAAGAGCTTTGCGGGGAGCGTGACGCTGACCGGCGTCACGGAAAAGACGGTGACGCATGGTCTGGGGACGAGAAACGTGGCGGTGTTCCTCTACACGGGAAGCGACTCGGCCGGGTGGGAGCTGGTTATGACGGACGTGACGATTACGGGCGAGGACACGGTGAAGCTCGTCTTCGGGCAGGCGCAGGGCACAGCGTCTGCAGGAAAGACGTTCAAGGTGGTGGTTGTAGGCAGATAGGCTGGATGGACTGGATAGGCTGGATGGACGATGAAGAACCTTGGTGAATTTGACGATGGCGCCGACCTGGTGACGAAGGGCTGGGTGGAGGAATTCGCCCTGGAGTGCGACGGTGCGGACGCTGTCCGCCTGCGGATTGGCGGGACGACGAGGGCGCTGACGGCATCGGCGGTGAAAGGACGCCTGGAGTCGCTTCGAGAGCCGTGGGCGGTGCCGTACGACGTGGACACGTCGAGGGCCAAGTACCTTGTGGCGAGCTATGCGGCAGGCGGGGCGTTGACGAGCTACATCGGGTTCCACAACACGGCGCAGAAGCTGGTGCTGAGCCCCCAGGCGAACACGGAGTGGTGGGTGGACGCTGTGGGCAAGCACCAGCTGTGCATAGGCACGGACGGGGTGACGTACGACACCCATGCCCTCCTGCACACGGGCAACGTGGGCTCGCTGCTCAATGCGTCCGACATCCCCGGGCTGGGATGGGATAAGATTGTGTCGGGTAAGCCGACGACGCTATCCGGCTACGGCATCACGGACGCGGTGTCGCTGACGGGCGACCAGACGGTGGCGGGAATCAAGACTTTCACGAGCCAGGTGCGTCTGGGGAGCAGTTCCTATTACCTGGGCGTGGGCGGAGCGGCGAGCAAGCTTGGGTCCCTGACGCTGACGGGCGCGCTGACGGTGCCGTCTGTTACGTCGACGGGCAAGGTGACCAGCTCGCTGACAACGGACTACAGCGTTTCGGAAGGTGTAGTGAGCGCTGCGCTGGACATACGCGGCGGCGCCTACATTGCCAAGAAGCTGTATGTGGGCGGTGAGCTGACGACGCATGCCATGACGCCCGATGCAGCGCGGACGCGGCCGATAGGCACGGCGACCATGCCCTACGGGCCGTTGCATGCGAGGGAGCTTCACCTGTATGACACGGTGACCTATGACGAGGGGACGCACGTGTCAGACGTGACGCTACAGCTGTTCGGCCTAAGCAACAGCAGCGACACGGTAAAAGGATGGAAGCTGTACAGCTATGAGGACGCGTACTACTACCCGCTGGTGATAGGCACGAGCTATGCGGGATACATGGGTGCGCTGACGTACACGGGCTCGAAGACGTATAGCGGAGCGACGAACAGCGGCTACTGGGGTATCGGCATTGCCGATCCGCTATACCTGCTGCATGTGAACGGGACGCTGGGTGCAGGTGCGACGACGGTAGCGTCGCTGACGTCGACGGGCGTGGCCACGTTCAGCGCCGGTCTGACGGTGGCTTCGGGGCAGAAGATAGGGTTCAACGGCGGAACGTCGGACTATTTAGAGGTCAAGACCGTCGGTGGGGTGAGATACCTTCACACGAACCTACCTTTCTACAGCGACAGCAGTGTGAGCGGCGGCGGCGTGAGCGACGGCGTGCCGGCGGGCAGCAGCGTGGTGGAGACCGTTCTGGACTGGAGCCACATGGGCGATGCGCTGTCGGCGGGCGACGCGGGGACGGTGTTCAATGCCCATGCTGTGCAGAAGGTGTATGACTACGCCGTGACGCTGGGTGCGTCGCTGTCAGGAGTGAAGGACGGGACGGCGACGCTGGACGGTGTGAAGATAGCCCCTGGCGGGTCGCTGTGGTTCCTTGAGGGTGGCGGAAGCGTGTATAACGTGATGTCGTGGGACGAGGGCAGCCGTGCGGCCCTGCTCGGCCAGGACGTCACGCTTGCCTCGGGGAAGGGCCTCTTCGTGGCGGGTAACGGGGTGGTTGCGAAAGCCCTGTGGGGCGGATCGGGCGGGGAGGTGTATGTCGGCAACTCCTCCCGGTCGGCCTCGCTGACGTTGTACGGCAGCAGCATTATCGACGCGAACGGCGGCAACGTCAAGGGCGTCTATGAGTATAACCTGACGACCGTGTTCGGCTACACGGCGGGGACGTCCATCCCCACCTCGGTCCTGAACCTCCCGAACTTTCTGACGAACATTGCCAACGGGAGGGCGAGACTGCACGTAAGGGCGGTGGAAAGCATGAACGGGGTGAGCTACAACGTGCGTCTGGACGTACATGTGGGAAGCAGAGGCAGCTCGAGCATCCTGTTATACTATTATTCCTGTCCCAACAGCGGCACAGTCGAAGTCAACTTCATTGAGATAGGCTACTCGTCGGGCTGGAAGGTTTTGGCCAAATATACGAAGGCGCTGTAACGAACGAAAAAGAACAGAAAAAACGAAGATATATGCCAGTTAATAACGGAAAGATTTACAGAGACACGAGCACGACCCCTCCTAAGGGTGTCAGCCTCGACGATATCGCTAAGGGCATCGGGCTTGCCTCCCGCGACCTTGGCACGCTTTGTCAGGGCATGAAAGACTACGAGGACGGCCATGCCGAAGGTGTGAGCACAAACCCCACGTATGCGGAAAGCAATGCCTATGTAGGCCAGATTAACTGCTGGTCGAAGGCTAAGCCGGTGTTTTTCACGGGCTCGCAGAGCTTCCTCGGCCCTGACGCGACGGCGGCGCAGATAATGGCACGCCAGCAAGGCAACGGCGAGGGTTACAGGACGGATGCGTACACAGGTAGGCCTTTCAAGATGGCCTACGGCATGGAGATTCCGTCAGGCGAGGCACTGTTCAATGAGGCCATTACAACAGGGACGGGGTCGGTGTTGGCTGACGGGCTGCCTACGAGCGTGGACGGGCTGCCATCAACAGGCTTCCTCGCGGGTCTGGTCCTTGACGGGGAGAGGGTAATCAACACACGCGTTACGACGCTTCGCTGGCGCTATGAGCCCCCGCTGAAGGATCAGGGTACGAGCTTCATCCCGTTCAGGATTCTGGACTTCGACGGCTATGACGGGAACGCCGTGAGCCCACTGCCTTTTGTACAAAGCGGTCTGGAGTTCGGCGTCTATCAGGACGGCGGCACGTGGAAGGTCATAGCCGATGCCATCCTGCCGGGCGGCCTTCCAGAAAGCCGGAAAGTGGGGAATGTTGTCGTCGGAGGCAACATTACGTTTGACGAACTCTGCACCTGCATTGCCTTGCGCGACACGGATTTCAACCCGAAAAACATGTACCTTTGCGGCGTCCTGTACCACACGGACGAGGTGGACGGGCACGTTGACTACATGCTGTGGGGTAGCGCGGCAGGCAGGCACAGCGACAATCTTGGCAACTGGCTGCGGATTTACATTGAGCTGCCCACCGGCTCCAACGCGGACACTGTCGCGGGCATTACAGCCATGAAGGGGTGGAAGCTGAAGACGTTCTTTTGTTCCCAAAGGCTCCTGCTGAGCGACATACCACAAGGGACGACGCTTTGTGTCCGCGGCAGCGAAGCGACAGCAACGGGGCTGAAGCTTGTCCGCCGTAACAGCACCATTCCGACGGTACAGCTCCGACTGGCATGGATGCGAAAGCATGGTGTTGATGGCGCGAACGGGCAGACGAGATGGTCGCTTGCGGTCGCCTTCTACAACTATTCCGGTGCGGCGATGACGCTCGATGAGGTCTGGGTGCAGGCATATGACTCTGCAACGGGAAGAGCCATCAGCAGCGAGGCCCAGTATGACTGGTCTGGCATGACGTTGAACGCCGTCGGGCACAGGCTGGTGGAGGTATGTGACAAGACCACGCTAGGCGTGACGGGTGACGTGGATTTCATCGTCTATGCCTGCGAATACGGGTCGGATACCGAAGTGGCGGTGCTGGCGACGGCCGGGGGATTTGTCGTGGAAGCCTCCGGCGAGAGTGAGATAGCGGCCCTGATAGAGAGCCGGGGCTACAGCCTTGACAGCCACGACTGGCAATGAGCATACCATGAAGGTGAGCATCGTTATAACGGCCTACAATGTCGGGCACACGCTGCGGAAGGCTGTGGAGAGTGCTGTATGGCAGACGTGGGATGACGTGGAGGTGATAGTCGTTGAGGACAAATCGACCGACGGCACCCGTGACGTTCTCTTCGAGCTTGCCGAGAAATATCCTGACGTGACCGTATTGCTCTGCAGTAGGAACGTCGGTGCAGGGCTGGCCCGCCGAAGGGGTATCAGCTACGCGACGGGCGACTACGTGCTGCTGCTGGACGGCGACGACTGGATAGAGCCGGACTATGTGGAGCGACTGGCGCGGAAAGCTATGGAAGAGGACGCCGACATCGTGACAGGCGGCGTCACGATGCACGGAGGCGACGGCCGCGTGTGCGAGATGAGCTATGCGGAAAGGACGGTGGAGGGCGACGCAAAGATAGCGGACTACTTCATGCAGACGACGATGTTCCTGAACAACCGCCTCGTCAGGAGGTCGCTATACGGCAAGGTGCCTTATTCGGACAGGCGGTATATAGAAGATGTTCCGACTTGCGTGAAATTGCTTTGGTGGGCGGGCCTGGTGTGCTTCGTGGGCGGACAGGGCTACCATTACATGTACAATGCGGGGAGTCTGACACACACGGCCGACGCCTTCAAAACAGCCCTGTTCAAGACCCTGTGCATCGCAGACCTTGTGAGGTTCTTCGCTGAGTACGACCCGAGATGGCTGGACGCCTACCCGTGGGAAGAGGCTTACCGGTACGGGTTGGAGCAGCTCGCACAGTGTAACCCCACAGACGACATGGTGGCCCCATACCGTAAGGAGTGGGAGGAACTGAAGCAGTTCGCAGAGAGCTGACATATAAGAAGACATCTAAATAGTATTAACCCAAAAAACAAGATGAAATGAAGAATTCAGAGATTCTGGCCCTGGTGCAGGGCGGTGTGCTGGAGGCTACGCAGCACACGGTGAGCATGGCTCACGCGTACAAGGTATTCAAACTCAAGAGCCAGGTACGTAAGGCATTCAACGCCTTGCTGGCGCAGGACGACGAGCTGGTGAATGAATGTGGCATCGAGGACGCACAGGCCTTTGACATGAGGCGTGCCGAACTGGCATCGCTGGAGAAGCCGTCGGAGAGCGAGAGGAAGGAACTGGAAGAGATGAACGGTCGGTACCGCTTGCTGGTGCGGCAGCGGAAAGAGCTGCATGACGAGGAGGTCACGCTGGATGGCGTGAAGACCATCCCCTACGAGGAGTGGCGGAAGCTGCAGGACGAGAACAGGCAAGACAGCCCCGGGGGACAGGCAAAGGACGTGTTTAGCGGCATCGTCGAAGAACTGTTGTTCGGCGTACTGTGGAACGCGCCGGAAGAAGATGCTTAGGTCATACCCTATGAAGTACTTCACCCTTTCCGAGCTCTGCCACAGCGACTATGCTGAAGCGCGCCATATGGCCAACACGCCCGGGCGAGCTGAAGAGGAAAACCTGTGCCGGCTCGTGGCCAACGTCCTCGACCCCCTGCGCGAGCTCTACGGCCGTCCCGTTTATGTCAATAGCGGCTACCGCAGCCCGATGCTCAACACGCTGCTTGGCGGCGCCCCCAGCTCGCAGCACGTGCTCGGTCAGGCCGCCGACATCCGTGCCCGCGACCTGACGGACAATGCCCGCCTTTTCCGGATTATCGCCGACCATCTCCCCTTCGACCAGCTCATTTGGGAAAAGGGCACTGCCGCCTATCCCCAGTGGGTGCATGTCTCCTGGGCGCCTGTGATCCGCCGTCAGGTCCTCCGATGGAACGGCCGCTACTACGTCCGCATCGCCTGATTTGTCTTTACCGGTTCAACAACGGCTCCATACCTTTGTCGTGCGTTAAGCTAAGGGTTCTATCACAGGCAGCCTCGCCCACCAATCCAGCAGAACCTCTGTCCCGCCCCGCAGTCTTCCCATAGTCCTGCGGGGTTTTATTGGATGTCGATCCTGGAGCATTTCAACCCCTCTTCCTTCCGCTGGGCGGCTCGGCCGCCCAGCGTTTCATCCGAACCGCTTCCCCTCTTGACTCCCCTATTTAAATCAAAAAGCATTTGGACAACCGTACAGCCGGACTGGCGTGATGAGGAGGGGGTGCGGGGGAAGCCGCACAAGCGAACGGCCTCACTATCAAGAGCGTCTGCGAAAAACCGCGGGCGCTCTTATTCTTTTTTTAAAAATTTTCTTCTCTCAAAAATACCCTACCCTATAAATAGGGAAAAAATCGTACTTTCGTACGAAACGTACGGAAGGCACGCTAAACGCAAAGGGAATCAACGTACTACGTCCGCACGATTTTTGCACGATTTTGCACACTTCTGCACGATTCGCACGAATTGGCGAAATAGTACGGGCAGTGCGGAAACTGTACGTTTTTTGTACAGCACTAAACGCGCTAATAATCAGCGTTTCACGTGAAACATTTGCACAAAAAAAGAGTTTGCACGATTTTTGACCCCATTTTTTGAACGGGTAGTTTTGTGCGGGGCGTTAAAAGTTGTTTCATTCCCCGAAAAAAAACAGCAATTCACTTGCTTTTTTACATGTATTTCAGTAACTTTGTACGATTTATTTGTCCATTGAAAGTGCCATGTATACCATTAAACTTACCCTGAAGCCCTATCTTGCGGAGTACTTGCAGAAGCGCTACCCTGCCGGAGAGCCCGGAATGGTGAAGCTGCCGCCGAGCAGCCGGTTGTATGAGATGGTCTATGACAGTCTGCGCAAGCGGCCCATCGGCGAGAAGGAGGAGGGGAACGTCGAGGTTATCCTTCCGGATCCGAAGCGTCAGGGCGGTGCCCGCGTCACCAGCCGGACGAACTTCATCAGCCGCCAGGCGAAGGGGCGCATCGCGAGCGCCGTATATCGGATGTACTGGCGGGAGTTCCATCTGTTCATGTCGAGGCGTGTCCATGTCTATGGCGACAGGATCCTTGACGCCGTCCTACTCTTCATCAGCGTGAACGGTCTGACGCAGTCAAACGAAGACATGCTGCTGAAGAATTACCAGCGGATGCAGCAGCGTGAGAAGAAAGAGCGCATAGACATCCATTTTTCTGCAAAAAAATCTTAAAAATGCATGCCGATTTTCGTTCATTTTGTCTTCCGTCCCTGGGCGGATTTTTACAGAATCACTACAAAACACCTATAATATGGAAATAGAGAATAGGCTTGGCGGTATTGTGGCCGCGGACATTGTGTGTATTGACGAAGTAGCGTCGGTTGAGATTGCCGACGGCTACGTAGTGTCGCTTGTGTTAGAGCCGGGTGCTGTCTGGGTGTCGCTCCCTTTGGCTCAGCTTCGTTCGACGGTCAGCCCCGACGTAGAGGACTCCGATGCGGGCAAGCTGCTGCATACGGAGGCGACGTTGAACCTCTTCCGTGTGACGGAACCGCTGAAGAGCTATGCTTCGCTGGCGACGGTGAAGGGTTGCCTGCTGCGCTGCTTCTACGCCTCGGGTGACGTCGTTTTCTATGGCACCAAGGAATGGCCGATGCACGGTTCGCTGGTGCGGGTACCAGGCACGACAGCAGCCGACGGTCACAACTATCGGCTGAAACTTGTCTCGGAGGTCCCTTACCAAGGGTTGCAATAGCGTTTTTAGTCTTTTTCGCGCGGGGTGCGTCTGCCTATCTTTGTAGCGTAAATAATCATGCTATGGCCAAGAAGATTGACAAGCGCTTTGTTCTTACAGACAACAGTCTGAACTCTTATGGCTACCGCGTCATCACGAGCGGCGGCCGTCTGGAGCGTTTCAAGAAGAACCCCGTCATGCTCTGGATGCACTTCAGGGATGAGGGTAACCAGTACTGGGGCGAGTCTAAGCCCATCGGCCACTGGGAGGACATCGAGGTGACGGACGAAAGTATCACGGCCGTGCCGGTGTTCGACTGTGTGGACGATCTGTCGAAGCTTGTCTGCGCCAAGGTGGAGGCGGGCACCATCAGCGCCACCTCCATCGGCCTTGTCGTCATCTCGACGTCGAAGAACGAGAAGGATCTTCTTCCCGGCCAGACGCGCGAGTCTGTAACGGAGTGGGAACTCATGGAGGCCAGCTTCGTCGATATTCCCGCCAACGCCAACGCCGTGCGCCTCTATGGCCCCTCGGACAACGTACTTGCCCTTTCGCTGAAAAACGATGTGAACTACATACCCTCATTACCAACCTCTAACCCCCAAAAACAGCCTATGAAACTGAAAGAAACCCTTTCTGCTGTGCTGGCCTTCCTCGGTATTCCGAAGGATAAGGCTCAGGAAACAGAGCTGACCGACGAGCAGCTGCTGTCGCTTGACGGCGAGATGGCGCGTCTGCGCAGCGAGCTGGAGACGAAGACCACGGAGCTGGCTTCAAAGACGAAGGAGCTCTCGGATGTCATCGCCTCTCACGCCACCGCCTTGGCATCCAAGGACAGCGAGATTGCTTCGCTCAAGACTTCCGAGTCCGCCCTGAAGCAGCAAGTTGAGAACCTGAAGAAGTCGGCCGTCCCCTCGCCCGACCTCAACCCTGCCGGTGATCCTGCCGATGAGACGCTGAGCGACGTGGACAAGTTCCTCCAGGCAGCTGCCAATACCGACGACTACGCTTCCATCATTGCCGGCGCCGACAAGCTCGGCATGCTGGACTAATCAGCCACGAACAACTAACCTTTTAACCTTTCCTATCCATGGCAAAAATTGTAACTGTTGACGGTCTGCGCAAGGCTGCTGAGAAGTATGATCCTCTGCTTCGCCAGCTGCCGGCCTTTGCGCTGACCGAGGCCATCAAGGCCCTCCGCCTGAACGTGATGAAGGTGGACATGAAGGATGTCATCCACAACGAGCGTCGCAAGAGCGGCGGTACCCGTCCCTACGTGGCTGGTCTCACAGTCTCCTATAAGGATGGCATGCTCGCCTACGAGAGCTCCGACCTCTCGGTTTATGAGACCTATTTCTCGGCCAAGGAAAACATCACGAACTACAAGGATACCGACGTGCAGTTCCTCGGTGGCAAACCCTTCGACAACAAGACGAAGCAGCACCCCCTGGAGTATAAGATCATCCAGACGATGATCAAGACTCACGCCGAAGACCTGATGTTTGCCCTGTTCCCCGCCGAGCGTAACGACGAAGGCGTCAACGCCCTCTCGTGCTTCAACGGCTTCGATGCTATCATCGACGCCCTCATCACCGGCGGCAACATCACCGCAGCCCGCGGCAACTATGCCCCCACCGGAGCCTTTGACGCCCCTGTGGACAGCAACGATACGGCTGCCTACGAGAACCTGGTCGACTTCATCGGCGGTGCTCACAACATGCTCCGCAGCAACATCGGTGGTGCCCCGCTGCTCTACATTCCGGAGAACGTGCTTGTCAACGTCCGTGCCGCCTTCCGCAACAAGGTCAAGGCGTTCGACATGCCCACCATGGAGCAGGTGAAGACACAGATTCGCGAGGACGCCCTCTGCCCCGGTCTGGAGTTCATCTCCCATGTCGCCATCGGCACGGGCAACCGTGTCATGCTCATGAAGCCCGGTCTGCTCGACTTCGGCTGGAACACCTCTTCCGCCTCGCAGTTCGTGCTGGTTCGCAGCCCCTACGAGGATCCCAACGATGTGCAGTTCTGGCTGCAGGCCAGCTATGGCACGCGTCTCCGCGACTGGCACGAGAAGATGTTCCGTGTGAACGACCAGACCAACAACAGCCTGAACCTTGCCGGCGACTACACCTCCACGGGTGCCGTTCGTGTCGATATCACCGGTCCCTCTGCTGCCCGCTGGTATCTGGATGGCTACACCAAGCATCGCAGCTCCGGCCAGTACATCCTCGGCCTTGTTCCTGGCAGCTACACCATCAAGTTCGAGGCTGTCGAAGGCTATACCGCTCCTGCTGACATCAGCATCACGGTCAAGGCCGGTGAAGACATCGTCAAGACGGCGTCTTATACCGCTAACTAACCATTCACCAGGGGAGTCGCTTGCGCGGCTCCCCGCTAAAAAAGAATAAAATGAAAACTTTTAAGAAAATTCTTCTCGTTTTCGCCGGGCTGCTGGCCACGGCTCTCCTTTTCTCGGGCGCTCAGGCGTTCGGTCTTCCTCTTGGCGACGATGTTGCCGTGTCCCTCGCTGTGATGGGGCCTCTGCTCTATCAGCAGGGAAAGAATAACATGGGCGGCTACAGCAACTGGGCTGCCGTGATTCCCCTGGACTACATCTCTGCAGCTCCAGCCCTTCCCGCAGTTCCAGCCGACTGGGCGGACTATGTAACCGCTGCCGGTAAGTTTATCTTCAAGAATATCGGCGAGACGGAAAACAAGTATGCTCCTATATTCATCTATTCCACCGAGGCCAAGGTAACCTACAATGCAGACAGTGTTGGTGAGGTGGATGGTAAGAGCTTTGAGCAGAAGGGTGAGTTCTTCTATCCTGGCAATGAGTCAGAGATAGCCGGCTTCGCGGCCTTTATCAAGAACCGTCCCTGCATCGTCATCATCGCTGATCCAGACGGAAAGCAGCAGATGGTCGGCACTCCCGCCCTTCCCTGCCACATTTCTCCCAGCAAGACTGGCGGCCAGGCTCGCGCAGATCTTCGCGGCTCGAAGTTCGAGTTCTCGGCACCGAGCAATCAGTCCGATGTCTATCTGGACGACCAGTTCACCGTTGACCCCGTTGCGGGTACGCTGACCTATCCCTCCTAAGTTTCAACAGCTATGACGACATTAGAGAAACTTAATCAATGGTTACGAGAACCTCAGCGCAACTACGCTGAGGGTCTCGTGCTGTTTGACCGCCTGGCCAACAAGGAGCTCGTAGAACGCTATGGAGTCTACTTCCATAGCGTCGCAGCAGTTCCGGCCGGAGCCCAGCACATGACGTTGCTTGTTGCCAAGCTGCAGCGCATCGCGGAGAACATTTCGCTGAATCCGCTTCCCTACCAGCAAGTGCTGCAGGCGGAGTACGTCTCTCCGAGCAAGCCCGCAGCTACGCCTGCCCAGCCTGCTCCAAATGCGAAGGACGAAGCTCCTGCCTATATCGAGCTCGCTGGAGGCACAAAGAAGTTCCTGGAGGGCGACCTTCCTGAAGAGATGTCGGCCAAGTACGGGCGCATCAAGGAGCTCGTTCCCCTGATGGCCAGGCTGCATGCCGACCTCTCGCATGCAGAGGGCGAAGAAGCCGCTACCATCGCCGATGAGCTGTGCAAGCTGGACGATGAACGTCGTCAGCTCTGGGACGAACTTGACGACTGGGCGTCAGACAAGGACGGCTCGTCAACCGACGATGCTGGGATGCAGCGCAGCGATGTTGCCAAGGGCATAGAGCTCACACGTAATCTGAAACGGCTCAATGACAACATCCGCACTAACCGCAAGGCGGCGGAGAAATATCAGGCTGAAGGCAATGCCGAAGCTGCCGCCAAGGCTCTTGAGCGCCTCGCCCGATATGAGCAGGAACTGGCGGATCTCGAGAAACAGATAGCCGATGAGGAAGCAGCTTCTTGACGAATTCTTCCCCATGGCTTTAGAGCCTGGTTCGATAGAGCCTTTCATGAACAGAGGAGACTGGGCAGTACATGATGTGCTGCCCTCTCTGTTAGAAACCATCGGACCTGCCGATTTGCGTCTCATGTCATACAATATCAGTGAGGAGAGCCTGCGTGTGATCAGCGGTACCGCCAACGTCCGAAACCTGAAAATGGTGCTCGACCTCGGCATTCAGCGTCACAAGATTGGCCTTCTCCTTTTCGCCTCCAGCCTAACAACGGATATCCGTATCGATCACACCCACGCTAAGCTGCTGCTCATAGAGAACGAATGCTATCAGTTCGGCATCACCGGCAGCGCCAATCTAAACCGAGCCACCCGTATCGAAAGTGGTTTTTACTTTACATCAGGACGGCATTATGAATACTTCAGAGAATCCTTTGACTCCATCTTTGACGCAGCCCTCCCTGTCGAGGTTTGAGGATGCCGAGTCGTGTTCAGAGATAGAACGCATGGCGGCAGCTCTGATGCCAGCCCGTGAGGTCGCTCTGCTCATTGGGATGACACCTGAAGAGACGGGCCTTTTTATTTACAATCTGAAGAATGATATCAACACCCCCTTATCCATAGCCTATAAGAAAGGCCGTCTCGACACCAAGTTAAAGCTGAGGAAGAAAGTCGTCGACTTCGCCCTGAAGGGGAGTCCTGCAGCACAGCCATTGGCCGACAGTTACCTTCAAGAAAACGATTATTTATGAAGCGCGATATCACACAGTTTCTGTTTAAGGATGCTTCCGTCTGCTCGTCTCTCTCTCCTTTGGAGCTGCAGGTGAAGCGTCGCTATGAACTGTGTATAACGCGAAAGATGGACAATCCGCTGACGCCTGACAAGGAGATAGTGGACTACCTTATGCACGGCTGCAACGGTCTTTGTGACCCTGTTGGAAAGAGCCAGGCATACCGCGATGTGGCTGCCGTGACCAAGATTACTGGCAACATATCCCTTGCCGGTAAGAACTGGTACCGGCATCTTGTTATCGAAGGGGCTAAGGAAATCTATGCCATGGCCATGCGCAAGGAGGATGCCAAGGGTGCAGCAGCCGCGCTCGACAAACTGGGCAAATATACGCGGCTTGATAAGGATGACGAGTCCATGGACTGGAGTGAGATGCTGCCTCCTATCTTCGAGCCATCTGACGACCTCACGCTTATAGAGGGGATGAAGGCTATACCTACTGACGAGCTGGAGGCAAAAAGGAAGCGTCTCCGCGAGCTTTTCCTGGGCAGGGCTGAGGACGCACAGTACGAGGAGGTGGCCGATGATTGACGAGCAGATGTTTCGCAAGCGTGCGGCCGACGTCCAGAAGAAGTTCTTCAATAAGATGCAGCGTGCCGCCATGGCCATTGGAGCGCACGACGAATACCTTGTATGCAGCCGCGGAACCGGCAAGAGCGAAGGTGTCGATGCCCGTTTCATCCTCCGCAACGTATGGGAAATGCCTGGCAGCACCGGAGCACTGTTGTCGCCCACCTACAGCAAGGCATGGAACAACACCCTTCCTGCCATCTGCCACGCCCTGAAGACATGGGGCTACATTGAAGGCGTTCATTACGTAGTCGGTCACAAAGCGCCTCCGAGCATGAATTTTGCACAGCCCAAGCGGCCCGTACTGATGGATGCTTATAAGAACGGGATGCACTTCTGGAACGGCACGTTTGTTGTTGTCCTGTCTTTCAACCAGGGCATGAGTGCTAACTCCATGAGCCTCGACTGGGTCATCGGTCCAGAGGCCAAGTTTCTCGACTACGAGAAGATCAAGAGCGAAGTCAATCCCGCCAACCGAGGTAACGAACAGTACTTCGGCAACTGCCCCCATCACCACAGCGTCTGCTATACCACCGACATGCCTACCTCCAGCCGCGGGCGATGGATTCTCGATAAGGAGGAAGAGATGGATGCCGGGCACATTAATTATATCAGGAACCTCTATCGCCAGCTGAAGACGATGGAGCGAACGGAAGGAATCACTGAGGAGTACCGCGACCGCTGTGTCCGTCTGCTGCGCAAGGATCTGGACCTTGCCCGTAAGTTCCAGCCGCCCGTCATTAAACAGAAAGGAAAGACCAGGGAGTTCACGGTGTTCTATGGCGAATATGACATCTTTGACAATCTCGAGGTAGTCGGAGAAGATTACATCTGGCAGATGTACCGCGACTCCCCTCCTCTGATCTGGCGGACGGCCTTTTTAAACGAGCGCCTTTTCAAGGTGCCCAATGGGTTCTACTCCGCATTGGATGACAACGTTCATTTCTATATCCCTTCAGACAGCGGGACGATAGACAGTCTTCCCCGCAACTGGAAGTCGCTAATCGCCACTTCAGCCAATTGCCTGGGCGACGATGACGTTGACTACAACCGTCCGCTTCACATGGCTTTCGACTCCAATGCTGCCATCAACAGCGCTGTGGTAGCACAGAAAGACGGTCACACCATGAAGGTGTTGCACAGTTTTTTCGTGAAGACTCCCCTGAAGCTACAGGAGCTCGTACAGAACGTCTGCGACTATTACGCGCCCAAGCTGTCGCATACGTGCACAGTCTATTATGATTCCACCTTTGTCTGGGAGACCGGCAGCAGCAGTGAGAGTTATGCCGACTTGATCGAGCGAGTTTTTGAGGAGAACGGCTGGACGGTCACCATGAGATTCGTCGGCCCGCCCCCTCAGCATGCGTGGAAGCATGAAGCCATCGACCTCGCCCTCAAAGGTGATCCAGGTTATCTGGCTATCCGTTTCAATGCCATGGGGACAGAGTTCCTGAAGCTGGCCATGGAGCAGACAGGTATTCGCCAGGGTAAGAACGGCTTTGAAAAAGACAAGACTCCCGAAGGCACACAGGACACCCCTGACAATCCAGATGAGTACAAGACGCACGTCACCGATGCTTTCGATACTCTTTGGTATGGTATGAATTTCTATTATACCGACGGTTCCGAGCGCAGTGGAGGTCTCGTGTTTATCGGGCGATAATTGTCCTTTCCGCGCGTTATCTACGTATATACTTTTGTATGAGAAAAAACGTTGTGTATGGCCAAGAAGATTATTTCCGTATTGAAGCGCGACATCCTGTTTCAGGTGTTCTCGCTGGCCAGTCTGGGGCTCATCATTGCCTCGTTCGTGCTGCCTCCCACGGGTGCCATCGACCCGTCCGTCTTTGCCGGTGTGGGCGAAATCTTCGCCTTCGCCGCGCTCTACGAAGTTCACCGCGCCATCGACAAGGGCCTTGGTGCAAAGGTTGAGCACAACAACACGTCGGTCACCATTACCCAGAAAGATGAAGACGAACCGTAACCTTCTCCCCCTCTTCGCTACCGCCATGCTGCTTGTGCTGTTGGCATCTTGTGTCAGCCGTCGCCACACGGTGAGGCACAATGCTGTTCAGACCATGTCGGCTCATATAGAATCGGCCACCGATAGCATTCGCGCCCTATCCGCTCTTCTTGCTATAACAGATGACAGCGCGTACACAGTCCGTGATGAACAGATGTCCGAAATGGACAGTCTGGCGCTGACGTGGGACACGCTGGGTGGCCGTGTGGTTCTGACGTCTGCCGTCCGGCACCGCACCACCTCACGCCACGACACCTCGCAGTCGCAGCGGTCGGTGTTGACGGTAGAACAGTCGGCGTCCGAGACTATGTCGCTCTCCACATCTGCAGCTGTTGACACATCGCTTTTCATCAACGCCGACACCCTTTCCTCGGCAGCCTCTTCTTTTTCAGAAGACGACCCTATGAAAGGCGGCCTTTCGCGTGCGGTGGCCTGGCTGATGGGTTTTGTGCTTTTCATATTGTTGTCCATTATAGTGGCCCTGCTTTTTAAGCTGCTGTGCCGTATAGCCCAATATGCATCCCGCGATGAATGAACACTTCATCAAATATCAGAAGATGTTGGAAGATATGGCCAGTCTCAGGCCAGATGGTCGACCAGTGCGGTTTTCGCTCACTTTCTTCAGCCGGAGCGACCGGGCGTTTATCACGTGGACGGGCTGTTCCCTTACCTCGCGCCACAGCAGCGGCGGGACGGTCAACATCCAGCCACCCCACACCCTCCACCCCCGCAAGGTGAGGACGTGCCTGATTACTGAGTTCAACCACAAGAAAGTCTATCATTAACAATGAGACACTCCCACATAGAAGATTTCGGCCAATACGTGTTGCTCGGCAAGAGCAACTCGGTGGTGCTTGGTTTTGACACCTCGGACACCATCATGGACTTCGACGTCGCTGGATTCAAGGTGACGCCGAAGAACCTCAACAAGGAGATTGACTTCGTCCCCCGCGACGGCGGCAGTAACACGCTGCCTCTCGACATCATCCGCAAGTCGGGCAGCAACGTCACTGTTTCAAGCAACCTCGATTTCAAAACTGCCATTGCCTATGGTGAGGGTGTTCAGGTGCTGCGTCGTCATCGTGCCGATGACGGCAAGATTCACGTCGACGAGGTGCTGCGCAGCGAGGCGCCTGAGGTGTTCGACTTTCTGGAGCACAACGATGTCAACCGCTTCATCCTGGAGCTCATCAACGACCTGCGCATTTTTGGCGATGCGTTTGTGGAGTATATCTTCGACCGCAACACCGACGGTCATCGCCTGGTTCAGATGCGTTCGCGTGAGACCTGCTACAGCTTGATCAGCCGGATGGATAAGAAGGGTCACATTGGTTACCATGGTTATTGTGACGACTGGGCGCGCAAGAGCTATACGGAAACCCTGGCCACTCCCCTGCTCGACCGCAACTTCCCGCTCTACGACCTGAAGCGCCACATGGGCATGGTACCCGACGACAACGGCGAGCAGAAGCCCACAGGCGAGCGCCGTCTGGTGCAGATGCTCTCGCTGCCCACGAGCGGCAGGTTCTACTACGCTCATCCCTACTGGTGGTCGATATTCGACAGCGGATGGTATGACTTCTCAAACAGCATCATCACCTTCAAGAAAGCCCTTATCCATAACGAGATGGTGCCTCGCCACATCGTCTATATCCGCGATAGCTATTACGAGAAGCTCTACAAGGACCACGGAGCAGACACGCCCGATAAGAAGAAAGCTGTCCGCACAAAATTCCTGAAGGACATTGACAGTTTCCTTGCCGGAGAGGAAAATGCCGGTACCGGCATCCTCAGTCCCTTCGAGTACAATCAGATGAAGGGCGGCGAGATGAAGGATATCATCATTGATAACGTCGATGACAAACAGAAGGGCGGCGACTACATCGAGGACAGCGAGGAGAGCAGTAATGTGCTCTGCTATGGCATGGGCGTACACAGCAGCATCCTCGGCAACAGCCCTGGCAAGAGTAAGACCATCAACGGCACCGAGGCCCGCGAGTTGTTCACCATCCAGCAGGCGCTGAGCAAGTACCTCCAGCAGCTGGTGGTTCAGCCTCTCTACTTCGCCAAGTCAATGAACGGCTGGGATGCCGACCTCGAGTTTGCCATCGCCAACCTGCAGCTCACTGTGCTCGACGCCAACAGCGGCGCCGTCAAACAGAAGGGCATTCGCCCTGATACCAACCAAGACACTCACGACTCATGACAAGCATCACCCTATTCGCCGACGCGGAGGATCTTCGCTCTGTTGTCAAGATCAACGCAAGCATTCCCTGGTCGTCGCTGCTGCCGTATATCGACAGCGCCTGGAACATCTATCTGCTCCGCTATTTCAGCGCTGCCTACCTTGACCTGGTTCCCGAAACGGACGTTGTATTCTGGGGCCATGCCCGCCGTGCCGTCGGTCCATTGGCCGTGGCACTCTCGGCCGACGAGATGAGCATCAGCATCGGTGACAGCGGCATCACCGTTCAGAACGACCAAGGGAAGCGCAGTCCGGCCAGCGACGCGAAGATTGCCGCAGCGAAACGCAGCCTGATACTTCGCGGCATGGCCGCCCTGAGCGACCTTATCCGCTATGCCCTGGCATCGGCAGTCTATGACCGCTCAGGCTGCCCCATGCTGGTACAACTGCAGCGCATGCTTGTGGCAGATATCGAGACCTTCGAGAGTTACGTCAGTCTTCAGGGTGACTACGTGGCATTCTTCGACCTGCTGCCTCTGATGCGTGGCGTTCAGGAGCGTCTTGCTGCCAGCATCGGCCAGTCGCTCTTCGCTCGGCTGCTGCAGTCTGAGCGTACGGAGACCATCACGGCTCTTGCCGACCTCTGTAAGCCCTACGTCATCTACCGCTGTGCCCAGCTCCACACCAGCAAGACCACCCGCCAGCAGCGAAGTCGCGTTGACGTCGTCGAATGGCATCCCGTCGTACGTCCGCTCTTCGATGATGCTGAAGGCGACGGTAACTGGTATGGCGAGATGGCCGACGCTGCCCTCGCTAGCGTCACGGCCTTCATCGAGGCTCATGCCGAGGAGCTCGACGTCCAGCCCTCGTCCATCGCCGACGACTGGAACGGTCCTGGCAAACGAATCTTCAACCTCTATGGATAAGTCATGCGTCCCGTTGTCATAGGTTCCAAGACCGTACAATTGCCGTCCGAATGGCAGGAGTTCAGCGCTGCCCAGCTCGAGCTCATTGCCCGTCTTGTCTCCAGCTCGCTCCCAGTCGAGACGGTCAAGCTCTATCTCGTCCTCAACCTGCTAGCACTGCGTATCACGCGTAAGGTTGGGGACGACACTTTCCGCTTCGTCTGGCGTCATCGTCGCGGCACCATCACCACCGACGAGATGGCCCGACTCATCTCCGTCTATGATTTCCTCTTCGGCGAGATTGAGGAAAAGCCAGGCACCTATATTGTTGTCTCAGGTCTCACCCGAGACCCCTATCCACACCTGACCGACGGCCTGTTTCCCTTCTTTGGCCCCGGCGACGTGCTTGACCGCCTCACCTACGACCAGTTTGTTTATGCCCACACCTACATGTCTCAGCTCACCTCCAGCGACCTGCAGGCCCTCCCGCGCCTGTTGGCCTGCCTGTGGCACCGTCGTCAACACTTCGACCCGTCGCTCATTGAGCGTGACGCCCGCCGTCTCTCACGTCTGTCCAAGGAACGCCAGACAGTGATGTTCTGGTACTGGTGCGGTTGCCTGTCTGCCATCCGCCAGCTGTTTCCGCGTGTCTTCAGCGGTGGCGCCTCAGGAGGCAATGTCTTTGAAGAGCAGCAGCGTGTCATCAACGCCCTGGCCGACGGTGACATGACAAAGGCAGACGCCGTCCGTCGCGGCCTTCTCTACGACGCCCTCTTCAGCATGGATGAGACCATCCGCAGGGCGGAAGATGCTAAACGAGCCTTGCAGAAATAACGTATAATCTTTTATGGTAATTGGATTCAGGATAATTCATGTGTGTGTTGGGTTGTAACCCCTGCCGGCGGACAGCAGCGATGCAGGCCGCCGGATACAGTTCTCTTTCATTGTTTGACTGAGCGGGCGGGACACGTGCTGTCCTGCCTTTTTCATGCGGTTTCCGATGCCCCGGGAACCGCTTTCCTGGCTTTCGCGCCTTATTCCCACGTTGGCGCACTTTAACGGGCTGTGTTTAAAACCGGAAGGGTCAAGGGAAGAACGGATTCTTCCCTTGTTACCGCACGGAACCGCGCGCCGCCCTCTCGGACGGCTTCGGCCGAAAAGCCTTTGTGCTGTTATATGTAACGCCGCCGCCCCGCCGCCCTACCGCCCCGAGAGCCGCCCCACGCCCCAAAACGCGCCCTCAAAACGCATCGTGCGTAGCGAAATCCAATTTCGCAGAGCATCGCGGAGCGAAATCGGGGTTCGCTGCGCTCGATGACACCGCTTTTAAGCTGCACCGACGGAGCGCGACACGCCCAGCTTGCTGAACGGGGCGCGCTCGGTCGGCGCAGCGTCCTCTCTACCCGCTTAGGTAGCATCCATCCCTGAAATGTTAAAAAATCGGCTTTTCTGAAAAAAATATCGGTTTTTTCTTTGTCAATAAACAAAAGTTTATTATCTTTGCAACGTGATAAGAACAACATAAGTGTCAAACCTCAAAGCAACGAAACAATGCCTACCAAAGAAGAAGCCTTAGCCTACAAGAGGTACATCGAGAATCTCCTCGCTGGTATTGCCAATCAAAAGGGGATATCCGAGAAAACGAGAAACAAGCTCATAAACTACTACCTCGAGCGCTGGAAGATTGTCGATGAAGCCCTGAAGGGTCTGGGAATACCGCTTGAAGGAGAAGACGAAGACGAAGAGAAGTAATCACAGGGGCGGCCCCGTAGGGGCTGCCCACAAAAAACCATAAAAAGAAAAGCAATGAGAAACTTACATGACCAAATTCAAAACCCGACCATGAAGAAGATCATGGAGCGGTATGACCGCGCCGTAACTCCCGAAGAGAAGGAAGCAGCCAAACAGTACCAGCTTGAAGTAGAATCCGCCATGACCCCCGAAGAGTTGGAAGCCTACACCAGGGAGAGCGTTGAAGACCACTACCGCATCCTGTCCGCCATCGACGAAGACATCGCCGACCTCCGTGCCGAAGCCATGCGCCGCAAGCTGGGCGACGTGCCGCAGGCCGTGTCGCTGAGCTATATTGCAGGGCGTTGCGGAAAGAGCAAGTCGTGGCTGTCGCAGCGTCTCTGCGGTCACAAGGTGAACGGGCGCGAAGCACATTTCACCTCCGAAGAGGCGAAGATGGTGCAGGATGCCCTGCATGACCTTGGACGTACACTCCTGGGCACCCGCCTTGTTTGACACTTCAGGCATCATCTTATCACACCCATGCCCGGGAGAAGCTCCGACGCCATTGCGCCGGGGCTTTTATGTTCTGCAGCATAGGCTCAGCTTTTTTTCGCGTCAATGTTTGGCCAACCGGGATATTCTCCCTATTTTTGTCGCAGTTTTTGAGGTGAGCGGCGCTGCACGGGCTTTTCCTTTGCCTTACCAGTAGCGCCGTTCATTTTTGTTTCACCCTGTCGAACAAAAAAAGAGACGGCCTTGCGGCCGCCTCCCTGTCTCAACCTACGAAGCTGTGCTTGTGGTCGTACTTGCCGATGACTGGCATGTCCCAGCTGATCTGAATGGAGAACCTGTCCCTCCTGGATTCAATGTTCTTCCTGACCGCTCTCATGCGCCCTTCGACGAATGCCTCGTAAGCATCCCTGAAGGAAGCGTAGGTGACAGATTTCTTTGTCGCGCGTGTCCACCCGTTGAAGCAGACGTGGTAGTGGGTTTCGGTTACTGTGACGAAATCGTTGATGGTTGAGAATGTTTTTTCCATATGATTGAGGTTTAAATGTTGAACGAAAGGAAATGAAGGGGACAGCCTTGCGGCTGCCCTCCGGATGTGTCAAGCGCATATCTCGTGATACGGCTTGTTTGACTTAGGCAACGACGTAGCCACGTAGCACCAACAGTTGTTGTCTGCCTCGGCTTCTGCGGCCTCGTTTGCCTCCTTCTCCGAGAAGAAGACCATGTAGAACGTTTCGGGCCAGTCCTGATGTCCCGAAATCACATAGAACTTGCTGGGCGCAACTTCCAGCTGAGCGCGGTTCCTTTTGTTTACCATAGTTTTTGAGGTATTAAAGGGTTAAACAATAAATAAACTAACAGATTCAAACACGGACGTTCTCATCTGTTTGTACAGAGACAACGGCGCCAGTAAGGGACGGTAGCGTGGCGGCTTATGCCGCTGCGCTACCGTTCCTTACCTCCGGCTGACTGGCTCCAAAAGGAAGCTGAAGAAACTTTGAAGGGGTAACGATTTTTTCGCAGAAAAAATGGTGGGTTCCCTACAACGTTTATTCAGACCCTTTTGGACGTGTCAGCCGGACGCCGTAACTTTGTACAAACAGAGAGATAGACCCCTTGGATAAAAATAAAACAACGCTTGCTTGAGCCGTTTGGGCTTAAACAAACGTTTGTAACCCACCAAGAAGGGCGGCTATAGCCGCCACCTACACGGCTACGCCCTCCTTGCGGTAGAAGTTCAGGAACATCTGCCTAACCCGCCAGGCTTTGTCAGGCGAGCTGGTACAGTACTTCAGCTTTCCGTCCCTGCAGACGCAGTATATCTTCATTCCCTTCTTGTCGTAGGCAACTTTGATTTTATACATGATCATGATTGTTTAGTGATGGATAAACCGTTTTGTCTTGCCGAGGAATATCGCCATCTTGACCTCAGCCCCGGCATCGCTGAGCAGTCTGATAAAGCCGTCGGCCGTCTTCCCTGTCGTGCAGATGTCGTCGAAGATGATTACCTTTCTGCCTTGGAAGAAGCCGGCGTCGACGGCAACGTTAGCAAGCCACTGTCCACCTGCCATCGCCTGTCTGTCGATGTGCACTTTGCTGCGCCGGCCGGTTACCGATATATGGCTGAAGCCGTCGGCAGCGCCGCTTATCTGGCACAGCTCAGCCGAGAACCGACGGTAGCGGCGGACGTATGTCCGCTGGCACGAGGCGGGACAGCAGGCGATGACTACATCTCGGAGATTGATGGCGGCAAGCGCTTTCGCTACCTCCCTGGCTGCCCAGGCTGTGGCATAGCGGCGTCCGTCCTTGAAGTCGAGGATGCGGCGGCTCGTTTCCTTCTGTTCGAACGAAGCTCGTCTTAGGCGGCGCTTTGGCCAGTAGTCGTGCAGGGCGTAACGTAGCATGGCTGTGTAGATTGAAGGGCGAGCCTTGTGGCCCGCCCGTGGTTGTTTATCCCTTGACGCTGTACACCTGTCGGATGTCGAAGACGAATTTCATGGGGAAGAAGTTCCCTGCCTCCTCCTCGCTGGATGCCTGCGGTCTGTCCCAGAGAAGGAACGCCTTGGCGCCCTTCCGTACCCGCTTGCCTTGCTCGGCCCAGGCCTCCATCGTCCTCAGGACGGTAGCCCCGCACTGGTCCTTGTAGTAGCGCAGCAGCAGTTGGTTGCGGTTGGAACAGTCGCCCGTGGCCTTCGCCTCCTCGACGAGCTTGCCGGTGATTTCGTGCAGGCGCTTGCGCCGTTCCTCCTTAGGTGTGAGGGTGAATGGGTTAGTAAACTGTACGCCTTTCTTGGCGGCCTCGCTCTGCGGCTGTGCCGGGGTTGTCTGCGGGGTTTCGATACGCGTGTTAGCACTCTCTTTCTTTGTCTTTGTTGCCATGATGGATAAGAATTAAATGGTTTGACTTCGTGTAATGGGGCTGCTGAACGTAGGGTTCATGCCCATTTACGCGGCAAGGAACAGCGCAGAAGCGATAGCCAGTCAAGGGCACGCCGGAAAAATTTTACAAAAGTTTTCCCAGGAAAAGTTTTTCAAATTTTTCAGAGCGTGTTCCATTCACCCTTGACAGGCGTAGAGAGGATGCGCTACCTTCGCGGCGTAAATGGATGAACGCCTATGTGGTGGCAGCTCCTGCCGAAGTCAGGACCATGCTCCATCATGGCCACGAGAGGAAGAAGAGTGCTGCGCGTGACCCCGCAGATGTCCCTGGTACAGCGGCAGCGTGGTTTGTCCTTTGGGCTCAGGCGTATGGTTTCTAATTTTGCTCTCGCACCCAAGGAACAACGGCCTATGAACTACAATCACTATGAATTTTGCGAGGAGATGGCGCGCAGGTTGCGGGCTGTCGGCCACACCGACAAACGGCAGCGCTTTTTCAAGGCCAGCGGAGGCGAATGGTTCGCCGACCTGGAGGACAGGCTGAGCGCGGTGAGCGGTACGGTACTCATCGGTGTCGATACCGGCGAGACAGACACGCGGGGCTTCGGCGCAGAGGGGCTGGAGGACAGCAACAAGTTCTTCATCATCCTGGCCCAGAGTACCGACAACGACCATCCCGACACGGTGCATGCCGCACAGCAGGCATGCCGGTTACTGGCAAAAGCCGTACGCAACGTGCTCATCAGGCGCTACCCAATGGAGATGTCGCGCTCGTCAAGCATCTTCGCCGTCGGTCCGATAGCCGACAATTTCCACGGCGTGGCGCTGGAGTTCTCCATGGTGGCGTATGATGACTACGCGCCCGACGAGACGCTGTTTATGCCCGTGGAGGGGGTTTAGTCATGCCGCTCAACAAGCCGCTTGACGAGTTCACCCTGAACGACTGGCTGGAGGCGCAGCACGCGCTTCCCGCCTGGCGGTTCCGGAGCATGAAGGCGCTGGCCACGAAGGCTGACATCTTCGTGCCCTACGAGGTGAGGGGGCGCAGCCAGCAGCCTCACGTCGTGTTCGAAAGCCCCGCCGATGCCATGCAGATTGTGCGCCTCGAGGACAGGGAATCCCTGAAGGCCTTCGACACGGCGCTGAAGAAGTGGGGCGATGAGGTCGTGCAGGCTCTACGTATCAGTTCAGCCCAACATACGGGGTTGTCGAAAGAGACCGATCCGTCGCGACGGCTGACCTACTCCATCAGCTACAAGGTGCGCTACGATAAGCGCTTCGGCAAGGAGCCGGTGTCCATCGGCTTCAGCTTTGCCCGCCACGGCATCTATCTGCACCATGGTGCAGGCCGTGGCGAGGGTGGCAAACAGGGTTCACACTGGCTGAACCGTCTGGGGCAGCGCATGGAGACCAATCCCGCCAGTCTCGGCAAGGCCGGGCACGGCAGGCGGTCACCCAAGGACTGGTTCAATCCCGTCATGGACCGCTACGCCCCGCAGCTGCTCGACATCGCTGCGCGCTACTGCGCCGACATGGTTGTGCATAGTGAGTTCCTATACCTATAATGTATATGCTGCAAAACATATATCCTCCTCTTGCAGGAGTCCGGAAGATGACCTATCTTTGCAGCAGAAAAAAGAACCGCCATGTTATTTCAGAACCCAACCTTGCACGACATCACCCTCATTAACGCTACTGTTCAGGCTGACGAGGAGGAAGAGCGTACACGCCCACGTCATGCAAGGCCATTACCTTCGGAGAATCGACCATCTGAATCTGGCAGTTCAACCTTCACTTCATTCGTAGTCTGCGCTGTTATTTTCGGCGTCCTACTTGCCGCTATTCTTTCGTAGTTTGTCCTTTGCCGCCTGTTCCTGACAGGCTATTTTTGTGCTATGGAAATATAATAAATCTATGGCACAGGATTTAACGAGATCTATCAAGGTTTATCTTGACAGCAGTCAGTATGCACAGTCGCTAAAGAGCATGGAGGCTGCACTGGAGGGTTACCGTAAGAAGTTGGATGATCTTCGAGCAGCCGGAGCTGCACAGAAGACGTCCGTTGATAATCTTACTGTCTCCCTTGGCGCGATGAAGCAGCAGCTTGCCGCCTTGGAGGCTGCAGGCAAGGGCGAGAGTGAGCAGGCTTCCGAGCTGCGTGTTAAGATCAGCGCCTATGAGGGTGACCTGAGGAAGATGAATAAAACGCTTGCCGACTGCTCGCGCGAGACGAAACGCGCCGAAACTTCGCTTGCCAGCTTTGAGAAGAAGGTGGAGGCGCAGCGTCAGAAGAATGAGCAGCTGCGCCAGACGCTGAACAATCTCTCCGGCGCCACCTACAACCAGCTGAAGGTCGCACAGGCTGCGCTGAAGCGCGAGTTGCGTGAGCTGGTTCCCGGTACCGAGCGATATAATCGCACGCTGGAGCTGCTGCGCGATACCACCGTCCGCCTGAAGGCTGTCGATAAACAATGGAATAGCGATCTGGCCGCGCGCCAGGGGTTGTTGTCACGTGCTGCGCGGGCGATCAATAGATACGCATTGATGATGACCGCCTCGATGACCAGCCTGACGGCGCTCATCAGTGCAGGCCGTAAGGCGGTAGCCGCCTTGCGGGATATAGAGGAAGCAATGGCTAAAGTGCGTAAATACACGGGTCTCACCGATGAAGAAGTGCATAAACTCAACCGCTCGCTTGGAGAAATCAACACCCGGACTTCGCAATTGGAGCTGGAGGCTCTTGCTGCTGACGCCGGCCGTCTCGGCATCAAGGGAGTGGAGAACTTGACTCGTTTCGTCGAAACGGCCGACAAAATAAAGATTGCTTTGGGTGAAGATCTCGGAGAGGACGCGGTGAAGAATATTGGAAAGCTGTCGCAGCTCTTCGGTGAAGATAAGCGTCTCGGTCTTGAGACCGCCATGATGAGTTCAGCGAGTGCTGTGACGAAACTGGCCAAGAGTTCCTCAGCCTCCGAACCCTACCTGGTTGAATTCGCTTCGCGCCTCGGCGGCGTCGGCGAGACGGCCCACATAACCATCGCCGATATCCTCGGCCTCGGCAGTGCGCTCGATCAGAATATGCAGAAGGTGGAGATGTCAGCCACAGCTCTTTCGACGCTCATCGTGAATATGGCCAAGGATCCTGCCAAGTTCGCCCGTCTCGCTTCGTTAGAGGTTGAGACCTTCACGAAGCTCGTCCGCGAGGATATGAACGAGGCTGTCATCACTTTCATTCAGAAAATGAATGACCGTGGCGGCCTTATGGAGATTGCACCCATGTTCGACGAGATGAATATGAGCGGTAAACGCGCTGTTCAAGTGCTTACCACTTTGGCGCAGCATACCGACAAGATTCGCATAGCCCAGCAGCAAGCCAGTGAAGCCTATGCCGAGAATATTGAGGCGCAGCATGAGTTCGATGTGATGAATAATACCCTTCAGGCCAAGCGCGAGAAACACATCAAGCAGATTCAGGCGCTGCGCGTGGAGCTCGGTGAAAAGCTCCAGCCGGTCGTTGCGAGTATTTATTCGTTAGGGACGATTTCATTGAAGATAATCTCCGAAACAGTCACTTTAATTGCCCGTTACGGAACTGCAATTGCAACGGCAACTATTGCCCTCTCAGCATATACCATAATGGTGAATAGGGCTGTCATAGCAGACAAACTGAAGGTTTTCTGGACGAAAACACTGGAGAAGAGTTTTAGGACATTGTGGGCTACAATTAAGGCAAATCCCCTTGGAGCCTTTTTAACCGTATTGACGATTGCTGTTTCGTTCCTGAGAAACTATGCTAAACATACGCGCGAGGTGACCGTAGCGCAACGCAGCATGAACGAGATTGCCAAGATAACGGCTGACGGTATGGCAGAAGAGGCAGCACGTATAAAAATCCTCAACGATGCCATACACAATAATGCCCTAACCTACAACCAACGTTTGTCCGCGCTGAACGAGCTGAAGAAGATTGTACCCGACTATCATGGGGCACTTACGAAAGAGAACACGCTTATCAATGACAATAATACAGCCCTCACGACATACATTGATAATCTAACCAAAGCTATCCGTCTCGAGGCGGCCAAGGAAGAACTCCTGAAGCTCACCAAAGAACAAATGAGGCTGGAGCGTGAACTTCCCGGCTTGCAAGAGGAAGAAGAGAAATCCAAGCGTCTTTGGAATTCTTCCAAGAGGGAAACAATGTTCCAAGCGCAACAGAAATTGTCAACGCCAGGAACTCGATCCATTGCCTCCAATGCCAATGCCGTGGACAAATCATTGGAAGATGCTTATAACAAAGCGCGTAATGTTAGGATAAAGACTGAAGAGGAATTGCGTCAGTATGCTGCTGCGATACGTGAGATAACTCAACAGATTGAGGCCGATGGCTTTTTTATCGCCACTTCAAGCACCGGCGGTGGCGGTGGCGATGACGGAGGCGATGACGGAGGTGATGTAAGTACCGCTTTTGATATCCTCGTCGAGAAGTACGAAGGCGAGAACGGGCTGATCACGCTGCTCAACGAGCAGTACGAGGATGACAAGCGGAACTTCGAGCGACAGCTGGCGCAGAAGCTTGTCACCAAGGAACAGTACAATGTCCGCATGGCCGAGCTTGACCGCACGCACTACGAGCAGCTGTCCGGACTGTTCACGTCGTACCACGCCGAGATGAGCCGCGTGGAGACCGATCAGGAAGGGCAGCGCACGAAGAAGCTGCGCAGCATCCATCGCGAGCGCGAGAAGGCCGCCGATGAGTCGGCGAAGGCTCGCATCCGGATTGAAGAGGTCATGCAGAATAGTCTTAAGAAGCTGGAAGAAGGGCGCGACCTGGTGAGCCGTCGTGCCCGTCCCTTCGACGCCGTCGATAATGAATACGCACAGAAGCAGCAGTCCCTGGAAGAGTACTATCAGGCGGTGCTGGCTGCGAACGAGAAGCTCTATCAGGACGAGCAGGAGCGTCAGGCGGCCAACCTGCAGGCCTATCAGCTCTACCAGCAGGCGATGCTGGCACTCGACCAGTGGTACTTCGACGAGAGCGACAAGCTGAAGCGCGACTCCCGGCGCCGCGCCTTCCAGGAAGAGCGGCGCGAGCTCACCGCCGAGGAGAAGTGGCACGGCATGCTGACGCAGGACAGCATCGCCAGCGAGTACGAGCTGAAGCGTAAGGAACTCGACCTCTACCTGAAGTATAAGTACATGACCGAGGCCGAGCATGAGCGGGCGCTGCGCGAGCTGCGCCTCTCTGAGGCACGTGCCTACTACGACCGGCTGCACAGCGTAGCATCGGATGCCGTCGCTGCCCTGCAGCAGGCCGAGATCGATGCTGTGGAGGCCAAGTACGAAGTGCTTATCCGTGCCGCCGAGAACAACGGCGAGGATACGCAGGCCCTGGAGACCGAGCAGGCCAATGCCAAGCTCGAGATCCAGAAAAAGTACGCCCTCTCGAACCTGGTCATGAAGCTGTCGCAGATCACGGCCGACACGGCGGTGGCCATCATGACCGGCTTTGCCCAGCTCGGTCCTGTGGCCGGTGCCGTAGCAGCCACCATGTTGGCGGCCACGGGTGCGGCGCAGTACGTCTCTGCCCTGGCTGAATATAATAAGGTCAAGGCCATGAGTCTGTCGTCGGGACCCTCCGCCGGTCCGGCGGCGTCGGCGGCGCCGGCTGCGATGGAGCGCGTCGTGCAGTATGCCTCCGGCCGCTACGACGTCATCGGAGCATCGGACGGCAAGACCTATTCACATGTGCCGTGGGTAGGCCGTCCCCAGACGGGCATCGTCAGTCAGCCCGCCCTGATCGCTGAGAGCGGGGCGGAACTGATTGTCAATGCTACCGACCTCCGCCGCCTGCAGGCTCATGTGAACTACGGCCTGGTCGTCGATGCGATCAACGACGCCCGCAGGGGCACGGTCCCCCAGCGTGCTGAAGGCAACTACGCGGCGCTCCCCCCGAAAGCATCGCACGTGTCAGGTTCTGATGACACGGCCGTGCTGGAGCGTCTCGACGACATCAAGGCCCTCATGCGCGCATGGCCCACCCTCCTGAAGGCCTACGTCCTCCTTACGGATATCGACAAGGCAGAAGACCTGCGGAGCCGCAGCGAAGCCCCGTTCACCCGCAGGGATAAGCGTTAGTACCTTAAAGACAGTCTTTGATATATGGCTCTGAAGATCTACATCGGCGACGAGGTCCTCGACCTCCCTCGCAACTGCACATTGGAGTGGGGCCTCACCTCGCCGCTGTTCAACGAGCGGGGCAGCCAGTCCCTCCCTGTGACGCTTCCCGCGACACCCCACAACATGCGGCTGCTCGGCTTCCCCGGGCGTATCGATGCCGCCACCCGTCACGACGTGCGCGATGGCGCCTTTGCCGACGGCGTCTATTGGCGCCGTTGCAAGATTAACCTGGTCGGCGTGTCCGATGACGGCATCGCCGTCTCCCTCGGGACGGATGAAAGCCTGGTGTATGCCGAGTGGGCCGACCGCAAGCTCCGCGACATCCCCGGGCTTCCCGTCTATACGCCCGACGACATCGACCCGCTGGGCACGCTCATCGGGCTGATGAACGCCTGCTATCGCCGGGAAGTGGAGCTGGACTACCACGTCTTCCCGGTGGCCGTTGAGTTCGATGAACCCGCGGACGATGCAGGCGCAGACGCCATCCCCGTCTGCACGGTGCTCAACGAAGTGTATCGCGACGACACTGTGCGCCGCCCTGGAGACCTCATCGGCACTACATTATATAGTGCCGAGCGCACGGTGGCTGTGGGTGACAGCGCGAAGGGCAACACGGTGCTTGTGCCGCGCGGCTACGGCATCACGCCGTTCCTGAAGGTGGGGCGGTTCCTCCGCATCCTCTTCGACTGCTACGGTTACGTGCTTGCCGACAACGTCTTCGACACCGACCCCCAGCTCCGCCACCTTGTGATGCTGAACAACACGGCCGACGCCATTGTCACCGGCTCGCTCTCCTATGCCGACCTGCTGCCGGACTGCACCGTCAACGAGCTGCTTGACACGTTGAGGGCGCACTTCGGCGCGGTGTTCTATCTCGATGGCGGCAGCCAGACGGCCCGCTGCGTGCTGGTGCGCGACACGCTGGCAGCGGAGCCCGACGACGACCTCACCCCCTTCCATGCCTCGCGTCCGGCGCTTGACTTCAACGAGCCCCGCCAGCTGGTGCTCTCCAGCAAGAGCAGCTACACCTACGGCGACACACGCGAGGAGAGCTTTGCCACGTTCCTGACGAAGTACGGTGCGCTCACCGACACCAATGCCGGCGGCCGTCTTGTGAAAGGCGTGCCGAAGTACGAGCAGGATCTGTTCACCGGCACCATCTTCATGAACGGCGAGACGCAGATGCACAAGACCTTCTTCACCTCGATGCACTGGCCTTGGAACCGCCGCACGGACAGGGTGGCAGCCGAGGCGGTGGACGGTGCCGACACCCTCGTCCCCATGTACCAGTACCGCGGCACGGCCACCGTCGGCGGTCTGCCTCCCTTCAACCTCTTTGCGCTGCCTCTCTACCTGAGTGGCGTGCGCAATGCCCACACACAGCTTGCCGCCTCTGCCCAGGACGACGACACCCTCACCCGCTCCACCGACCTTGCCCTCTGCTTCGCCCATGGGGACTTCGTCACCCCCGGCGACGGACAGCCCTACGGGCTCTTCTACGGCAGTCCCCTCTGCTACGCCCCCGACGGCAGCCACTTCGTGGACAGCTTTGGCAACCCCTACCACAGCAGCCTTCTCTACGTCGGCGAGAGCGGCGCCTATGCCCAGTACTGGGCAGCCTACGACCGTCTGCTGCGCTACTCCAACCGCCGCGTGGAGACACGGCTGCACGGCATATATGCCGCCGACGTGGCCGATTTCGCAAGGCCTAAGACGCTCTTCGGCCAGCCCGTGCTCATAGACACCCTCAGCCAGGCCTTCCCGCTCTCCCGTCACGCCACCCGTGGCGTCACCCTGCGCACGATGAAAGAACTGTCGCCCTCCGAGCCCGTCCCCGTTGCCGACGTCGCACGACCAGCAGGCTACTGGGCCGTGGACAGCAATGAGGATGCCGTCCGCGCCGCCCTGCTGCAGGACGCGCGCAGCGCGCTCGAGACGCAGTACCCGGGCGCCACCATCGAGATACTCGAGTGCACCTGGACCGAAATTGGGAAGCATATCACCAACGATGCAGAGCTGCCCACGGCCGAGCAGGTGGCCTCCATCGCCCACTTCACCTACACCTACCGGCTGGTGCTCGACTGTCATTACAGCTACAAGCGCACAGGCTGGAACCATTGGGAGAAGGGCGAGTCCACCCGTACCTCGTCCACCGAGGTCACCGTCACCCGCACCGCCACCGCCTACTGACGCAAGGGATTTCTTCATGAAACGAAAAAATTAACATTGTTTTTTTTGTGTGGTTAGTAAGTTAGTTATATCTTTGCATCGAATTTGAGCTGGATACCAATACCGCATACCGTCAAACCACATGAAGAAAAAATCAGATGCCACGTTGCATGCTGCCCAGATTCTCATTGAACAGAGATGTCCTACGCAAAGCGTGCATTGTTCCTATTACGGGGTTCTTCAGCTGATGTGTTACAAGCTGGCCAATGCGATTGACGACCCAATTTCGTATGAAGAACAGAAGGCGTTGACGAGGAGCAAGGACTCACATGAATTGATACTGGATAAGATAAAAAACAAGATTAAGGATTACAAAGAAGAAAGGCAATTCGCCCAAGATTTCAGAGACTTGAAAGAAAAGAGAAAGGAAGCGGACTACACCGGCAGGGTTTTTACGCTCGACGAGGGAGTTGACTGCAAATCGCAGGCGGAAAGGTTGGTCTCACAACTTAACAGGTTCATTAAAACAGCATCATGAATAAAGATAAGATTGGGCAGGCCCTCCGCGATTGGGCAAAGGAGATGGTAAGAAAATACGAATGGCTTACCATCAAGTTTGAGTACAGCGATGCTCGGGACCGCTATCTTGTATCTTACTCCCCATCGGCAGTCATAGAAGACAACGAAGCGTTCTGCAGGGAGTCGATGAGCTTTGAGGATGAGATGAATCTGATGTTCCCCGACGATGCCCCCCTATTCTGCGACGAAGAAAGACTCTTCCGTCTTTCTGGACATGCCGAGGTCTTCCAAGGCACTCTGGTTTCCATTCCCTTGATTATTACCAGCTGTGCTGTCATTTGGGAGGGACATGTAACCTATGAATCCGAGAATCAGGAATCCGTGGTTTCGTCCTCCTCCGAATCGTTTGAAACTATTATGCCAAATCAAAACAGAAAGGCCGCATGATACGGATTAGAATGGTAAAAATCACTGTAGAGCAGTTTGCGATACTTACACAAGCGCCTGTCCCTGGTGAATATGAAGTACGCTTGACCATAACTCCCAAACACGCTCCCGCCCAGAAGCAGATAGGAGTGCTTGCGAGCTTTTCCTTTTATGAACAGGATACGTGCTTTATGATCCTGTCGGTATTCTGTGAGTTTGCCATATTCCCCGAAGATTGGAACGCTTGCATGGCTGATGGAATGATTACTATCCCCAAGCAGACAATGGAGTATTTTGTAGTCCAGACCATAGGAACATCACGCGGAATACTGCACTGTAAGACTGAGGGAACTATGATGGGCAACATCATCCTCCCCTCTTTTGACGTGTCCAACACCATTCAGGAAGACTATAAATTTGCGGTTGGCGCACAAGAATAGAATTGCAAAAAAAAGTTGCGTTTTTGTTTGACGGCGCGAAACTCGCTTCCTGCGCGCATCCCCGACGGTCAGTCCGCCGGGGATTTTTATGTTGTGCAGCATGTTTCGGGAAATTTTTCGAAAATTTCCGCTGTTTTCTTTGGTTAGTTAGTAAATATCCCCTACCTTTGCAGCGCTAACATACATATGACGGTCAGCCACCGTCCCTCCGGCGTCGCAGAGACGCCCATCGCGAAATGGGCCTTCTTTATGCCCTCGATCATTTTCTCGAATTCAAGAAAATGATGTTGTACGAAACAGAGGCGGCTGCCATCCGAAAACCAACTGATGCCGAAGGGCACCGTCGTATGTTTTGTTAGCAACGGATCGGCAGCCGTTCTTTTTGTCTGCCTTGCTAACAAAACATACACAATGCAACAGTCATTGAAGGTGGTGACCGGCTTCACCTTAGTTCCGGTCAGAGAGAGAAGAAACGTCACCGACACGGTGGCCAGTGTCAAACAATCCGTCGCATCCCTGTCCGTGCGCCTTCGCGCCTGGCTGCGCCGTCCCAGCCGTCTGTGGGTGCGCATCACGGGCGAGGCGTTCACCCGCCTGCAGGTGCTGGCGTGCTACGCCGGCGTGCTCCTGTTCCTCGTCATCCTCGGCCTCGTGGGCAGCATGGAAGGAGGTGCCTTATGAGACACCAGAACGACAGACTGTTTTTCCTCGAGGTCGGCATGAATCCGCTTCCCGAGCCGGCTGCTGCCTACGACAAGCTGCAGCGTTATGCCTTCATGCGTTACGACAGCTGCCTCGTCCCCGACTCTTCGTGGCCGTTCATTGTGGCCGACCTGCGCCGCAAGGCCGAAGAGGTGTCCAGGGAGTTCGGCATCCAGTTCCACATAGAGACCTATCTGGGAGGCCGTGAAAGGACGCCCCGCCTCCGCTGCGTCTGTCCCATTTCGGACCACAGCTGGAGCTATGAGGCGGTGCTTTCTGTCACATCAACCCCCGTGAGCTACGTCCTCGACCACAGCGAATCGGGCGACCTGCTCTGGGCGGATCCTTTTGATGTCTATACCTGCGGCCTGCTGTTCGACGAGGTCGACGACTCGCCGTCGGACGATGACGACGAGGTCGACGACTCGACGTCGGACGATGACGACCAGGAAGGAGGTGCCGTATGAGTGCTAATGAACCGACCGCCGTAGTACGTCAGGTGGCCAGCATTGACCTCTGCGGCTATACGGCCGAGCTCGGCGAGTCCGAACTGGCGACGCTGGCCGATGTCTGCGGCTGGGCAGAAGACGATGCCGAGGACATGGAGCATCTTGCCGACCTTATCCTCAGTGAGGAGATCGAGGTGGGCGAAGGCATCGATAAGCTGGACCTGATCAAGACCATCTGGGGCATCCGTCGCGACTTCCTGCGACTGGCTTCCATTAAGGTTGAAAAGAGGTGGCCATGATTCATGTGACCGCCATGTGTCTCTTCGCACACGTTTTATACATCGAATTCCCCGAAGGCCGTATGAACCCCCGTCCTCTTATCTTCGTCCATCACGTGGGCATAGACCAGCGTGTCCTTGATGTCCGCGTGTCCGAGGATGCTCTTCAGCGACAGCAGGTCGTGCGTCCTCCGGAGGAAGATGGTGGCGAACGTGTGTCGTCCCACCTTCAGCGAGAGGTTCTTGTTGATGCGTGCATCGTCGGCGATGTCCTTCAGGGCCCGGTTCATGGCCTGGTCCGAGGGAGCGCCGACGATGACCGGCCCACGGCGCCGCGTGCCCACCATGTTGGCGGTGAGGGTGCGCATGGGCTCGCTGATGGGCACGATGATGTCGGTCATGGTGCGTGTCTCCAGCTTCTTGCGCCGGTAGGTGAACGTCCCGTCGCCGTACTGTTCGATGGTGAGCTGGCGCGCATCGCCGATGTGGAGGCTCGAGAAGCAGAGGAAGAGGAACGTCTCCAGCGCGCGGTGGTGGAGGTAGTCGTAGTTGCTGTCGCGGTACATCTCCACCAGGCGCTGCAGCTCCTCCTCCGTGAGGAACACCACCGACGGCTGCCGCCGCGGCATGCGCCAGCCCTCGAAGGGATCCGTGTCGATGTATCCGTCGCGCTTCGCCGCCAGCACATACTTGCGCAGCACGGAGATATTCTTGTTGGCCGTGTTCAGGTTGTTGTCGCGGTCCTTCATCAGCCAGGCGAGGAACTCGTCGAGGAACTGCCGGTCTATCTCCTCGATGGCCAGCCCGGGCCGGAACTGCCGGAGCTTGTCGAAGACCGTCTTCTCCGTCTTCCGCGTGCTCACGCCCAGACGCGCATCCCTCGCCCGTATGCTGTCCACGTAGTCGAAGAAGTTGTCGTAGTCGCACGGCCTGAAGAGCGCACGCATGAACGTCTCTCTCGTGGGGTTGCGGTTCATCAGGCGGAAGCGCACCTCGACGTCGGTTATGCGTGCGGCTATCTTGTCCAGGATAAGGTTGTAGTCCGCGGCATGCTCGGCCCCACGGCGGAGGCGTTCGCGCCGTTCGTCCCAGTCCTTCTCGTGGACGCGCAGCTTCGTAGTGCGGTTTACTTTCTCTCTTTTCACGTAGAACGAATAGGACACCGTTCCCACCTCGTCCTCCTTGTTGGTTTTCCTAATGTAGAATGTTACGTTCATGGCTATAATGTTTTATTTATCTGCGAAATATGTATGTTGTTTTGTCCCTGTGTAGACCGTTTTGCAGCCCATTCGTCCGAACTGTTGCACGGAAGTACGAAAAAATTCCTATTTTCTGCCCATCGTAACTTACACATCCTCTTAAAACTACCGATAGCCACCCCGTTTTGCGGGATGGCTATCCGAATCATAAGTGAGGTGAGTAGCAGAATCGAACTGCTGTACACGGTTTTGCAGACCGTTGCCTAACCGCTCGGCCAACTCACCAAGAGCGTATTGCGGCGCAAAGGTACGACAAAATTCCGAACTTCCAACATTTAGGCGCACTTTTTTTCATTCCGGGCGGGTTTTTTCTGATTAAATGCGTATCTTCGCGGCGTGAAAGACTTCAAGCATAGCGTCTGTGACTTTATCCAGCAAAATGCTCTCGTCCGTACCGATGACCATCTGTTGGTCTGCGTAAGTGGCGGGGCTGACAGCGTGGCGCTGCTGCGGGTGATGATTAGCCTTGGCTATACGTGCCGCGCCGTACATTGTAACTTCCACCTCCGCGGCGAGGAGTCGGAACGCGACGAGGCGTTCGTGCGTAACCTATGCCAACAGCTGAAGGTTGAGTTGGACGTGGTGGACTTCGACACGGCAGTTTATGCCTCCGAGCATAAGGTGTCCATCGAGATGGCGGCACGCGAACAGCGTTACGAGGCGTTTGAGCAGCTGCGCATCCGCCACGGGCTGGACGCCATCTGCGTGGGCCATCATGCCGAGGACAGCGCCGAGACAGTCCTCATGAACCTCATCCGCGGCACAGGCATCGACGGGCTTACGGGGATTCGTCCCCGGAACGGCCATATCGTGCGTCCCCTGCTCGGCGTCACCCGCCACGACATCACCACCTATCTCAACGCCCTCGGCCAGACGTGGGTGGACGACAGCACGAACGCCACCGACGACTATGCCCGCAACCGTGTCCGCCATCGCCTGTTGCCCCTCATGGAGGAGATGAATCCTGCCGCTGTGCAAAACATCCTCACTACGGCTCGCAACCTGCGCGGTACGGCTGACATCTGCGACAGCAAGGTGACCGACGAGGCGGCCACTACCCTCCTCCACCACTACCTCGCCCCGTCGGGCTACAACAGCACCCAGGTGCAGAACCTACTTGAAGCCCTTCGCCACCATCGCTCCACGCTCATCCCCCGTTCCGTCGCCAGCCTCCAGGCAGCCATCCCCAGCCTACGGTTTAGCATAGAGAAAGCAGGGGTGGACGGCCTATGCCGTTCCGGCGACATCCTTTACCTTGACATACGCCAGCTCGGCGCCCCCATCACCCTGCGCCGCTGGCAGGAGGGCGACCGCTTCTGTCCCTTCGGCATGGGCGGAAGGACAAAGCTCGTCAGCGACCTTCTTACCGACGCCCACCTCAGCCGCGCCGAGCGCGACAACCAGATGGTGCTCTGCATCGGCAACGACATCGCCTGGGTGGTCGGCCTGCGCAGCGACGAACGTTTCCGCGTTCCCGCCGACGCCACCGAACTGCTGGTGGTGAAGAAGATGTGAAAATGCTCACGCTCGGCATAGGAAAAATATTTTTTCCGTTGCTCTTGCTTAATCGCATTTTTGACCTTCGGTCTTAAATGCTCACGCTCGGCAAAGGAAAAAAATTTCCTTTGCTCTTGCTTAATCGCATTTTTGTCCTTATCTTTGCAGCCGAAATCAGATTTGCGGAATTAGCACATCGGTAGTGCATCGGCTTCCCAAGCCGAGGAGGCGGGTTCGATTCCCGTATTCCGCTCTTACAAAGAGGCCTTAGATTTGGGTTTAACGTTTAATGTTTAACGTTTAACGAACACGTCTGGCGCCTTTGGCGCAATTGATAATTGATAATTGGAAATTGAGAATTATCCATTGTCCATTGTCAATTGTCAATTAACGAAGTTATCAGGGTCGTTAAACATTAAACGTTAAACGATAAACGATAATCCCCCTAATTTCAAACCCATTTACGTTTCATAACGCGAATGTCCGTTTTTTTGTGGCTGGCCGCAAAGAAGCTGAAATGAGATTACGGCTGACCGCTATAGCCCCTCGGGGTTTTGAGCGGACGGTAATAGGTTTTTACGATTATCCGCAATCACTCGATGGTGCCCCGAAGGGGCAGCAAGAACATAGCCCAGGGCAACGTGATAATCGCATTGAAAGGAGCGCCCCGAAGGGGCAGCAAGAACATAGCCCAGGGCAACGTGATAATTGCATTGAAAGGAGCGCCCCGAAGGGGCAGCAAGAACATAGCCCAGGGCAACGCCCTGGGTACAAACGGCATAAGAAACTCTCGCCCTGAAGGGGCAAAAGCCTTTAATAACAATGCTTTTGCCCCTTCAGGGCGTGGGATGATGTGTGCTTGAATTATACCCAGGGCGATGCCCTGGGCTATAAGCTGTTGGCCTTTCAGGCCGTCTGTCGGGTGATGGCGGATAATCATTTATATTTTTCTGGCAAGACGTACAGACACGAAAAAAGTGGGGCGACCTTTCGGCCGCCCCACTTGAGAGGGTTTACGAGGGTCTGGGTAAAGGTTGGAGAGGCATACGCCCTAACCTCTAACCCCTAACCTCTAACCATTTTTTACTTCACCAGCACCTTTGCGGTCTTGACTGTGCCGTCGGAGAGGACGGTGCGGACGATGTTGACACCCTGGACGGGCTCGGCAATAGCCTGGCCACCGACGGTGTAGAAGCTTACGCTGACCACCTTAGCATCGGAAGCGTTGTCCACGATGGGCTGGTCGATGCGGTCGTCGCCACCCTTCTTGGTGAGCTTGGTCCAAGAGCTGGACAGCATCCACCAACCACCATTGCTGGCTTCGCCGGTGCGGGTCTCGTACCAGTAGCGATCGACATACTGGATACCAATCTGGCCGCTGGCAACGATGGTGTTGTTGAGCAGGTCGATCTGGAAGATGATGTCGTCGTCGATGCCGCTGGTGCGCATGACAACACCATACCAGCGCTCGTCGTTGGTGTCGTTGATGATCTGAGCACCCGGGAAGGTGATGGTGTGAGCCTTGCCGTCGAAGACGCCCTTCCACGGACCTTCGTTGTAGTAGCTCTGCATGATGATGCCGTTCTCAACATCGGGATCGGCAACGAGCGTGCAGTCGAACGTCTTGGTCTCGGAGGTCTCCCAGTAGTTGTTCCAGCTGTACTCGTAGTCGCCAAGGAAGTCCTCAAGGAAGAGTTCCTCCTCGTTCGGGTCGCCGACCTTGAAGAGCGTCCAGTCGGACTCGCCGTCGGTATCGTCATCGGCCAGAGAGGGGATGGGGAATGAACCCATGTACTCGCCCCAGTCTTGCAGCATGTTGAGGCCTTCCATCTGAGCGTTATCCTTCTCGAACGTGCCCTTAGCGTAGATCTTGAATGCACCAGAGAGGTTGCTGCTCTCGTCGAAGACGAACTCGCCAGCCTCAGCGGCATTCTCGGTCGTAGCCATAGCAGCCCATGAGGTGGGAGCCTTCAGATAGACATCGTCATCGATGAAGTGGATCTTGTACGTGCCGTTAGCACCCTCTTCGAGCTTGAAGAGCGTGAAGTTGTTGGCCTGTACACCAGCGCCCAGCGAATTCAAGCCACGATAGAAGCCTGAGCCAGAAGCGCCCTTGCTGACGACCTCGAGGTTACCGTACATGGCGTACTGATCCTCGGTGTTGAGCTGAGAGGCCTTTTTGATAGGCGTGACAAAGACGTTGTAAGCAACGGGATCGACCTCATAGACATACCAGTCGGACTCGCCGTCGGTATCGTCAGCCTCAAAGCCTTCGCCGGCAATCTTGAAGTAACCCATGTTGCCGCTCCAGTCCTGAAGCATGTACTTGGTGTCAGCCTCGTCGGCCTCCGTGGGACCAGCCCAGACCTTGAAGGCGTCGGCCAGGTTAGCGCTCTCGGTGAAGAAGAACTCACCAGCCTCGGCAGAGTTGATGGTAGAGGTAGCGGATGTCCAGGAAGTAGGACGTGTGAGGAAGATGCCGTCAACGACGAAGTTGACCTTGTACGAGCCTTCGGCTTCGCCAGGAATGACCTTGAAGACGCCTTCCTTCATCGGCGTGCTGCCATAGGTGGAGCTGAGGCCTGCGTAGAAGCCCGTGCCATCCTTACCGGCAGAAACCTTCTCGATGTTGCCGTAGAAGATGTAGTACTTGCTCGGGTCGAGCTCAGAAGCCTTCGTGATCTGCTGACGGATGTTGACCGTTGCATCGGGAATGTAGTGATAAGGCTCAAGACCGACCACGATTTCCTTCGGGGCGATGCCCGTGCCACGGGTGATGTACTGGAAGCTGAAGGCGCTGAGCGTCTTGGGAAGCGTCACGTGGATGTAGTGCTCGCCGGTGGACTTGTCAGAGCTGCTCCAGAGCGAGTGCCAGTAGGTGCTGACATCGGGCGTGCCGTCGTCGTACTTGTCGCAGATGCCTTCCATCGGGCCCTCAGAGGACTCCTGAGCGTTGGTCTCAAAGTCGGTGGAAGCGAGGTCAACCTCGTCGCCGTTCTCATCGAAGACGGAGAAGTTAGCCAGAGCGGTGCACTCGTAGCCGCCGCCGTGGTCACCGTCGTTGGTGTGGACGAAGGTCACGTAGAAGTCGCCGATGGGCTGCTCAAGGACAAAGGTCTTCGAGGTATAGACGTACTTGTTGTTGTTGCTCGAGACGTTGGGATAGCCCGCGTAGTCAACCAGCGTACCCAGCTGCTTCTCACCGTCGGCAGCGACGATGGTCTGCGGGAGGGTGTCGTACTCCTGGATGGGCTGGATCTGATCGAAGAAGGCAAGGAGCTGAGCCACATAGGTGGACACATCGCTCAGCGACGAGAACGAGCGGTTCTCTTCGTCGGCCTGGAGTTCCTCAAGCTTAGCCTCAAGCTTGGGTTTGTCGCCCAGAGGATACTGGCCGAAGGACATACCGAAGTTGTCCTCGTCGAGCAGCTCCTGGATGTAGTCCATATAATAATAGATGTAGAGCTTCATGAAGGCGACAGCAGCGGCATCGACATCAGCCTTGGCCGTCGAAATCTCCTCGGCGGTGTTGGCGTCGGTCACCTTCTTGGCATTGGCGATAGCAGCCTCGAGGGCTTCAATCTCGCCGTCGGAAGCAGACGCGAGCTTCTCCTTGTTGGCGGCAAGAGCGCTCTCGGCTTCAGCAATCAGCTTGTTGAGGTCCTTCAGGAGGTACGTGTTGTTGATGCTGGCCTTGTAGATGGAGAGGATGCGGACGGCGTGATCGTAGGCCACGAGGGTCTCCTGGCTGTTGGTGGCATAGTAGTGGTTGTTGCACACCAGATAGCCTTCCTCATCGAGCGAGAACTTACCGGCTTCGGCAACGCTGAGCGTCTGATCGACGAAGATGGAGCCGTCGGATTCGTTGGCAGCCTTGATGTAGGATTCGCCGAGGTAGGACTTCAGGAAGAACTTGCCGTCGCCAGCGGGAATGGCCTCGAAGATGCAGTCCACATTGGGGGTACGACGAATACGATAGTACTTGTCGGTACCGGCGGGGCTTTCGTAACGGGGATCTCTACCGGTGGCCAGCCAGGTGGTCAGCTCGCCTTCCCAGTTTTCGGTTTTGATGTTGCCTTCGTCAGCAAAGACGTAGAGGCCACCGCCTTCGATTTCGGTCACCTTTTCGCCCAGCTGGAAGCCGAACTCAGCATAGGGGTCAGCATCGACACCACCCTTGGTCACGATGATCTCGCTGGGGATGTTGGCGCTGTTGCTACGCTTCTGGAAACCGAAGGAGAACGACTGCATCGGTTCGGGAAGGGTGATTTCCAGATAGTACTCCTTACCGATAGGACGGGGCTCCTCGGTAGCGCTGTACATGGTGTGGTAGTGCGTGCTGATATCGCCGTCGCACAGGTTACCGATGACGCCGTCGTTGGTGGCGGGGGACTCGGTAGCGTTACCATAGAAGTTGTCGGCGGTCAGCGCGACCTGGTTGCCGGCAGCATCGTAGAGGTAGAACTCACCCATGGTGAAGAAGATGTAGCCATTACCACCGTTACGGCTGGTGTTGTAGGCATCCTGCCAGCTGGTGTGGGTGACCGTTAAGCGGAATGAAGTGACAGGCTCGTCGAACGTGTACGTCGGAGAGATCCACTTCGAGAAGGAGTTTGCTGCAGCTGAAGTCTGTTCGGGCAGACCGTCGGCCGTAGTCAGCGTGAACGGGAACGTCTGGTTCTGAGCAAATGCGAAGGTAGCACTCAGAGCACATACGCCACAGAGAAGTAATTTTCTCAGTTTCATAAGCTTACTTTTTTAGTTAAACATTTATTAATTATCAATCACTTTCTTTTGTTGCCTACTTTTCGCCACTAATGACCCGCAAAGTAAATAACAAAATTTTGCATTTGCAACTTTTTCCGTTTTTTTTTCGCGGCCAAACGAACTTTTTCGCATATTCTTGCAGACATACACAGGCAGAACGAACACGTCAGCAGACGAACGGAGCAGAAAAGACTATCCGCAAAAGGCTACGGACGCAAATCGCGTCTCTTTCCTTATTTAATTACAGCCCTGGTCGGCGGGAAGATTTTTTCGCATATTTCTTGCATATCACAAAATTCTTTCATACCTTTGCCGTGATATTTTTCTTAGTTGTGATATATCCTTTTGCAAAAGACGCTGAAAAGTAATTGTTGTTTTATACTTTTTCCCCACAGGAAAAAACCATTGAAAGGCATTCATTCATCTTTAATAGTAACAAGAGTATGAGAAAAGTAATCATCCTGCTGATTGCATCGTTCTGTCTGACGGCGTCAGCAAAAACAGGGCCGAAAGACTCTAAGACTCATTATGCTCAGGAAGCATTACAACCCTACGTGAACAGCGGTCAGCTGGCTGGCGCCATCAGCGTGTTCTATCACGACGGCGTGCAGGAGACCTGCTGCATCGGCTATGCCGACGTGGCGGCCAAACGCCCAATCCGCATGGACAACGTCTTCATGCAATGTTCGCAGACAAAGGGATTCTGCGGTGTGACGATAGCTAAGCTGGTGGAGGAAGGACGTCTGTCGCTCGACGACCCCGTATCGAAGTACCTGCCTGAGTTCGGCGAGCTGTGGGTGCTGGACGGAGAGAAAGACGGCATCAAGACGCTCCACAAGGCAAAGAACGTGCTGACCGTCCGCATGGTGCTCAACCACACAGGCGGTTTCCCCTTCGAGATCAGCGCCAAGCGTAGCGACGTCCGCGGAGGCGGATGGTCGGGCGGCGCTCCACTCCGCCAGACGGCTTCTATTGCTGCCGCCTCGCCCCTGATGTTCGAACCGGGCACACGCGAGCTCTACTCCAACACGGGCATCGACATCGGAGCCGCCGTCGTGGAGGTCATCACAGGCATGAAGTGGGAACAATACCTCAAGAAGGAGGTGCTGGACCCGCTGGGCATGAAATCGACGTGGTTCTGGCCCACCGACAAACAGCTCAAGAAGAAGATTGAACTCTATGAATACAAGGCGGATGCTCCGGCCGAGTGGCGCGAGGAGATGGCATGGGAACAGCGGCCGTACAACGACTCGCACGTGTTTCCTTCGGCAGGCGCCGGGCTGTGGACAACGGCCAACGACCAGCTGAAGTTCTACATGATGCTGATGAATCTGGGTGTGGGCCAGAACGGCGTGCGCATCCTCAAGGAAGAGACGGTCAAGAACATCCTGGCACGCTCCACCCGCCCCGAGGGCATGAGCGGATACTCGCTCGGCCTGTCGGCTCCGGTGGAGGACAACGAGAATGCGTGGTTCGGACACGGAGGCGCGTGGGGCACGAACTGCTCCGTCAACTGGCACAAGAAGGAGCTCCGGCTTTGGGTTATCCAGAGCGCCGGCGGCCCGCAGCCCTGGTCGGCAGCTGTCGATAAGGCAGCCGAGAAGTTCTTCGCCCAGTCCTTCGACAATTCGGGCGTTGACGCTTATACGGGGAGGATGAAATAATCCTCCCTCCTCATTTCTCTTGAAAAAGGATGGCGTTTGCTACGCCGTGTGGGGCGGAAGGAGGCTTTGCCTGGCCGCCTCCTGCGCGGCGATGACCCGGTCGCACCACGCGTCGAAGGCGGGGTCTTCAACCTGCAGCTCAGGGTGACGAAGGATGTGGGCGACACAGCGGCGGACGCCCTCGTCGTAGCGTATTGTTGCCTGAAAGCCGGGCACGGCACGCTTCAGCTTCGTGCAGTCGAACACGACCGATACGCTCTTGTCGCCCAGGAGGTTGCCCTCGAAGTCCCATTCCTTGGGCGAAACGGCAGCCAGGAAATCCGAGGCGACGTAATAGGGGCGGAAGCTGACGCCGAGAGCATGGGCGATGCTCTGGTATATCTGATTCCACGTCAACGACTCGTCGCTCATGATCTGGAACGCTTCGCCGATGGCCTTGGGATTGCCCAGAAGGCCGATGAAGCCGCGGGCGAAATCCTCGTTCCACGTCATGGTCCAGAGCGACGAGCCGTCGCCCTGCACCAGCACCTGCTTGCCGTCCATCATCCGGCGCAGCACCTGCCAGCTGCCTTTCGGGCCGTGGATGCTCACGGGCACACTCCGCTCGCAATAGGTGTGGCTGGGGCGGACGATGGTGACGGGGAAGCCGCTTTCGCGGTAGGCCTTCATCAGCACCTCTTCCGAGGCAATCTTGTTGCGAGAGTAGAGCCAATGGGGATTGGCGAGCGTCGTGCCTTCGGTGATGACGTGGCTGGCGGCGGGCTTGGCGTAGGCCGAAGCCGACGAGATATAGACGTACTGGCGGGTGCGGCCGCGGAAGAGACGGATGTCGCGCTCCACGTCCGACGGCACAAAGCCGATGAACTCGCAGACGGCATCAAACCGTTCGCTGCCCACCTGACGCAGCACCCCGGCCTCGTCGTTGATGTCGCAGACGACCTGACGGACATTTGACGGTACTTCACTCTTGCGGTTGCCGCGATTCAGCAGCCACAGCTCGTGGCCGCTCTCGGAAAGCTGACGGGTGATGGCGCTGCTGATGGTGCCCGTGCCACCAATAATCAATATCTTCATGGCGTATCGTATATGGTTTATGAATCAGCGGAGGCGGATGAGGTCGCCCACACGGGGGCTGTAGGTATAGATGTCGCCCTTATCCTTATTTAATTTATAGAGGCGGGCCAGGCGGATGCCGTACATCTGCGAGATGAGGTACATGCTCTCGCCGTCCTTGACGATGTGGAGGGCATAGCCCTTCTGGGCGCGGGCATTCTTGCGATGCAGGTAGATGATGTCGCCCTTCTGGGGGACGTAGGTCTTGTAGAGGTCGTTGTAGCGGATGAGCTTGCTGCGCGGAATCTTGAATTCGTCGGCGATGCCCTGCATGGTGTCGCCCTGACGGGCGATGACGTACACCAGGCCGTTGGCCAGATGGGGCGTGTGGGGACTTTCGGGATAGTAGGTGGGGGCGTACTTCCAGTTGTCTGAGTCGTAGCGGTCGAGGCTGTACGACTCGATGATGTTGATGAGCCGGTCGGCATACGTCGAGCTGGTGGCATAGCCTGCCGTCTTCAGCCCGCGTGCCCAGCCGACATAGTCGGTCGGCTTCAGCCGGAAGAGGCCTGAGTAGCGCTGGTGCGACGAGAGGAAGATGGAGTGGTCTTCGTACGAGTCGCGGACGGACTTATAGACGCGGAAGCAGTCGTCGCGCTGGTCGTCGTCGTGATAGACTTTGCGCCCGGCCCAGTCGTGACACTTGATGCCGAAGTGATTGTTGCTCTTGCGGGCCAGCTCGCTCTGACCGGCGCCCGACTCCAGCAACGCCTGCGCCAGCGTGATGCTGGCCGGGATGTGGTATTTCTTCATCTGGTCAACAGCCAGACTTTTATGCTCATTGATGTATGTGAGATATTGCTGGTTCTGCGCCGAGGCAGATAGGGTCGTGGCAGCCACGAAAACAGTCAGAAGAAGGCGTCTCATCGTTTAAAAAGAGGATTCTTATGGGTTTCAGCGCACAAAAATACAGAATTTTTTGTTTTTATGCAACAGTTCCTTTATTTTTGCAGAAAATCTGCGAAAGAAAATGAAAGAATTCACTCACGTGTGCCACTACACGCTATACCCCTTCGACGAACTTTCCGATGCCGACCGCGCGCTGGTGCTGGCAGCCCAGGAGGCGACGCAACGCAGCTATGCGCCTTACAGCCATTTCCATGTGGGTGCGGCAGCACGCCTGGACGACGGCACGGTGGTCACCGGCAGCAATCAGGAGAACGCGGCTTTCCCGTCGGGCCTCTGCGCCGAGCGCACCACGTTGTTCTACGCCGGAGCGCAGTACCCCGACCGCGCCGTTGATGCGCTGGCCATCGCGGCGGCCGACGCAAACGGACTGACGCCTACCCCCACCCCGCCCTGCGGCGCCTGCCGCCAGGTGATGCTAGAGACGGAGACACGCTCCCGACGCCCCATGCGCATCCTGCTCTACGGCACACAGGGCGTCTATGTCTTCGAGAGCGTCAGCCAGATTCTCCCCCTCACGTTCGACGGCAGCTTCCTGAAAGAGTAATCGCCCCCGCAGAAAAACGCCTCTCCCCCACAAAAAAGTTGTTTTTCTGCGTCGCGTGCGTCACACCTCATCTAACGCACAGATTCCTTGACGGATAAAGTGTGACGCAACGCATGACGCACGTGTGACGCACAATTTCTGCGTCACACTACAGTCCGAAGCGTTATTCGCCCTTTATCGCAGAAAAGCCACAGAGACAGGGACATTCCCTTTCTCTTTTCTTAAAACGCAATTGGATTTTAATTAAAACCCGATTGCGTTCTAATTAAAACACAGCTGCGTTTTTATTAAAACCCAGTTGCGTTTTAAGAAAAACTCCTTACGCCGCCAGGAAAAGGAGAAAAACATACATAATGGAATCAGCATGACAGAACAAACAATCGAAGTGTCACAAATGGCGCAATTCGCGCCG
>JAILEU010000089.1 GCA_024697785.1 Bacteroidaceae bacterium | reverse complement strand
GGCTGGGGTGAGATGCCCGTGCCGATGAGCTCGTCCATCGTTTCGCCGGAGAGGATCACCCAGCGCTGGGAGGTGGCGGAGTTGGCCAGGCTGAACGTGGCTGTGCCCACGGTGCCGTTAGAGGCTGCGGCCATGCACGTGGGGTTCTGCTTGTTCTCGGGATGGATAATCCAGTAGCCCCGCACGGGCAGGGTGGCGTCGGCAGTCTGCATGGAGGCATCGGTGCGTCCGCGCATCAGATGGAAACTCTCGGTGGTGCTGGGCGTCTCCTTTGCCATCATCTTAAACCCGCTCGTGCCCGATGAGGTCTGATAGGAGAGGAAATGCCCTGTGCCGACGTTGCGGAACTGATAGTAGCCTGTGGAGGGGTTGAAGGTGATGGTCCAAGCGCAGCTGTCGTTGGTGGCAGCCTCGGCAGGCGTCATGACGACGGATTTCAGGCTGCGCAGACGATTCTCCATAAGGAACGAGGTGCTGAGGCCGTGGGCGGGCGACTCGCTGCGGATGTAGTAGCGGATGGTGTCCTCCTGGTCGAACACATAGGCCGGCGTGCAGAAGCCCCCCGTGGGGGGCAGACCGTCTTCGCCGAGCGCCTGCATGATAAGGCCGTTGGCGGTGTAGAGCGCCTCGGTGCCGAGGTCCTCGTGGGCGCCGTTGATGCCGTAGGGCCACATGTGGGTGTTGTCGCCGTTGAGGCGGGCTGTGTCGTCGTTGTCCCAGAAGCGTAGCACGTCGGTGGCGCGGTCGCCCAGCCAGTAGCCGCGGCTGGTGTTCTCGCGAAGGGCGGCACAGTCGTACCACACGGGGTGAGTGCCGACGCCTGCTGCATGAGCCATCTCGTGGAGGACGGTACCAATCTGCTGATAGGACGACGAGGGGCCGATGCGCATGCTGCCGCCGTAGCTGCAGTCGGCGGTGGGGGTGCCGGAGCCGTATGAGCAGGAGATGCGCAGCCCGCGTATGGCGGTGAGACGGTTCCAGTAGGCGACGCCGCCAGCCAAGGCCGCGTTGATGCGTTCGTTGGCGTCGGCAGGACCGCCGTTGTTGTAGGTCCACGTGATGGTGCCCGCGGGGATGGTATAGACCTTGAGGACGTCGCCATAGCCCACGGCATAGGTGTCGCTGATGGCGTAGGCGCGGACATAGTAGCGGGTGGCTGGCTGCAGACCCTCCATCTTATAGATGAAGCCGGCGTTGCTGATGTAGGCCGTGGAGCGGCTGTCATAGACGGTGGGCGAGGGAGACTGGCTCCAGCAGAAGCCGCGCTCGATGATGCGTGAGCCGGAGGCTGGGGTGACCGTGCTGCGTCCGAAGATGACGGTGGAGCCCCGCGCATAGCGTGTGTCGGTGATGACGGTGGGGGGCGTGCCGCTGCCGCCGTCGAGACGGAAGGTGAAGGTGGCCTGCTTCAGCAACTCCACCGCCTCGGCAAGGGCAGCTTCGGTGGCGTCGGGGCTCTCCCAAAGCGTCTGTGCCGCCTGTATGGCCGAGAGGAACGCTTCGCGTCCCGCCTCCTGGGTGGTGGCTGAGGCGACGCCCGTAGCGTTCGTGATGGCGTCGGCCAACGCCTCGTAGGCCGCAGCCGAAGAGCGGACAGCCCGCATGGCCTCCGTCAAGGCCGTGGCGGCGGAGGCAAAACGGGCGACGTCGGCCTGAAGGATGGCCTCGTCGGCCTCGCGGACAGCTCCGTCAAGGGCTGCGAGGGCCACAGCGCTTGCCTTGGCCTGCCTGAGTGCCTCGGCCTCGTCCCTCAGCGCCGTCAGTTCGGCCGTGAAGTCGGCCGCCTCGCCGCCGATGTAGTAAAGGCGGAAGTTGTCGCAGGCAATCCAGTTTCCCGTCGGACTGGCGGTGTGTAGACCGATGGTCAGCGGCTGGCCGAGGTGGGTGAAGGTGAGGGTGTAGTCGGCTGCGGCGGTCACGGCCTGCTCGTGCGAGCCGGCAAAGATGAAGGCGCCGCGCTGGGCCGACGTGACGTTCTGGGTGATGTGGTGGGCGGCGGCCGACAGCATGTAGATGCCGCAGGGAAGGCCGGTGACGGTTTGCGACACGGAGACCTCCGGCAGGCGTCCGGCAGAGGAGACCCACTTCTCGACGTACGTGCTTCCGTGCTTGAAAGCAAAGGAACTGTTGGTCTGGGCCGCCATGCCGACGTTGGTCCATCCCTTCAATCCCGCCTCGAAATCGGGGTTCGAGAGCAGGCTGGTGACATCGTAGGGGAAGTCCACCGATGCTGCCGAATAGCGGTACGACTCCATCGCTTCCTTCAGCTCCGCCATCATGGCTGTCAGCGAGGACATGGGGGCCTCGGCATCGGCGTACAACGCTTCGGCTCTGCCGATGACGGCTTGCAGCAGGTCGGCTCCCTTCCCGCTGCCCTTGCCCACGATGGACGCCGCCTCGCTGATGGCCTCGTGCAAGGCCTCACGGAGGGAGGCGCTGCCGCTGCCTCGCCAGATGACTTCAAAACCTTGCCAATTGAACCATTGCGAGGTGCTGGTGACGCGGACGGTGATGGGCAGCGAACCGCCCTGCACAACCACATTCTCGGCACGGGCTACGGCCTCGGAGTGGGTGAGGGCCTGGGCGCAGGAACGCATGTCGTTGGGGATCAACCCCGACGTGCCCGACGTCCAGCCGTTGCTCCCATTGGAGTTGCCGACCTGATAGTTGAGGTCGTTCATCAGCGGCACGGGTACAGCCACGGGCGACTCCTGCCCAGCTGTCAGCAGGGGAGCTGCGTCGCTGCCGTCGTTGCGGTAGAGGGCGTGAAACACGATGTCGTAGAGGCCGGCAGGCACTTGTGCTGTCTGGCTGAGCGTCAGGGCTTTGTGATACATCTCAAATTCGCCGTCGCGGAAAGTGACGCCGGCCGTCGTCCAGTCGGCTGCCGATGCGGCACCCACCATGTCGGCATTCTCGAAGAGGAACGACACGTCGAGCGGGCCGTCAAGCACGTCGGCGCATTGTATGAAGAGGGCTCGCGAGGCCGCACGCAGCTCGGCTTTGGTGGCACCTGCGTCCATGAAGACCGACTTGGCGTCTGACAAAGCCTGTTCGTAGCGGGTCGCCTGTCCCGAGGCAGCCAGGGCAGCCTGCACGTTGAAGAGTGCACGGCGGGCTTTGTAGCGGGCCCATGCGCCCGAGGTGATGCTGTCGGCGGGGATGAACGCCCAGCGCGTGTGTCCACCGCCGTCAGTCAGCGTGACGTGTCCGCCATAGTCCCAAGTGACGTCGAGCGGGTGGCTGTAAGTGGTGTTGGTGAGGACGTAGGTGCGAGGTGCGTCGGCCGCTTCCTGATAGGTGAACTGGCTGCCGCTGTTCTGATCGACATAGATGTTGTTGGCAGCCTCTGAAAGGCAGGAGACGAAATACGAGGCATAGCTGCTTAGCCTGATCTGCACTTTCCCGGCCGATACGAGCGCCTGGCAGGCATAGGAAGAGGCGGTCTTGGCATCGCCGTTCGGGAGGCGCACGGCGCAGGCATTGGTGTTCCACGTCATGCCGCTGGTCAGGAAGGCACCTGTCTCAACGTTACACAGGTAGATGGTTTCTGTCGATTTCAGTTTATCCAGGTCGGCGCCGGGGATGACGGGTGCCGTCCATTGCTCTGCAGCCAAGGGAAGGGAGATGAGGAGTAGAAGGGTTAGGGTTGCGCCAAAGGCACGAAAGGTGTGTTTTTTCATTTGCGGATGTTTTTTTCTGCAAATGTAATGCAATTTTTGCAAAAATAAATAAAGGTATCCAACTTTTTTCCGTAACTTCGCAGGCCTGATAGATCGTAAGCTGACGATCGGGGGCTGAACATGGAAAAACTGTAAAGACAAATATGAAAAAGACTCTTCTTTTCGTGCTGGCATTCGTCGGCATGGCAGCATCGGCAGATAACATCACCGTTGACCACCTGATGGACGGTACGTACAGCACCCGTTCGCTGGGTCGCATCACCCCTCTTGCCGACGGTGAGCACTATGCGCAGACGAACGCCGAGGCCAATGCCATCCTGCGCTATTCGTTCAAGACGGGCCAGGTGGTGGACACCCTTTTCAGTACGGCGAATTGCCGCGGGTGCACCTTTAAGCGTTTCGACGGCTACATCTTCAGCCCTGCTGAGGACCGCATCCTCATCCAGACGGAGACGCACGGCATCTACCGCCGCTCGTTCACGGCGCAGTACTTCATCTACAACGTGGCGAACAGACGGATGACGCCCCTTTCGGAGGGCGGACCGCAGCAGGTGCCCTCGTTCTCGCCCGACGGCAAGATGATTGCCTTCGTGCGCGAGAACAACCTCTTCCTCGTCAAGCTGATGTTCAACAACGCCGAGGTGCAGGTGACGCAGGACGGCGTGCGGGGCGAGGTCATCAACGGCCATGCCGACTGGGTGTATGAGGAGGAGTTCGGCGAGACGCGGTACTACGACTTCAGCGCCGACAGCCGCATGCTGGCTTATGTGAAGAGCGTCGAGCGCGACGTGCCCGAGTTTGCCATCCCCTTCTACAAGGGCGCCTATCCCGCCCGCGAGGAGTATGCCCTCTACCCCGGCACCTATACCTATAAATATCCTGTCCCCGGCGTCAGGAACAGCACCGTCACCGTCCACTCGTTCGACATCAAGTCCAGCGTCACACGCCAGCTGAACGTCCCGCTGGATGCCGACGGCTACATCCCGCGCATCCGCTTCACCGCGCAGGCCGATGCCGAGGGCGGTCAGAACCAGCTGGCCGTCGTCACCCTTAACCGCCACCAGAACCGCATGGACCTCTACATGACCAACGCCCGCAGCACCGTCAGCCGACTCGCCCTGCGCGAGGAGTGCGACACGTGGCTTGCCGAGCCTACCTACGAGGACATCCACTTCCTCCCCACGGGCTTTGTGCTGCAGAGCGAGCGCACCGGCTACAACCACCTCTACCTCTACGACTTTGGCGGCACACTTCAGCGCACTCTCACGAGCGGCAGCTATGAGGTCACCGCCTTCTACGGCTACGACGAAAAGACGGGTGATGTCTTCTACCAGAGCAACTGTCCGTCGCCCCTGCGCCGCGCGGTCTATCGGGCTGACAAGAAAGGCAAGGTGACCCCCCTCACCGCCGAAACCGGCACCCACGGCGCCATGTTCTCGACGAACCAGAAGTACTTCATCCACACCGCTTCGTCGCTCACCGAGGCACCCGTCGTCACCCTCGAGGCCGTGGGCGGGAAGACGCTTGCCACGCTTGTCGATAACAGCAAGGTATCCGCTGCCCTCTGCGCCCAGGGTATGCCCACGCGCGAGTTCTTCACGTTCACCACCTCCGACGGCGTCCAGCTGAACGGTTGGATGGTGAAGCCCGTCACACCTCCTGCGGGTGGGAAGGGCTACCCCGTCGTCATGTACCAGTACAGCGGTCCCGGCTCGCAGGAGGTCAAGGACGAATGGGGCTCGGGCTTCTATCCCGGTATGACGTGGGAGTGCCTGCTGGCGCAGCAGGGCATCGTCAGCGTCTGTGTCGATGGACGCGGCACGGGCGGACGCGGCGCCGACTTCAAGAAATGCACCTACAAGCATATCGGCGAGCTGGAGGCTCGCGACCAGGCTGAGGCAGCCCGCTGGCTGGCGCAGCAGCCGGACGTCGATGGCAGCCGAATCGCCATCTGGGGCTGGAGCTACGGCGGCTACATGACGCTGATGGCCCTGAGCGAAACTCCCGTCCCCTTCCGTGCCGGCATCGCCGTCGCGCCGCCCACCGACTGGCGGTTCTACGACAGCGTCTATACCGAGCGCTTCATGCAGACGCCTCAGGAGAACGGCACGGGCTACGATGCCTCGTCGGCCCTCCTGCGCGCTCCCCGTCTGGCAGGACGCCTGCTGCTCGTGCACGGCATGGCCGACGACAACGTCCACTTCCGCAACACAGCCGAGTACAGCGAAGCCCTCGTACAGGCCGACAAGCAGTTCGACATGCAGGTCTATACCAACCGCAACCACTCCATCTACGGCGGCAACACGCGGCGCCATCTCTTCAACCGGATGCTGTCCTTCTGGCAGGAGCAACTGCTGAGATAGATAAAATGCAAATACGGCTCGATTCACATCGCGCCGTATTTTTCTGAATTAACTAACCTTTTTAACCTGTCAACTAAAATTTATTTAGTCGACATTATGACTTCGCGTAAATAAGAAGGTTTAAATTATTTTTCAGTTTTTTTCAAGTTTTTTATCAAAACCTCAAAAAAATCCAAAGAATCCCTCTCTGGGGTATCTGTGGAGCCAAGGATGCGCTTTGTTGTTTTTTTTACTTATAGTGAAATTATTTTCATTTGTTAAAGTTTTTTTCCTGAAACCATGGGGATGTTTTCTAATCCGCCAGTTTCACGTGCTTGGATTTGGAGTTCCATGGGCTTGGATCTGAAGTTCCACGTGCTTGGAATTTTGTTTTCCTAGTGCGTTTTTGTGCGGCGATAGTGGGGCGTCGGCTGTATAGGGTGCATGCCCGTCTGCTACGCTTTATAGAGCAGGAAGATGCAGGGCACTTTGTCGATGGGTGGCTGAGGCGCGCGGCGCCATTCGGCTATGGTGCGGGTGACGGCAAACTCGTTGGGGCAGGTGAGCCCTGCGGCAATGCACAGCCTTGTGGCGGGGCGGCAGCTGGCAAGGATGTCCGCCAGCATGCGCAGGTTGCGGTAGGGCGTCTCGATGAAGAGCTGCGTCTGGTCCTCGGTGTAGGCACGGCTATCAAGCGCCTTGAGGCGCGAGCGGCGTTCACCGCCATCGGTGGGCAGGTAGCCGTGGAAGGCAAAGCTCTGTCCGTTGAAACCGCTGGCCATGATGGCGAGCACCATGCTGCACGGGCCGACGAGGGGCACCACCTTGAAGCCCTGCTGTTGAGCGATGCGGACGACGTCGGCCCCAGGGTCGGCAACGGCGGGACAGCCCGCTTCGGAGATGACGCCCATCGAGAGCCCCGCGCGCAGCGGCTCAAGGAAACCGTCGATAGCGGCGGCGGGCGTATGGCCGTTCAGCTCGTAGAAGGTGAGGCTGTCGATGTCGATGGAGGGCTCGACACGCTTCAGGAAACGGCGGGCAGAACGTACGTTTTCCACAATGAAATGGCTGAGCGAGAGGATGACATCGCGGTTGTGGCGCGGGAGGACATGGTCGATGGGCGTGTCGCCCAGCGGAACGGGAATCAGGTAAAGAGAGGGCATTGTTGTTTACTATTTGACGATTTACGATTTACTATTTACGATTTGACGATTTACGAGTTCTGTTTTGGGTGTTTAGAGCGCAAAAGTACCACTTTTCTTTGAAAGAACCGAGTTTTTGCACTATCTTTAACTTCGTTTTAGATAGGCGGCGCCTCGGAAAAAGCCAAAAAAACTTTGTTTTTCTTGCTTTTCCTCTCGGCTTGCACTATCTTTAACTTCGTTTTAGATAGGCGGCGCCTCGGAAAAAGCCAAAAAAACTTCGTTTTTCTTGCTTTTCCTCTCGGCTTGCACTATCTCTAACTTCGTTTTAGATAGGCGGCGCCTCGGAAAAAGCCAAAAAAACTTCGTTTTTCTTGCTTTTCCTCTCGGCTTGCACTATCTTTGTAAATTGAAATTGTTTTTAGCAATGGAAAGAAGACTGAGAAACGTCCTTTGCGCAGCCCTGCTCGCGCTCTGCACCATGCCCGCCGCGCTGCATGCACAGGTGTATGCCGAGATGCTGCTGGCAGGTAAGGAGAGGGCAGAGCGCAAAGAGATACAGTCGCTCACGGTGTCGGGCAAGGTGGATGTGTACAATAGCCTTCACCACCACGGCCCTGCCTTCGAGAGCGAGCTGGTGGGCTACCGCATCTACTTCGACCATCGTCAGACGGTGGACATCTACGGCAAGCGCCACAAAGGGCTCGAACTGAACCATACGCAGTTCTACCCGACGGCCGAGGACCTCGCAGCCGGCTATGGCGACGATGTGCTGTGGGCTGGCACGACGGTGTCGGTGGGTTCGCTGCGCGGTTTTGCCGAAGGGCAGCCTACTTTCATCGAACCTGTGGAACGGCGGACGGAGCGCATCGTGGAGTACGGCCCAGACAAAGCCGTCATCGAGGTGGACGTCGAGGGTTGGCAGTATCACGGGCAGCGCATCAACATGACGCAGCGTTACACCCTCTATGCCGAGCACCGCGACGTGCGTGTGGACGTCACGTTCAGTGGCATCGACGCCGTGCCGCCTCCCTTCTGCACGGGCGTGCTGAAGTTCGCCGGCGGCATGGAGCTGACCGATCACGACGGACTCTGCGCCACGTGGGGCTCCAACTGGGCCTATGGCCCGAAGGACACGCTCGATGTGTCGCGAAAGGCCACCGTGGGCGTTGCCGTCTGCATCCCGTCTCGCTACGTGGCCGGCGAACCCGCCAACAAAGACAACATCCTCTACCTGCTGTCGCCTGCACCCCCCGAGGCTGACAGGGACACGAAGGCGAAGCGGGCATACGCCACGACGCCTGCGCCGGCGGATTATACAATCACCTACTATCTGGCCTTCTGCTCGGCGGCAGAGGAGTGGGAGGGAAGCTTCCACAATGCCGACGAGTGGTTTACGTGGGTGAAACAATGGAAAAAAGAGATTCTCAACAACTGATGCTACAAAAGAAACTTGTCATTTTCGACCTCGACGGGACGCTGCTGGACACCGTCCGCGACCTTGCAGAGGCTACCAATCACGCACTTGTGTGCTGCGGCTATCCCACCCATCCGTCAGAGGCCTACTACAACTTTGTCGGCCGGGGCATCTACAACCTGTTCCTTAATGCTCTGCCCGCCGAGGCACGGACGGAGGAGAACGTCCGCCTCATGCGCTCGCATTTCGTACCTTATTATAATGAGCACAACACCTGCTACAGCCGTCCCTATCCGGGCATCCCTCAGCTGTTGAAAGCCCTCGAAGAGAACGGCCTGATGCTGGCCGTTGCCTCCAACAAATACCAGGAGGCGACAGAGAAACTCATTGGCCACTTTTTCCCCGACGCCCATTTCTCCGTTGTGCTGGGTCAGCGTGACGGTTTCCCCATGAAGCCCGACCCTGCCATCGTGAACCTCATCTGCCAGCAGACCGGAACGTTGCCTGACGAAGTGCTCTATGTGGGTGACTCGGGTGTGGACATGCAGACCGCTGCCCATGCTGCTGTGGAGTCCGTCGGCGTCACCTGGGGCTTCAGGCCTGTCAGCGAGCTGAGCGAGAACGGTGCTTCCCACCTGGCCGACAAACCCGATGAAATACTTCATTTAGTCCATGGCTCATAATTCATGATTCACATTTTTTTGTTTAACGTTTAATGTATAACGTTTAACGACCATGATAGCTTCGTTAATTGACAATTGACAATGGACAATGGATAATGGGTAATTATCAATTTTCAATTATCAACCGACGCCAAACCGAGAGCCATCAAGCTTGCTTGAATGGCCGAGGTGCGAAGGAGGAAGGCGAAGCCAATTATCAATTGCGCCGAAGGCGCCAGACGTGTTCGTTAAACATTAAACGAGATATTTTTAATATTTAATCCTTAATTTTTAATTGCGCCGAAGGCGCTATCTATATGCATTACTACCTTTCTACCGATAAGATGGCTGAGCTCATCAGCCAGGAGTATAGTCTCCTTCAGGTAATGAGCCGTTTCAATATCCCCCTGGGCGTCAGGGAGAAGAGCGTCGACGAGGTGTGCCGCGAGAACAACGTCGATACCGACACCTTCCTTGCCGTGCTCAACTTCGTCGGCAACGGCTGCAACCACCAGTACATCGCCGACCCCGAGAGCATCTCGCTGCCGTCGCTTGTGAACTACCTTCGCCGAGCCCATACCTATTTCCTTGACTTCAGCTTCCCCGCCATCCGCCGCAAGCTCATAGGCGCCGTCGGCAACGCCCCGGCGAGCGAGAGCGCCCTGCTCATCCTGCAGTACTTCGACACCTACGTGCAGGAGGTGCGCGAACACTTCGACTACGAGGACACCGTCGTCTTTCCCTATATCGACTCGCTCCTCTCCCGTACCCCCGCCACGTTCGATATCGAGTCGTTCTGTATCCATCACGAATCCGCCGCCCGGAAGCTCACCGAGCTGAAGAACATCATCATCCGCTACTACGAGGCTCCGGCGGGCAACTATGCGCTTCACGATGCGCTCTTCGACATCTTCTGCTGCGAGGATGAACTCAAAGCCCACGGTCTGGTGGAAGAGCACCTGCTGGTGCCCTCCGTGATGCTGTTCGAACGCCAGGCAGCCAGCCAGGAGGCCCGCGACGAGGCGGCAGGCGACGAGACGCCCTCGTCGGCCCTCAGCCCGCGCGAGAAGGACATCGTCATCGGGGTTGTCAAGGGTCTCACCAACAAGGAGATTGCCGACAAGCTGTTCATCAGCCTGAACACCGTGCTCACCCATCGGCGCAACATCGCCCGTAAGCTCGAGATCCATTCTCCCGCAGGCCTCACCATCTACGCCATCATCAATGGACTGGTGGATTTGAAGGATGTCACGCTGTGACGCCTTATTTAAACGAAAAAATAGATTGCTGATGATGAGCTGTTTAAGTTTTTTTGTGAGAAAAAAAAGACCGTCAATTTGCATTTTTGAAGTGGATTTTTTATATCTTTGCACCGGAAATCAAAAAACGCAATGAAGCCAAACAGAATTCTGTACGTTGCAAAGGAAGTCGTACCCTTTACATCCAGCACGGTGATGAGCGAGAACTGCCGTCATCTGCCACAGGCCATACAGGAGATGGGACATGAGATCCGCACGTTCATGCCCAAATGGGGAAACATCAACGAGCGCCGCAACCAACTGCACGAGGTCATCCGCCTGTCGGGCATGAACCTGATAATCGACGACACCGACCATCCCCTTATCATCAAGGTCGCCTCGCTGCAGATGGCCCGCATGCAGGTCTATTTCATCGACAACGACGACTACTTCAGCCACACCCGCCTTGACGACCCCGCCATCACCGGCGCCGACTTCAAGGACAACGACGAACGCACCATCTTCTTCGCCCGCGGCGTGCTGGAGACTGTGAAGAAGCTCCGCTGGTACCCTGACGTCATCCATCTGCACGGCTGGGTGGGCATGCTCGTGGGGCTCTACGTCAAGGTGCTCTATAAGGACGAGCCCGCCTACCGCAACTCGCGCATCGTCGTGTCGCTTTATGACGACGACTCGTTTGACGCCCCCTTCTGCGACGACTTCTTCGAGCGTCTGCGCACGAAGGTCATGCCCGTTTTCGACACCGAAGGCATCGCCACACCCGTCACCTGCACCGAGCTGTTCAAACTCGCCGTCAAGTACTCCGACGGCGTCATCATCAATGCCCCCAAGGTTGATGAGGAGGTCGTGAGCTACGCCCGTCAGACGGGCAAACCCGTCCTCGACTACCCCGGCGAAGCCGACTACTACAGCGCCTGCAACGACTTCTATACCCTCGTCTGCGGAGGTGACGACGGCGACGAAGAAGAGGAGAGCTTCATCATCCCCCGAAAATGACAGAGCGCCTTTGGCGCCTTCGGCGCAATTGAAAATTGAAAATTGATAATTATGCATTGTACATTATCCATTGTCAATTGCGCCTTCGGCACTAAGTGGTCGTTAAACGTTAAACAACAAATAATTCGTATAATTCGTGGAATTCGTAGTTGAAAATTTTTTAGTGCCTCTTCGAGGCAGAAATTTTTCAAAAATTTACTTCAAAATTTTACAAAATAAGGAGTATCTAATGGATAATTCCAGTATCGAAATTATGATTCATTTTGAGAATAATTTTGAATCATTTCTGCCCCGCAGGGGCACTTCATCCACGTTCGGCGTGCGAAGCCATCGCCGCAATGAAAAAATTAGTATAATTCGTGGAATTCGTAGTTGAAAAAAATGTAGTCCGCGCCCAGAACTATTTTTCTTAACTCTTAATTCTTAATTCTTAACTAAATAAAGCTCTTATCTCTTAACGAAATTACGTTCGTAGTCAGAAAAAAATGTGTTATTTCCGCATTGAAATGAAAAACGTCGTAGTAAAGGTTTGTGTTTTCGTGTTGGCGTTGAGTGGACTGTGTTCGTCGTGCAGTACCGACACCGGAACGCTGGGCATCAGCACCACTCCGACCGCCGACTCGCTCACCATCCGCACCGCCACCTACACCGCCACGTCGCGTTCGGTGCTTGTCGATTCCGTGCTTGGCAAGAGCGGCACCGTCTATCTCGGCCGCTACACCGACCCTGAGACCGGCTGCCTCTTCACCTCCGACTTCATCACCCAGTTCAACTGTGCCGAAGGCGGCAACGTCTTCCCTCCCGCCGACAGCATCAAGGGCGACAGCGCCAGGCGTTTCGAGCTCCGCCTCTACTTCACCACCCACTACGGCGCCGCCGACAACCCCATGCAGCTCGCCGTCTATCCCCTTGCCCGCACTCTCACCGAGGGCACCCCTTATTACACCAACCTCGACCCCACGCGCTACCTCGCCTCGGCCGACGTTCCCCCCCTGGCCGTCAAAACCTTCTCCGCCCTCGACTATGCCCTCGATGACGACGTCCTTGCCGACGGCGACCACTATCACAACGTCTGCATCCCCCTGCCCACCTCCATGGGCACCGACATCATCCGCCACTACCGTCAGCACCCCGAGCATTTCGACGGCGCCACCCCCTTCATCGAAAATGTTCTGAAGGGTCTCTACGTCCGTTCGACCGGCGGCGACGGCACCGTCCTCTGCATCGATCAGGTCAGCCTCGGCGTCACCTTTGATATGGCCCGTACTGACAGCGCCTTCACCACCCAGTTCATGGGCTCGCAGGAGGTGCTGCAGGCCAGCAGCATCCGTGGCGAAGGCCTCCAACGTCTTGCCGACGACCCCACCTGTACCTGGCTCAAGACCCCTGCCGGCATCCTCACCGAGGTCACACTCCCCATCCTCGACATCACGCAGAACGAACAGGACACCATCAACTCCGTCAAGATTGTCTTCGACCGATCGGGCGCCGCCACGGGCGCCCTCGCCAGTCCCACGCGCCTGCTGCTCATCCGGCGCAGCCTGATGCACGACTTCTTCGAGCAGAACCGCATCCCCGACGGCATCACCTCGCTCCTCAACACCCAGAACATGGTGAACGGCGCTGACACCTACCTCACCCGCTACGGTCAGTACGTCTTTGCCAACATCGCCCGCCTCGTCACCGCCTGTGCCGCCGAGCGCGACGCCTGGCTCGACGCCTATGCCACCGCCCACCCGTCCGCCACACCCGCCGAGGCCGCTGCCGCCCATGCTGCCGCATGCCCCGACTGGGACAAGGTGCTCCTCGTGCCCGTCGTCGTCACCACCGACAACAGCAACAACATTGTCACCCTTCGTCACGACCTCAGCCTCACCGCTGCCCGCCTCCGTGGCGGCAGCAGCCCCATCGACGTCACCGTCATCACCAGCACATTCAAATAACCATGGACAGACAACTCAAGGCTGCTGTTCACCGCGCGTCGCGCTCTCTGACGCTCGTCGTGTTCGCCGTCGTCACTTCCTTCCTGCCAGCCCGTGCCGACCATGTCCGCGAGGGCTGGCTGAAACCCTACGTCAATGGCCGCGGCCTTGCCTTCGACTACAGCAGCGACAGCCTCCACTGGCACTCGCTCGGGCAGGGACGCACCTTTGTCGATAGCGACTTCGGCACATGGGGCGCTGAGAAGAAGATGGCCGACCCCTGTCTGTTCCAGGACGCCGACGGGCTATGGACGCTGATGTGGATTCCTAACAGGCGTTACAGCCAGTATGCCGTCTGTACCAGCCCAGACCTCATCCACTGGCGTCCGCAGGACTATCCTCCCCTGACGCCAGCCATCGAGCGCACCATGCGCGAACGCCGTCGTTCCGCCATCCGTGTGCCGTGGAGCCTCGTTGAGCAGCTCCGCCAGCGCTGTGAAAACCTTGATGCGCGCGACAAGCGCCATTCCGAGAGCCTTCTGCAGGATGACCGGCTCTTCGCCGGTCTTCAGTCCTTCGGCATCCAGCTGACCTTCGACCTTGCCGACGCCAAGCCCATCTCCGACGAGCTCATCGGCGTCTTTTTCGAGGACATTAGCTACGGTGCTGACGGCGGACTCTATGCCGAACTTGTCCAGAACCGCGACTTCGAGTACGCTCCCGGTGAGAACCGCCACGACCGCAGCTGGGGACCTCTCAAGGCTTGGGAGACGCCCGACAGCGCCGCCATCGCCATCAGCACCATCGACCCCATCCATCCCAACAACCCTCACTATGCTGTGCTGACCAGTCGGACTGGCTCACCCGCCACGCTTGTCAATACAGGCTACGACGGCATCGCCGTCCGCGCTGGCGAGACCTACGACCTCTCCCTCTTCACCCGCAAGGCATCCGGACAGCAGGGCACCATGCGCCTGAGGATATCCCTCGTCGGCGCCGGCGGGACCCCTCTCGGCACCACCACGCTCACTGTGAGTCACACCACGTGGCGGCAGCAGACCGCCGTCATCCGCCCCTCGGCCAGCGACCCCTCGGCCAGCCTGGCCCTCGAGCCCCTTGTGCCCGGCATTATCCATCTCGACATGGTCTCCCTCTTTCCCCGCCACACCTTCAAGGGGCGTAAGAACGGTCTCCGCGCCGACCTCGCCCAGGCCATTGCCGACCTCCATCCCCGCTTCGTCCGCTTTCCCGGCGGCTGTGTCGCTCACGGCGACGGACTTCACAATATGTACCTCTGGAAGAACACCATCGGTCCTCTCGAGGCTCGTAAGCCCATGCGTAATATCTGGAACTACCACCAGACGCTTGGCCTCGGCTACTACGAGTACTTCCAGTTCTGCGAGGACATCGGCGCCGAGCCGCTCCCCGTCATCCCCGCCGGCGTGCCCTGTCAGAACAGCAGCGATGGTGGTCCCGGCCAGCAGGGCGGCCTTCCCATGGAAGAGATGGAAACCTTCACCCAGGATATCCTCGACCTCATAGAGTGGGCAAACGGCGATGCCCGCACCACCCGTTGGGGACGTCTCCGTGCCCAGAGCGGCCATCCCAAACCCTTTAACCTGAAGCACATTGGCATCGGCAACGAGGATCTCATCTCCGATGTCTTCGCCGAGCGTTTCACGTATATCTATAATAAGGTACACGCGCTTTACCCCGACATCGAGGTCTGCGGCACCGTCGGCCCTTTCTATGAGGGCAGCGACTACGACCGTGGCTGGCAGCTCGCCACCGAGCTCGCCCTTCCCATGGTCGATGAGCACTACTACGTCAGTCCAGGCTGGATGATTCACAATCAGGACTACTACGACCACTACGACCGCAGTAAGCCCCATGTCTATCTGGGTGAATACGCTGCCCATGCCCGCGGGCGACGCAACTGCATGGAGAGCGCCCTCTGCGAAGCCCTCTACCTGACGAATGTCGAACGCAACGCCGATGTCGTCCGCATGACCAGCTACGCCCCCCTGCTCAGCCGCGAGAGACATTCCAACTGGGACCCCGACATGATCTACTTCAACGGCACCGCCGTCCGCCTCACCCCCGGCTACTACGTCCAGCAGATGTTCGGCATGAACAGTGGCGATCGTTACATCAGCGGCGCGCTCACCACCTCAGCCAGTCTCGGCGTCGACGTCCGTCGGCGTATCAGTTACAGCTGCGTCACCGACAGCCACACCGGCGATGTCATCGTCAAGATAGCCAACCTGTTGCCTGTGACGGTCAGCGCCGACATCGACCTGACGCCCTTCGGCATTGTCGGTTCTGACGCCCAGATGACCACGCTCAGCGGTGCCCCCACCGACACGAATGCGAAGCCCGTCACATCCGCTGTCTCTATCACGGACATGCACGCCCGTCCCTCCCTACCAGCCTACTCCTTTACTGTTCTCCGTGCAAAAGCATTTCCTCAGGCACCTTCGGCACGGAATTGAAAATTAAAAATATCGTTTAACGTTTAATGTTTAATGCTTAACGAATACGTCCTCTGATGTTGGTTTATTGTTAAACGTTTAATGCTTAACGAACATGTCCTCCGACCTTTTTTCTTAACTCTTAATTCTTAACTCTTAACTGAATTAAAGTTCTGTCGTATGGTCGTAAAACGTTAAAAATTAAACGTTAAACAAAAAATGTGGATGGTGAATAATGTACTAAAAACAATTCTCCTCCCCCTGTGCGCCCTCTTCTTCGTGATGTCGTCGGCGCAGACGCTGACGGTGGATGCCTCAGCGGTGGTGGCTGACATCAGCCCTCTCATCTACGGGGCGGGAATGGAGGACGTGAACCACGAGATATACGGCGGGCTCTACGACCAGCGTATTTTCGGCGAGGGTTTCGAGGAGTTGGCGACAATGGACTTCTGTGGTTTCACCGCGTACGACAGTCCATGGGGCATCTCTGACGGACGCGTGCAGCTCGGCGGGCAGCATGGTAAACTCGTCGCGAACAGCATCAGCCTCCGCAAGGGGACGGTGGAGGTGGAGATGCGTCTGGAGGGAGCATCGTCCATCGGCGGACTCATTGTCGAAGTGAGTCGCGCAGGCGAGGGCATGGACACCTTCGACGGCTACGAGATCAGCCTCGACGCCACCCGCGGGGCGTTTGTCTTCGGCAAGCACAAACAGAACTGGCAGCCTATCGCGCGTATGAATGCAGAGGCTGCATGCCAGGACGTATGGAACACGCTGCGCGTCGAGGTGGACGGCGCTACGTTCACCGTCATGGTGGGCGGCAAGCACATCTACACTTATACCGACCGCGATGACCCACTGGGCGGAACGCAGGTGGGACTCCGTAGTGTGAACGGCTCGGCCAGCTTCCGCCATCTGAAGATTGACGGCAGGGAGGTTCCCCTGCGGGGCGAGGGCGCGGCAGAGCTGTCGGCGATGTGGGACGTGGTCGCGGGTGCCACCTGCCATCACGATGGCGACAACTCCTTCACGGGGCGCTATGCCCAGCGCATTGACGGACGGAGGGGCGACGGCATTGCCAACCGCGGACTGAACCGCTGGGGCATCGCTGTCAGCCAGGGGGTGCCCATGCACAGTGTTCTCTACCTGCGTGGCAAGGCGCAGCGACGGGGAAAACAGATAAAGGCCTGCGTTGCCCTGCAGAATGCCGACGGCACGGTGGAGTACGCGCGTGCAACGCTCGCCGGCATCACGGACCGCTGGCAGCTCTTTGAGGCGGACCTTGTGCCTGACGCCAGCGACCCGAACGCCCGCTTTGTGCTGAGCCTGGCCGATGAGGGCACGCTCTGGGCTGACCAGGTATTGCTGGCCACGGACCACTATCCCTACCGCCATGACCTCACCGAGGCGTTCTGCGCCGAAGGGCTCACCTTTTTGCGCTATGGCGGCACGATGGTCAACGCCCCCGACTACCTGACGCGGAACATGACGGGAAGTCCGCTGGAGCGCGAACCTTACGACGGCCATTGGTACCTCAACGCCACCAACGGCTTCGCCATTCCGGAGTAAGTCCGCTTCGCGCGGCTGATCGGCGCCGAGCCGTCTTTTGCCATCAACATCGAGGACAACCCCGCGGATGTGTTGCGTCTGCTTGACGAAACGGCCTCCTGGCACCCCCGTCTGTTGGAGATTGGCAACGAGGAGTGCATCGGCACGCGTTCGCGAGCGGCCTACGAGCACTACGTAGAGCGTTTCCTGACGCTGTACGATGCCATCCATCCCGTCTATCCCGACATGGCCTTCATCAACGCTGCATGGTGGCGCCCCGACGAACCGGCCACCATGGAGTATGTCTTCCGTGCTCTCGACGGCAAGGCCGACTTCTGGGACTATCACCCCTGGACGGAAACCCCCGAGCAGGCACAGCAGGCAGAGGCAGTCATCGGGCAGATGCGTCAGCTTTTCACCACCTGGAACCCGCATACCACCATGCGCTGTGCTATCTTAGAGGAGAACGGCAACACACACGATATGACCCGTGCGCTCGCTCACGCCGTCATGCTGGGCGTCGTGCGCCGTTCGGCGGGCTTCGTTCCTCTCGATAGCCCAGCCAATGCTCTGCAGCCCTGGAAGCAGAACGACAACGGATGGGATCAGGGACAGATATTCTTCGATGCCTCGCGCACGTGGATGCAACCGCCTTACTATACCCAGCAGATGGCGTCGGCTCACCACCAGCCCCTGCTGGTGAAGGCAGACATTACTGCCGACAGCCTCGACGTCACCGTCACGCGAAGCCGACGGAGCAGCGAGCGCAGAGATGTGCTTGCACAATCTATGCCGAATCGACGTACGAAGCAAGCGCAGAACCGAACTTGTTCGAGTTATGCCTTGCAACCGATGGAGCAGCGAGAGCAAAAGAGCTTGCTAATTTTACCGAGTCGCGACAGAGGAAGACGAAGTCGCGACAGAGGAAGACCGAAGGTCAGTCGCGAAGGAGGAAGAGCAGAGCTCAACACGACGAACGACACCCTCGTGATCCACGTCGTCAATATGGCGTCTGTGCCGCGCCGCATTCCTCTTTCGCTCAGCGGCTTCGGAAGGGTGACGAGCATGAAGGCCGTCACCCTGAGCGGCGAAGCCAGTGGTGGAACCCCAAAAGTTAACATGCCCGACGCCCCGCTACGCTTTGTGCCTGAGGAACGAACCATGAAGCCCACGGACGTACTGACTGTCCGAGCAAATAGCTACACGGTGTTCGTCCTTGCAGCTTCTGCTCCATGACCTTTCGCCTCCGTCCCCGCGAGAATGTGGGCAGGACAGGCAGATGACCCCTACGAGAGCCAATAGACAATCATGACGCCTGCCGTTATCAGCAGCATCAGCAGGATGCCCGATATCAGACTTGCCAGAACCATATACCAGAGCAAGCGGCGCATCTTAAACCCAAACAACTGCCTGAGGGCGACGAAAATCATCAGTAGGGCAAACAGGTGGAAGATGTTGAGATTCAGCAAATCCCCGGCTAACGAATAGATGCTGAATACATCGGCCGTATAAACGAGCGCCAGGATGAATTCCGAGAACTTGAGCCTCGGGATGTTGGGGCTTGAACGGAAGAAAAGGAACATGGGCGACGAGAACAACACCAGTATCAGAAGGGCAAACAAGGCAGGGTTCTTGTTCATCAGCGCTTTCAGCAGACGGCCGAATCTCTCCGCAGTCTTGAGGATGATTCTGGCATCCTTTGATGCGCCTTTCTCGCCCGATGTCACCTGCAATGTGTCTCCCTCCTCATAAAACTCTTCATCAGCCTCCCACTTTGTTTCTGCCTCTCCCATACCTTCGGACACTTCTGGTTTTTCGGCTATCGCCGTATTGGTCTCCACCTGCTGCTCCGTCGGCACGTCAATGTCGAGACGCAGCCCTTGTTCCACAATCAGCGATATGGCCGTCAGCAGGAAGAACAGCTTGAAGGGCGAGAAATAGGCTGACTGCATGCCCGACAGATAGTCGCGGATCATATAGCCCGGACGGAACATCAGGTCGCGCAGGCAGCGGAATAACAGATTCCGGTTACCCAATCCCCATTCATCCAGAAAAAGCAGGATGGTCTTCCCGAGAGAGAATCGTCCCACTTTTGCCGATTGCCCACAACGGGGACAGTAGTTCCCCTGGAACTCCGTACCGCAGGATGCACATGTGCTGGCCGTTTCCGAAAGAGGAACTATCTTTGCCGGCGTGTGCTGCCAGATGCGGAACGCACGCAGCATGACCTTGCGCTTTTTGTTGTTAACAAGAAATCTAAGTATTTTCGTTGTCATCTTTAGGTTGACCGATTGTCTTGCAAAGATAGTGCAAGGCGAGAGAAATGCCAAATTTATTTGAGCATTTCCGAGCCGCAGCATATCCAAAAGCCCCCGAAGGGGATTAAAGATAGTGCAAAAATGCGATTAAGCGAGAGCAAAGAGAAAAATAATTACTTTTTGCCGAGCGTAAGCATTTTAGACCAAAGGTCAAAAATGCGATTAAGCGAGAGCAAAGAGAAAAATAATTACTTTTTGCCGAGCGTAAGCATTTTAGACCAAAGGTCAAGGTGAGAGAAATGCCAAATTTATTTGAGCATTCCTTTTTTTTCCGTACTTTTGTCGCCCGAATGAACGAACTGAAAAAACTCTATGCTGCTCATCCGGGCGTTAAGGCCCTCCGGATAGCTTGGAAAGGCGGGCCGAACTCCATCTCTCTTCAGGGTCTCGCGACGTCGGCCGTGCCTATTGTCCTTTCTGCGTTGGCCGACGAAGCTCCCCTAACGGTGGTGGCCGTGATGAACGATGCCGAGGAGGCGGGCTATTTCTACCACGACCTCGTGCAGCTGACCGACGGAAAGGAGACCGACAGCATGACGGCACGGACGCTCTTCTTCCCCTCGTCCTACAAGCGCTCCATCAAGTACCAGCAAAAGGACGACGCTGCCGAGGTGCTGCGTACCGAAGTGCTGCAGAGGCTTGCGGGCATGCAGTCAGGCCGCGGGGCCGCGGGGCAGCCGGCGCTCATCGTCACCTATCCCGACGCCATCAGCGAGGGCGTAGCCTCGCTGGGCGACCTGTCAAGGCACACGCTGAGCCTCCGCGTAGGGCAGCAGACCGACATCGGCATGCTGGCCGAGCGTCTCGGCGAGGCAGGGTTCCACCGCACGGACTACGTCTATGAGCCTGGGCAGTACGCCGTGCGTGGCAGCATCATTGACGTCTTCTCCTTCTCGTCCGA
>JAILEU010000065.1 GCA_024697785.1 Bacteroidaceae bacterium | reverse complement strand
CCGCAAGCTCACTCCTGAGGAGAAGCAGGAGTGCAAGACCTACAAGCGTCTGGCCGATGCCTTCACTCCGCTGGCCAAGGGTATGAACTCTGAGTATGCCAACCAGAACGCCTACGACGCCATCAGCATCCACGGCGGTTCAGGTTTCATCATGGAGTACAAGAGTCAGCGCCTGTTCCGCGACGCCCGCATCTTCTCTATCTACGAGGGTACCACGCAGTTGCAGGTGGTGGCCGCCATCCGCTACATCTCTAACGGCACTATGCTCAACAACATCAAGGAGATGCTGGCTGCCCTGCCCGTAGAGGCCAATGCAGCGCTGAAGGCCCGCGTCGAGAAGCTCATCCCCGTTTACGAAGATGCGCTCAACTACGCCAAGAGCCTCGAGTCGCAGGATGCTTTCGACTTCCTGTCGCGCCGTCTGTACGACATAACTGCCGAACTGGTGATGTCGCTGCTCATCATCCGCGATGCTGCCAAGAGTCCCGAACTCTTCGAGAAGTCGGCCAACGTGTATGTGCGCATGGCTGAAGAGGATGTCTGCGGCAAGTCGGCCTACATCAAGAACTTCCGCGTGGAAGACCTTGAGAGTTTCAAGGCTGCCGAGAACACCGAAGCATAAAACATTATCTAATATAGAAGGGAATGCGCCAAAGCCGGCTCATTCCCTTCTTTTCTAAACGCCCGCCCACTATGAAGACCGTCTATCCCACAAAAGTATCCGCAACGCTCGTTTTGATTATAAGCCTCATCATGGGCTGCATTCTCGTCCCGTATGCCATCAAAAGCCTGTGGGTACCTTTCACCATCATTCTTATACTGCACTTCTTGCTGTTGTTCATGCTGGCCAACATCAAGTACGTAATTACCGAATCGCAACTCATCATTGACCAGTCATTGGGCAAGTGGGGCAAAGAGGTCATTGATATCAGCACGATAAAAAGCATAGAACCCACCCATACCATTCTCAGTGCGCCAGCCAGTTCTTTAGACCGTTTGCGCATCAGCTACAACAAATACGACGACATCATTATTTCACCCCGGCGGAAGGAAGAATTCATTCGTCAGCTGCAATCCATCAACCCGCAAATCGTGTTCAAGGAAAAGCAATAAAAGGGAAACTAATCTGCTAAGAGAAATACAATCTATTATGACAAAAAAGACATTCGCCATCCTTATCCTGACGCTGCTCATCTGTGTGCCCATGGCTGCCCAGACGCTCTCCGGGCTATCACCCGAAGCATTCGTGACCGACGTTAACGGCAAGGAGACTGCCCTCTACACCATCACCAACCAGAAGGGAATGGAGGCCTGCATCACCAACTACGGCGCACGACTCGTATCGCTGATGGCACCGGGAAGGTACGGGATGGACGATGTGGTGCTGGGCTTTGACAACATCAACGACTACGTATCGCTGAAGCAGAACTTCGGAGCCACCGTGGGGCGCTATATCGGACGCATCAAGGGGGCGCACTTCGTGCTCGACGGCAAGGAATACCAGTTGCAAGGCTTTGGCAAGGGCAATATCTCGCACGGCGGCAAACCGGGCTTTGCCAATGTGGTATGGGACGTGGTCAGCAAGACGGACTCTTCGCTCACCCTGCGCTATCTCTCACCCGACGGCGAAGCTGGCTTCCCGGGCAACCTTACGGTAACCCTTACCTATACTTTAACAGCAGCAAACACCCTTAAAATAGACTACGAAGCCACCACCGACAAGCCTACGGTGCTGAACATTTCCAACCATTCGTTCTTCAACATTTCAGGCCGTCCCGAAAAAGACATACTTCACGAACAACTGATGGTGAACAGCAAGAAGATTGCCACCTTCGATGCCCAGAAGAACCTCGACGGCGGTTTCCGCAAGGTGAAAGGAACGCCCTTCGATTTCCGAAATCCGAAAACCATCGGACAGGATATTGACAAAGACGATGAACAACTGACAATAACCAAAGGCTATGACCACTCCTTCGTGTTGAAGAACCGAAAAGGCGAACTCCGGTTGCAAGCCTCACTCACCGACCATGAGGCTGGACGCCAGATGATTGTCTATACCACCGAGCCCGCACTCCATATCTATACGGCCAACGGACTGAAAGGCAACCAAAAGGGCAAACGGGGCATTGCCTATCCCTGCCGTTCGGCCATCTGTTTCGAAGCCATGCACCTGGCCGACAGTCCCAATCATCCGGAATTCCCTTCTACTGTGCTCCGTCCGGGCGAGAAGTGGCATTCCACCACCGTTTATCAGTTCACGACTTCGACAAGACAGCCAACTACCTGTCTGACGGGGCCTGTTACAGTATTCGGTCTCGGCATCGGGCTTGGCGGATTGCTTGTTGCTGGTATTGTTTCGCTAATAAAATAGAGGCATGAAGGACTACGTAGACAAGATGAATGCCGCGGAGGCGCGACTGTTCCGCGAGGCGGTGGTGAATATCGTAGGCCAGATTCCCTGCGGAAAGGTCACCACCTACGGGCATATCGCCGCGTTGGCCGGATGGCCCAGCCACTCGCGCATGGTGGGCCGCACCCTCCGCTATACCCCCGAACCAACGGTCGCTGACCGAAGAGGGAAGCAATGCGCCTCCCTGCCCTGCCATCGTGTGGTGAATGCCGTAGGCCGCACCGCTCCCGGATGGCTAAAGCAACGCGAACTATTAGAAAACGAAGGCGTAACATTCAAGCCCAACGGCCATGTCGACATGCAACGTCACCTCTGGGAACCCAAGTTCGAATAACTTATTACTAATAACTCCCTCCCTCATAGGGAGGGCTAGGGTGGGTCTGTAGACTGGGGTGGTTCATTTTCCTATTTCATACACCAATTCTTTCAGTTGCAGATGCCTTTTATCCTGAGCATCGTGCGCCAAGGCAGCCCGCAGAATCGGCACGGTCTTCAGGGCCATCTCGGGCGTGGGCTGCTGTTTCAGTTCATAGATGACATAGTCTAAAAGCCGCTGGGCCGTAGAGGGGAATGTCCTTTCCTCGTTCTTTTCCACTGTCCAGTCGCCAGGCGACAGCGTTTCCAGTCCCCAATTCGAAAGAAAGTCAATCATGCTGAACCCTTCGCCCAAGGCATGCTTCAGCCGGAGGGCATGGCGCAGCATAGCCGTATTGCCCCGCCGGTCCTTGTCGTCGAGGTTAGGATACAGCCGGCACAAAGCCTGGAAAATCTTCGCTGCTTCGTCCACACGGTTCTGACTGACACGAAGTTTCAGCATATCACTTGCCGTCCAGAACATCGCTATCGTGGTGTAGTGTCCCTGATGCGCAGCATACATCGGTCGGATGGCCTCGTAGGCCTCTTCTATCCTACCCTGTTTCCTCAGTTCAAAAACATCTCTTACTTCCATCTTGTTTCCGTTTTATGGCTTAAATCCATTTTATATAAATTGCCAATATGAATTCTTGCTTCTTTCCTTGCAAAGATAAACATTTTTATCAAAAGTAAAACATCTGTATGACGTTTCGTGCGTAATTTAAGCAAATATTGTCTAAAACAAGGCTGTGGTATAGCAAAAATAAACGATTTGTGCTGATAAATGACTACCTTTGTATCCTCGAATCAGGAAATTGGCGAATATGCTCTGGTACGGGTGACATTAATGCCACGTTAGACTATGTCGTGGAGCGTCCTACCATCGACACCAACATCACAGGCTGGACTTTTGTCATCAATACGCTCTATCACATTTTCGAGCAGCAAGGTTATGGTCACCTCGTCGCCATCACCTCGGCTGGCGGACTGCGCGGCGAGCCGATGGCTCCAGCTTACAGTGCATCGAAAGCCTATCAAATCAACTACATGGAAGCCCTACGCAAGAAGGCTTACAAGAGCGGCAACCACATCCACGTCACCGACATCCGCCCTGGCCTCGTCGATACAGCAATGGCCAAAGGCGAAGGTCTGTTTTGGGTGATGCCAGTCGAGAAGGTGGCCCATCAAATCGTCGCTGCTATTCGCAAGCAGAAGTCCAAGGTATACGTCACCAAGCGTTGGCACATCCTCGCCATCATCAATAAGAATCTTCCGTTTAGCATATATAAGAAAATGTGACCCATTCACTTTATTCTAACTATCAAGAAAAACAACAAAATCGACGCTCAAAAAACAATTTCCCATCTAAAAGTTTGGTCGATTCAATAAAAAGCACTACATTTGCACCCACGAGAACCCGCCAAGCCTCTTCACAATGCTTAAATCGGCGGGTCGTTTTTTTTTATATGGCACATTATTCAAAGACCTACACATCGCCCACCCAGTTGACGGCATTGCTACAGTCGCGCGGTCTCCACGTCGAGAACGTCACACGGACGGAGAACTACCTCCGCCACATCGGCTACTACAGATTCAGTGC
>JAILEU010000064.1 GCA_024697785.1 Bacteroidaceae bacterium | reverse complement strand
CGGAGCGACTTGAGGCTCTCGGTGGTGTCGGCCGTGCTGCGGATGACGAGGTTGTCGATGATGATGCTCAGCACGTCGGGCGTGACCTGCTGGGCGGCGTCGCTCCAGGCGCTGTCGGGATGGGTGTGGCTCTCGATGATGAGTCCGTCGAAGCCGAGGTCCATGGCCTGCTGCGACAGGGGGGCAATCAGTTCGCGTCGTCCGCCGATGTGGCTGGGGTCGCAGAGGATGGGCAGCTCGGGGATGCGGCGGCGCAGCTCGATGGGGACGTGCCACATGGGCAGGTTGCGGTAGATGGTCTTCTCGAACGAGGTGAAGCCGCGGTGTATGGCCGCCATGCGGCGGATGCCGGCGGCGTTGAGGCGTTGCATGCCGCCTATCCACAGCTCGAGGTCGGGGTTGACGGGGTTCTTGTAGAGGACGGGCACATCGACGCTCTTGAGGGCGTTGGCCAGCTCTTGCACGGCAAAGGGGTTGGCGCTGGTGCGAGCCCCTATCCAGAGGATGTCGATGCCGGCGGCGAGCGCCAGCTCCACGTGGTGGGGCGTGGCCACTTCGGTGCAGGTGAGCATGCCCGTCTCGTCCTTCACGCGCTTCATCCAGGGCAGGGCAGCCTCGCCCTGGCCTTCGAAGCCGCCGGGCTTGGTGCGCGGCTTCCAGACGCCCGCGCGGAAGATGTGGATGCCGCCGGCACGCAGCTGACGGGCGGTTTCAAGTACTTGCTCTTCGGTTTCGGCACTACACGGACCAGCGATAAGCAGAGGGCGTTCGGCAGATACGCCAGGGAGATTAAGGGGTTGTAAGTCGAGTTCCATATTTACTTTCGAATGTTTAATTCCTTGATTCTTTCGAGGGCTTCGGCGAGTTTCTCTTTCGTGGCGCAGAGGGAGATGCGGACATAGCGTTCGCCTGCCGAGCCGAAGATGAAGCCCGGGGTGATGAAGACGTGCGCTTCGTTCAGCACGCGCTCAGTCAGCTCCTCGGCCGAGGCATAGCAGTCGGGGATGCGCCCCCAGAGGAACATGCCCACCTGGCGGGGGTCGAAGGTGCAGCCGAGGGACTGCATGATTTCCTCGGCCACCACGCGACGCTTCTTATAGACCGTGATGTTGTTCGTCGTGTGCCAGGCGTGCGGATTCTTGTAGCCCATGGCGGCCGCCATCTGTATGGGGTACGACATGCCGTTGTCGATGTTTGACTTCACCTTCAGTATCCAGCGGATGAACTCGGCGTTCGTCGCCAGGAGCCCCACGCGCCAGCCCGGCATGTTGTGGCTTTTGCTCATGGAGTTCATCTCGATGCAGCACTCCTTGGCGCCGGGGACTTGCAGGATGCTCTTCGGCGTGCGGTTGAGGATGAGGCTGTAGGGGTTGTCGTTGACGATGACGATGCCCTTGCGGCGGGCGAAATCGACGAGGCGCTCGTAGGTCTTTCGTCCCGGTCGGGCGCCGGTCGGCATGTGGGGATAGTTGGTCCACATCAGCTTCACGCCCGTCAGGTCCATGGCGTCGAGGGCGTCGAAGTCGGGCTGCCAGTCGTTCTCGGGACGGAGGTCGTAATAGACCACCTTCTGGCCCAGCAGGCGCGAGAGCGAGGTGTACGTGGGATAGCCCGGGTTGGGCACCAGCACCGTGTCGCCCGGGTTGCAGAAGGCGAGGGTGACGTGCAGGATTCCCTCCTTTGAGCCGATGAGCGGCTGGATTTCCGTCTCGTAGTCGAGGTCGACGTCGTACCACCGCTTGTACCAGTCGGCCATGGCCTGCCGCAGCTCGGGGATGCCGACGGTGGGCTGATAGCCGTGCGTATGGTCGCGCAGGGTGTGGTTGACCAGCTCAAGCCTGACGCTGGGCGACGGCGGCATGTCGGGGCTGCCGATGGCAAGGCTGATGATGTCCTCGCCGGCGGCCCTGCGCCGGGCTATCTCCTTCAGCTTGCGGCTGAAGTAGTACTCGCCCACCAGGCCGAGGCGGTCGGCGGGACGGATGGAGGGGAGGGGATTAGTCTGATTCATATTCTCCAAGTATATTGATTTGACGTGTCAGGGGGCGTATGGCCTCGATGCTCTGGCGATAGCGGGCGTAGTCGGTGAACGTCATATCGACGTAGAACAGGTACTCCCATTCGTGGCCGATGATGGGCAGGGACTGTATCTTGGTCATGTTGATGTCGTAGTACGAGAGTACGCTCAGTACGTGGCTGAGCTCGCCCTTCTCGTGGGGTACGCTGAAGACGATGCTGCTTTTGTTAGCCCGTCGGACGTCGCGCAGGCTGTCGGCGTTCCACGGGTCGCAGAGGCAGAGGAAGCGGGTGAAGTTGTGCTTGTTGTCCTCGATGGCCTCGCGCACGACCTTCATGCCGTAGATGGGTGCGGCGTCCTTCGAGCAGATGGCGGCGTGGCCGTGCAGCCCGAGGCGGCTGATCATCTCGGCCGCGCCCGCCGTGTCGTCGGTCTCGACAATCTTGCAGCCCCGGTACTGGCTCAGGAACCGCCGGCATTGCATCAGCGCCACGGGGTGCGAGTTGATTTCGCGGATGTCGGCCTCGTCGTCGTCCGGCAGCACGAGCAGGCTGTGCTCGATGTGGAGTTTCTTCTCGCCGACGATGGTGAGCTGGCTGGCGCGCAGCAGCTCGTAGTTGTGTAGCAGGCTGCCCGCGATGGTGTTCTCGATGGCCACCATCCCCAGCAGGGCCGGGTCGTGGCCCATCGCCTCGAACAGCTCCTCGAAGGTGTCGCAGCACACCAGCTCGACCTCCTCGTCGCCGAAGAAGGCGCGCGTGGCGATGTCGTGGAACGAACCCTTAATGCCCTGTATGGCTACTCTCTTCATGTCTTAT
>JAILEU010000063.1 GCA_024697785.1 Bacteroidaceae bacterium | reverse complement strand
GTCATGCGCCCCCAGCCCGACAAGCGCCTCGGCCATCTCAACGCCGAATACCAGTCTGCCGCCGGACTCATCAAGAGCCAATGGAAGTACGAAGCGGGCACGTGGACGTGGACCTTCACCATCCCCGAAGGCGCCACAGCCTCCGTCACCTTCCCCGGCGAACCTCTCACCAAGGAATACCCCTCCGGCACCTACACGGTGACGAAACAAGGCATCTGAGGTAGATGTAAGATGTAAGAGGTAAGATTTAAGATTTTTTTAGGTTCATCCCCGAATTGAGTTGGTGGAGGCATGGAAATAGCCTATTAGAACGTCCACTATCCTATTGATAAAAAGCGACTTAGAAGGAAGTGTTTCTATACGAATTGGAAAGTCTTGATTTTACGAGTTCAAAAAAAATGAGAGCTGATTATCAGCAATTTATAGTTGTGTTTCACAGAAAACACACCCTTATACATCTGATTATCAACAGATAATATCCACCAACTCAATTCGGGGATGAACCTTATATATTACCCTCTTTTTTATTTATTTTTTGGGAAAAAGTAGTAAAAAACTCAAAATTGGGTGCTTAGTGTATTGAAAATAAGTGCAATACGCCTCGTCTTTGGACTCTAAAAAAACTCAAGATTTTCTCATAAAAGTTCATGAATCTCTCCATTCGTTATCTTCAGCCTTTCGTTTGGAACTCCGTAAAACGGCGCTATCACGCCTAAGAGCTGAGAGGGGAGAATAATCTCGTTTTTATAGGAGAAAAAATAAATTCGAAGGGCGTCGATCTTACATTCCACGCCCGTGGAATTGCAGATCCACGCCCGTGGAATTGCACGTCGAAGCCCATGGAATTTGGATATGGAGGTGAAAAAATTCGATGCTACCGTTGGCCGGCGGCGATGGTGAGGTTGTCAACGGTACATTCGGGTCCCGAACGGCGCCATGCGGGGCGGAGCGACATGAAGCTGCCCAGCACGTTGTGGTGCATGCGCGAGACGTCGAGCGTTTCGCCTACGGCTTGCAGGCGTCGGGACGTGCGACCGGCGAAGAGGGTGACGCTGTTGCGGTTGTTGACGACACGCAGCCACAGCTTCCGTCCATAGGGGTTGGGGACATCGCCCACGGCTTTCCCCTCGTGCCAGAGGTGGAGGGTCGTGGCGTCGGCTGTGATGCCGGTGAAGGTCTTCTCGTTGTAGCTGAGCAGCAGCCCTGCCTCGCCCCCGTCGGCGGGCAGCGTGACGCGGCCGGTGAACGTGTAGCACGTGTCGCCCACTACGGCTGTCTGCATATTGTTGTCGCCCTTCCACGAGAGCCATTGCACCTGGCGTTTTCCTGCCGTGGCGCCAGGGCTGGGCGGGAGTTGCCTGTGGGCACCCTCGTCGGCTACGGGCCATCCGTCGGCTGTCCACGTCATGGGCTCGAGCAGGGTGTGACGGCCAAGGGTATGATAGTTCTTGCGATAGGCGTGATAGACCATCCACCACTGTCCGCCGGCGTCGGCAAACAGCGTGCCGTGACCCTTCGACCACCACGTCTCGCTGTCGCTCCACGTGTGTACGATGGGGTTGTAGGGCGACGGTTCCCACGGTCCGTCGATGCTTCGGCTGCGATGGGCCACGGCCATGTGGCTGGTGGCCGGTCCGGCTGTGCCGCCTTGGGCAGAGATGACGTAGTACCACCCGTCGTGCTCAAGCAGTTTGGGGCTCTCCAGGCATTCACACTCCACCACCCAGTCCGCGGGTATGGGCCAGGCGTCGTAGGCGTGCACCATCGGTCCTGTGGTGCTGAGTCCGTCGGGGGCGAGCGGCACCATGCGTCCGCCGTTGAGGTAGAGCCGTCGCGAGCCGTCGCTGCCCACCACCAGGCCGGGGTCGATGGCCCTGATGCCCAGGTCGATGGGGTCGCTCCATGGGCCGCGCACGTTGTCGGCCCAGACGACGTAGATGCGTCCGTCGGCAGGGAAGTAGATGTAGTATCGTCCGTCAACCTTCTGGAAGTCGGGCGCCCATACGGTGCCGAGATAGGCGTCGAGGGCATGTCCTATGGGCTCCCAGTTCACCAGGTCGGTGCTATGCCAGATGGGCAGGGCGGGCAGCCAGTAGTTGGTGGTGAACGTCATGTAGTAGTCGTTGCCGTCAACGAGGATGGAGGGGTCGGGATAGTCGCCGGCGAAGATGGGGAGCGGCCAGCACGGAGCGTCGGACTGGAGGGCGGGCTTGTTGTTTCCTGCGCAGCCGGCCATGAGCAGAAACAGCGGGAGAATGAGGGAAAGGGCCTTTTTCATGTGGGGGAGTGGATGGGTTGTCGGATGCAAAGTTAGTCTGTGTGATTGAAAAAAACAAATAAATTTGCATTTTCTCTCGTCTTGCATTATTTTTAATCCCCTTCGGGGCTTTTAGATAGGGGTCGCCTCGGAACGGACGGAGCAGCGAGCGCAAAGCAAACTTATTTGCTCTGCCGAGTCGCGACGGACGAAAACGCAGTTAAAAACTCAAATAAATTTGGTTTTTCTCTCGCTTACTCGTACCTTTGCAGGCTGAAATTGAAATACCATCTTATTAAATAAGGAAAATGTACAGAACAAAGACGTGTGGCGAGCTGAGGCTTGCCAATGCAGGAGAGCGCGTGACGCTGGCCGGATGGGTGCAGCGCACGCGAAAGATGGGCGGTATGACGTTTGTCGATCTGCGCGACCGCTACGGCATCACCCAGCTGGTGTTTAATGAGGAACGCGACGCGGCGCTGTGCGAACAGGCCAACCGCCTGGGACGCGAGTATGTCGTGCAGGTGACGGGTGTCGTCGGCGAACGGTCGAACAAGAATGCGAAGATGGAGACGGGCGACATCGAGATCCTGGCGGAAACGCTGACGGTGCTCAACGTCTCGGCCACACCGCCCTTCACCATCGAGGACAACACCGACGGCGGCGACGACCTCCGCATGAAGTACCGCTATCTGGACCTCCGCCGCACGGCCGTCCGGGGGAACCTCGAGCTGCGCCACAAGATGGCGTTCGAGGTGCGCCGCTATCTGGACGGACAGGGATTCCTGGAGGTGGAGACGCCCGTGCTGGTGAACAGCACGCCCGAGGGCGCACGCGACTTCGTCGTGCCCAGCCGCATGAACCCCGGCCAGTTTTACGCCCTGCCGCAGAGCCCGCAGACGCTCAAGCAGCTGCTGATGGTGAGCGGCTTCGACCGCTACTTCCAGATTGTGAAGTGCTTCCGCGACGAGGACCTGCGCGCCGACCGCCAGCCTGAGTTCACGCAGGTGGACTGCGAGATGTCGTTCGTCGAGCAGGAGGACATCCTGCAGATGTTCGAGGGGATGATCCGTCACCTCTTCAAGACCATCCTCGGCCTTGAGCTCGCCCCGCTGCCGCGCATGACGTGGGCTGACGCCATGAAGTACTACGGCTCCGACAAGCCCGACACCCGCTTCGGCATGCGGTTCGTGGAGCTGATGGACGTGCTGAAAGGCTACGGCTTCAGCGTGTTTGACAGCGCGGCCTACATCGGCGGCATCTGCGCCAAGGGCGCGGCCACCTATACCCGCAAGCAGATCGACCAGCTGACGGAGTACGTGAAACGCCCGCAGATTGGCGCCAAGGGTATGGTCTATGCCCGCGTGGAGGCCGACGGCACGGTGAAGTCGAGCGTCGATAAATTCTACACGCAGGAGGTGCTGCAGCAGTTGAAGGCTGCCTTTGCCGCCGAGCCGGGCGACCTGATCCTCATCCTCAGCGGCGACGACGCCATGAAGACGCGCAAGCAGCTCAACGAGCTGCGCCTCTACGTGGGCGAGCAGCTCGGCCTGCGCCCGAGGGACAAGTTCTCGTGCCTCTGGGTCATCGACTTCCCCATGTACGAGTGGAGCGACGAAGAGCAGCGCCTGATGGCCATGCACCATCCCTTCACCTCGCCCAAGCCCGAGGACATCCCCCTGCTCGACACCGACCCCGCCGCCGTGCGCGCCAATGCGTACGACATGGTCATCAACGGCGTCGAGGTGGGCGGCGGCTCCATCCGTATCCACGACGCCCAGCTGCAGCAGAAGATATTCGAGATCCTCGGCTTCACGCCCGAGCAGGCACAGACGAAGTTCGGCTTTCTGATGAACGCCTTCAAGTTCGGTGCGCCCCCTCACGGCGGTCTGGCCTACGGTCTCGACCGCCTCGTCAGCCTCTTTGCCGGCCTCGACAGCATCCGCGACTGCATCGCCTTCCCGAAAAACAACCAGGGACGCGACGTCATGCTCGGTGCCCCCGGTGCGCTCGACCCCATTCAGTTCGACGAACTTCAGATTAAAGTCGATTTGAAGAAAGGGTAAAAAAACCTAAAATTATTTTGCAGTCATAAAGTATGGCTGTATCTTTGTACGCGAAATTGGAAACCATTTTTATTCACTTAATTCAAAAAACATTTATGAGAAAAAGAAAACTTTACTCATTTCTGATGGCAGCAGCCCTGCTGTTGCCGGGTGTCGGCGCGAGCGCTCAGTCCTGGACGGACGAGGAAACCGGCATCGAGTATTTCTTTGTCGAAGGTAACGTGGAGGGCGCCGAAGGCTCTGCCATGGTCACCGACGGCAACGTCGAGACGAAGCTGGGTACGGGTAGCCTGCCCACCTACTTCATCGTCGAGGCTTCGCAGCCCGTGTCCATCGGCGGATACACCATCATCACGGCTAACGACAACTCGTCCTACACCGGCCGTAACCCGATGAACTGGACCATCGAAGGCTCCAACGACTACGAGAACTGGGAGATTATCGATGTAGTCAATAACGACCAGACGCTGGGGGACGTGAACTTCACTCCGTTTGAGTTCACCTGCGCCACGTCTCCGAAGTACAAGTACATCAAGGTGACCATCTCGGCTACACGCGGTGCTGGCTTCATGCAGGTCAGCGAATGGCACTTCAAGGGCCAGAACGACGACCACGTGTGGGGCGAACCGATTGAGACCCTGCCCACCTGTATCGAGGACGGTTACTACACCTACATCTGCCAGGACTGCGGCGCTTACAAGCGCGAGCCCAGCGGCAAGACCGCTACCGGCATCCACACCTTCGAGAACGGCGTCTGCATCCATTGCGGCACCCGCGAGCATGAGCCCGAGGAGGACGAGGATGGCTTCTGGCAGCTGGAGAATGTCGAGGACTTCCTCTACTTCGCCGACCGCGTGAACTTCGGCCGTACCGACCTGAAGGCCCGTCTGGAAGCCGACATCGACCTGGCTGATGTCGAGTGCCCCCTGATTGGTACATCGAACCTCCACTACTGTGGCGAATTCGACGGTAATGGCCACTGGATTAGCAACTTCTCCTACAACGATAAGTATAAGAGCCAGGTGGCTCTGTTTGCCTACCTTGATGCCGGCGGCTACATCCACCATCTCGGCATGACGGGTGCCAACATTGTCGGCGACGCCAACGTGGCCGGTATCGTCGGCCGCATCTACGGTGGTGTTGTCGAGGAGTGCGCCGTGGTGGCTTCCTACATCGAAGGTCGCGACCACACCGCTGCCATCACCGGCGATGTCAACCACATGGCCGTTGACGGCGAAGAGGTCGGCGGCGTCGTCCGCAACTGCTTCTCCAATGCTGTCATCCGCAGCCGCGAATATCAGGCCAGTGGTCTCTCAGGCGTCATCAACGGTGGTGTCATCGAGAACAACCTGTTCTGCGGTACCGTTGATTGCGGAAACACCAACGCCAGTATCGCCTGCAGCCTCGTCGATAGCGAAGGCGTCGTCTCTGTCATCCAGAACAACGCCCTGCTCGCCTCGCACAACTACGGCTTCGGCGACAGCGGCAACGGCTCGCGCCGTGTCACCCACACCTACGGCCGTTATGCCGAGCTGGCCAACAACTGGTCGCTCGCCACAACGCGCCTCATCCTGCTCATCGGCGAGAACTACTACTACGCCTACTCAAACAGCATCGATAACTTTGCCAACGACCCCAACGACGACAACGGTGCCGACATCTCTGACCAGGATGCCCGCGAACAGGACTTCTACTCCGACGTCCTCAACTGGGACTTCGGCGGTGTCTGGGGCTTCTATCCCGATACTGAGGGCAAAGCCTATCCCGTGCTTCAGTGGATGGTTGAGTCTGAGGTGAAACTGCCCACCCAGATCTTCGACATCCCCTCCAACGACACCAAGCTCATCTACGAGACCGGCGACGAGTACATCGACCTCAACCGCGTCCACGGTTCCTTCGGCCAGAAGATCAGCTTCACCGTCATCGAAGGCGAGGGCAAGGCTACCTATGACGAGGGTGTCAACCAGCTCCTCGTTGGTGACAACAAGGGCGATTTCGGCGGCACGGGCAACGTGGTTGTTAAGGTCTCCTACGAAGAGGATCTGAGCGATGTCTTCGAAGGTGCTGAGGACACCACCTTCAACGTCTATGTCGACCAGTCGGGCGTCGAAGTCGAAATCAGCGATCCCGAAACGCTCCAGCGCGCCGTGCGCAACCCGGGCGGCAACTACAAGCTCGTGAAGGACATCGACATGACTGGCGTTGAGTTCGCCGGTATCGGTAACGCCAACGAGCCGTTCTCCGGCAGCTTCGACGGTAACGGCCACATCATCAAGGGCCTCACCATCAAGGGAGACGGTGGCAGCCGTCTCGGCTTCTTCAACTACACCAATGGTGCCACCATCAAGAACCTTGCCATCAGCAACATCACCATCGATGCCCCCAAAACCAACCAGGTGGGCGGTCTCATCGGTGAGTGCGCCAACACCACGCTCGACCAGATTGCCCTTTCCGGCTTCATCACCGGTTGGGATCACGTCGGTGGCCTCATCGGTCGCACCAGCGGCAAGTCCGTCATCACCAACTGCTACGACGACGTCCGCGTCTATGCCTACAGCCAGGCTGGCGGTATCACCGGTACCACCAACCGCGGCGACTCCATCGTCTTCGAGAACAGCTACTTCGTTGGCAGCGTCTATATCTACCATCGTGGTTGGGCTGGCGGCTTCATCGGCCTCATCGACCAGGACAACACCAACATCTACCTGACGAACTGCGTCTCTGTCGGTGATGTCATCAGCCACACCGACGGCAACGCCGACGGCAACATCGCTTCGCCCTTCATCGGCGCTAACGGTGCTTCGCTGAGCCTCGACTATCAGATTGGTAAGGCTCGCGTCACCTTCAAAGACAACGTCCGCAACGTTGATGCCATCATCGACGGCCTCAACAACGAGTATGCTTGGCCCGCCATCGGTTCGACCGAGGACGAGTACACCGATCCTGCCGAGCTGCCTGCCGACGACATGAAGAAGAAAGCCACTTACGAGAACCTCGGCTGGGACTTCAACCGCACGTGGGAGATGGACAAGACCGCCTATGGCTATCCCATCCTGTCGATCTTCGGTGGCTTCAACACCCGCATCGCTACTCCCGAGGCAGACGTCGCTCCCGTCCAGAACGGTGCCATCTACAACCTCCAGGGCCAGCGCGTGGCTGAAGGCTACAAGGGCATCGTCATCATGAACGGCAAAAAAATGCTCGTGAAGTAAACAACTTTCGAAAACCCGTAAAGGGCACGGGCAGTCCTGCCCCAGCCCTTTTCACCCAAGTCAGGGGCGCAAACCGCGCCCCTGACTGCGTTATATCTAAAGAGGAGTAAGAAAGGGAGGAAAGTGGAAGTAGAAATGGTAGAGACGCAACATATCGCGTCTCCTCATTGGCAATGGCCTATCTCCCTCCTTTGGTTTGTGTTCGTGGTTGCAAAGTTTCCTATAACAAAGTGGCGTTTGCTGAGCGGTTTTCTTTTTGACCCGTCACTCGCATAGTTGTTTTAGGAGATTGCTGCTTATGGTTTATAATCGCTTTAGTCCATACCCATAGTCCATAGTCCATAGCTCGTAGCGTTAAACGTCGCACTCGTATCGTTAAACGTCGCACTCGTATCGTTAAACGTTGCACTCGTAGCGTTAAACGTTGTGTCCGTAGCGTTAACCGCTAATTTTTCAGCCCACTGGGCTACGCGAGTAGAAGGGCCTTTTGGCATAGCAGAAAGGCCTTCTTACATTACAGAAAGGCCTTCCGACATTACAGAAAGGCCTTCTAGCTAATTACGGATTGTAACCTCACATTCCCTACATATCCCCCGGAAGTGACGGGTTAAAAAGATAACCGCTCAGCAAACGCCACTTTCTTATAGGAAAGAGTCCTTCGCAACCCGTCACAAACGTCTCTTGCTTTCCACATGGTGTCCTGCGTTGACAACCTGCTTACAGTTTTTCAAGGGAGATTGCTTGATTGCATGACTGCCCCCCCAAATGATTATCCGCAAAAATGATTATCCGCAATCACCCGACAAACGGCCTGAAAGGCCAACAGCATATAGCCCAGGGCAGCGCCCTGGGAACAAATGGATGCACATCATCCCGCGCCCTGAAAGGGCAAAAGCATTGTTGTTGAAGGCTTTTGCCCTTTCAGGGCGCGAAATGTTGTTTGCCCGAATATACCCAGGGCGTTGCCCTGGGCTATGTGCTCAATGCCCCTTCGGGGCGCGCTAGGAGCGTAAGGGGATTTCTGCGGATAATCATAAAAAACTTCTCTTTTCTTTGGGATTTTCGGAAAAGGAATGTACATTTGCATCGTATTTTACGGAATACATCATTTTTGCTCATTTTCTTAGCTACACCTCGAAAGAGAAAAAAAGTAACACAAAAAAGTATAATCAAATGAAATGGACGTTATTAACCTTGTTCGTGATTGCGTTGTTGCCTGTAAGTCTGTTCTCACAAAGTCTGAGTGTATCCAAATTCCGTCTGCTTGACACAGACCTTACGGCGATATCTAACAGCACGCAGGAGATAGACCAGAACGGTGAAGTAGCCGCTCTTATCAAAGTGGTAACGTCCGAAAATGGGTTTACGTTTGATACCGGCGCCATTGGAATCGTCAGCGTGCGTCAGGGTGTGGGGGAAATTTGGGTCTATGTCCCTAAACGGGCGCAGAAGATTTCCATCTTCCATCAAGAGTTTGGCGTCATTCGCAACTACTATTTTCCGATGCCCATTGAGGGAGGCCGAACGTACGAGCTGGTGCTGAATGTGGTGAAGGAGAAGAAGGTGACGGAGGAGGTTCCCGCAGGAAGAGGAGCCGCTGTTTCGAATGATGAGAATGCCTATTGGGCAAACAGAGGTTTGGCGGAAGCAGGCGATGCCTCGGCGCAGTATTATGTTGGTTACTGCTTTGAAAACGGCAAAGGAGTTTCTGCGGACGAACGGGAAGCCGTAGAGTGGTACAAGAAATCCGCCTCGCAAGGCAATACCCGTGCCCAACTCAGTTTAGGGCGTTGCTATGAGAAGGGAAAAGGTGTCGAGGTGGACGAAAAAGAGGCCTTTGGATGGTATATGAAAGCCGCTGAACAGGGAAATACCGAAGCACAATGTGAAGTGGCTAAGTGTTACTACTATGGGAAATTAACGAAACAGAATTATGATGAGGCGTTCAAATGGTTCAAAAAGATAAAAACCGTAGAAGGTCAAGATGTTGATTTTATGTTAGTTGTAGGTGACATGTACTACTATGGGAGAGGTGTTAAAAGTGATTATAATGTCGCGGCGAAGTGGTATGGAGGTGCTTATGAACGTGTGGATGCCGAAATAGCATTAGATTTAGCTGATCGCCTTCTGAATGCGAAGGGCGAAAAAAAGGATGTTGAAGAAGCCTTAAAGTGGTATGAAAGAGCTGCTGAATGTGGCAATTTCAAGGCAATGGTTTACCTTGGAGAATTGTATAACAAAGGTAAGGTCGTAAAGCAGGATTTGGAAAAGTATAAGACATTGATGGAAAGGGCTGACACGGTTACAATTACGGATAATGGAAATGCAGAATCATACATTTCTTTGGCTGTCTTTTATTTATCAGGAAAGGTGGTGGATATTAACCCCGAGAAGGCATTGGCTTGGTTAAACAAAGCCCTTCAGTTTGATAGTATAGAAGCAAATCTGATTATGGGGTATTGCTATGAAAAAGGATTAGGTCTAAAAAAAGATCAGGAAAAAGCAGATCGATGGTATAACAGGGCGTTAACAAAGAATTCTGGTTTCGTAGAAATAAAAGATTTGAACCTTAAAATAACAGCAGCGGGACTTAATCGTTGATACTGCTTAACTGTTCGGGTGGATTGGCTCTGAATGAAACGTTTCGTCAGCAACGACGAAACGTTTCGTTTTGTTTCCCGAAACGTTTCGCCTTGCTGCAGAAGGCCTTTTCTGCGCCGCAGCCGACCCCGTTCGGGCGGATTGCAAATCCGCCCGAACGGCTAGCTGCCGTGCTATAATCAAAGCTCCCCCCCACTAATGGTCCGGAGGGCTATCCGCGGCGGGCTTCGATGAGGGGAGCGTCCCAATCGACGTTGCCTCCAGCCTGGGCGGCGAGGGCGTCTATCTCCTGGCGGAGGGTGGCGAGGAGGGCTTCTTCACGCTTGCGTGAACGACGGCCGGGGCCGTCGAAAAGCACGCGGCTGTAGTAGGCATCGTAGGAGATGGCAAAGTCGTCGGCCGAGGTGTGGGGGAAGAAGTTGACGGCTGCTTCGTAGCGGATATGGCCGGCTTCGGATTCAGCCACCAGCAGCACGGCGGCGGCATGGCGCTCGACACCGTTTGCCGTGCAGCGGGCTGCGAAATACTGTTGATAGACGTTGATGGTTGGCATAGGGTGTTATGCTTAATTTAGGGAGTTCAGGAGTTGCGGCAAAATTTGGGAGTTCAGGAGTTGCAGGAGTTACAGACAAATGTCCAGCGTGCACCATTCCCTTACTATCGTCTGAACTCCTGAACTCCTGAACTCCTGCAACTCCTTGACTATTGCCATTTGGCTTAACGAAAACGTTAGTCGTAGTATTCAACGGGTTTGACGTTGCGCTTCAGCGATTCGTTGATGAGCGTCTTGAGCTGGAGGGTACGCTCCTGGATGCCGTTGCGGCGCTCGGGCTTGTAGAGGTTGTTGTAGCGGCAGGGGGCGAGCTTGAAGTGCATGTCGTCGAGGGTGCCGCTGACATCGAGGCCGAGGCGGACGGGCACAGGGGCGTCGGTGACGGAGAGGTGGTAGTTGAAGTCGAAGTCGCGGTTGATGTTATGCCGTCCGGCCACGATGGCCTCGTACTGGCCGAGGCGTACGCGGAAGGGGTAGAGGTCAACCTCGTCCTTGAAGACGCTGAGCTCGACGTCGAGGCTGTCGATGCGGTTCTCGGTCGATTTGTCGGTCATCAAGTATTTCTTGATGGTGTCGAAGGTGGACGAGGGGAGCACCACGAGGTCCTTGCCCTCGATGGCGGCGGCGCCGCGCAGGGTGGAGAGCTTGAAGTCGTAGTTGGACTTCAGATACGACTCGCCGGCGAAGTGGAACTGTGCCTGGCCGTCGAACGACTTCAGCATGGGCACGATGGAATCGACCTTGGGAATCATGCGGATAAGGTCGTCAATCTCGATGTTGATGAGATGGAAATCGACGCCGGCGAAGAGGTGGTTCTTGCGGGGCGACTTGTACATGGCGGTGAGCTGCATGGTGGCTGCCTTGGAGGTGAAGCCGAGCTCCTCCATGACGAGGACGCCGTCGCGGCAGGTGATCTTACCGCCCACGTTGTGGAAGTCGAAGCCGTTCCAGTTGGCGGTCTTGACATCGGTGCGGAAGAAGACGTCCACGCCCAGCGGCACCATGAAGGGATTGTCCTCTTTCACCTCGTCGTCGGCAAAGGCAGCCTGGGGCTTATTCGCGTCGGCGGTGGCGGTAGAGTCCTTGGCCCCGAGGCCGCTGACGAGATCCATGATTTGGCTGACGTCGGTGTAGTCGGACGAGAAGGTGAGGTTGCCTTTGAGCAGGCCATCCTTTGCCAGCCACGCGTCGAGGTTGGTGATGTCGCCGCGAAGGCTGAAGTCGCTCTTACCGAGTTTAATGCGGCTGTCGTCGATGGTGAACTTGCCAGGCGTGAAGTCGAAACGGAGGCTGGGGATATCCACGGGTACGGGCAGCTGGGCATAGTCGGCATGGGCCGTGCTGAGGCTGGCATTGACCTTGGGATTCCATTGGTCGAGGACAGCCTTCTTCGTGGCGTCGCGCGTGGCTGCGGCCTTGATGGTGAGGGCTCCGGTGTTGGCCGCAAGCAGACGGCCCAGACGTCCGTCGAGGCTCGAGGTGGTGACGGTGGCCTCGTAGTGAGGCTTGGGATTTTTGCCCTTCGGCGTAATCATCATTGCCTCGACGACGGGCTTTGCCATCTTGGCATCGATGGTGTCGAGGGTGGCGGCAAGGTTGTCCATCACCAGTTTGGCCTTGGCGGAGAAGGGCGTTTTCTTGTCGGTGAAGTCCGAGAGGCTGAAGGTAGATTTAAGATTGAGGATGGAAGACTGAAGATTGTCCTTTATATTCACGGCAAGCGAGGAGGCGTTCAATGTGCCCCCGGCAAACTCCTTGAATTGCGAGGTGGTCTTTTTGGCGGGGATGGCGACGCTGGCCGTCAGCTTAGGGGCGACGACGGAGATGCTGTCGTTCAGACGGCCGTTCAGCCGGTCGAAGGTGACGCCGGCGTTGGCTGTGCTGATGGCGAGCTTGCCGTCCTTGAGACCCGCATTGGCCTTGGCGTCGAGCTGTAGGGCGCCGTCGTTGATGCGGATGTTGGAGAGTTTCTTACGATAGGCCTTCGGCACGACGGCAAGCACCTCCTTCAGGTTCCAGCGGTTGGTGTTCAGGGCGATGTCGGCATCGAGGGTTGTGGAGTCGGGGCGGAGGACGGTGCCGTTGAGGTTGATGTCGAACTGGTTGAGGCTGATGACGCCCCCGCCGATGGTGATGCGGCTGAAGGTGGTGTCGGCAGCCACATCGGCGCGTAGGGCGACTTGGGCCTTGTCAAGCAGCTTGTCCTTGTCCATTGTAAGGTTGCTCGAAGTGAGGGCGACAGAGGCTGGGATGAGGCTGTAGTTGGTGCCGTCGAAGCTGCTGAGGAATTTGACCTGCAGTTCGTCGGCATCGACGGCCATGGGTTTCTCGCCGCCAAGGGTGAGGGCAGGGGTGGTGGCAGCCAACTCGACAGCGCCGTGCCAGCTCTTCGTGCCGCTCAGGTCGCCCGCTACCTTCACGGTCAGCTTGTCGAGAAGTGCGTTCATGTCACCTTGGGTGAAGGCTGTGGGACCGGCGGTGAGGGTGATGTCGGCATTCCCCGATTGCTGGCTAGCGTATTTGATGTCGGCCTTCAATCCAAGCTGGCTGAGCGTGCCGCCAATAGGCTTCTCGCCCGCTATTTTGAGGATGGCTGAGCGAAGGGCGGCATCCAGGGCGGCATCGATGTTCCCCTCCTTGAGCGTGCCCTTCAGCTTCAGGTCAAAACCATCGACGCCGGTGTTGAGCCCCGCCTTGCGGTTGTCGAGCGTGGCGCTGAGACGGCTGACGGTAATGTGGTCGATATCAACGTCGAGTGAGCTAAGGTCGAAGGAGGACTCTTTCTTTTCTTTGTCGCTCTTGGGAAAGATGTCGAGATTCGAGACGCCCGTCTCGGACGTGTAGAGGTATGCTGTGCCGTCGGCGATGTCCAGCCCACGAACGATGATGGAGCGGTCGCGGAGGAATGCTTTGGCATCAACGGCAAGCGTCAGGTGGCCCAGCGCAGCCACGGTGTCCGTCTTTGCCCCTTCGGTGGGATTGATAAGAACGACGTCGTTCACGTCAAGCCCCAGCTGGGGAAAGGTCTTGAAGAGAGTGAGGTTAACCCGTCCGATATGGGTGTCGCAGGTGATGAACTTGTCGGCCACCTTATCGACGATGGATGTGAGGCGCGCAGGCGTGAAGATGAGCCAGCAGGCAATGAGGATAATCAACAGAACGAGACCGACGAGCGACGCAAGGGCGATGCCGGTTATCTTAAGCGCTTTCTTCATTTCAGTTTACCTTATAGAATTTGTACTTCTTGGTAGTGACGTAGGCATCATAGTAGTCCAGCTCGTCGAACGAGAGGAAGGTGATAATGTAGTATTTGGGTATCTGGGCTGTGCCGGTTTCGGTGAGATGGATGTGAATCATCTCGCTGCCGTCGACCTCCCAGGTGAAAGCCTGCGCCTCGTCCTCATAGACGTCGTCGCTCTCGTCCCATGTGGCTCCTGTGCCGTCGTCGTTGTACTTATAGTAAATCTTCGTGCCCTCCTGGCACCATTTCCCGTAGAGGTTGGTGACGTCGAAATCGCCTTCTGTCGGGTCGTCGGGCGTACAGGCCCACAGCGCTGTGAACAGAAGGAGGCATAAGAATACCTTAATAGATGCTGCCTTTTTCATGATGCAATACTATATACGCGCTGCAAAGATAGGGTGAGCCGAGAGAAAAACCAAATTTATTTGAGTTTTTAACTGCGTTTTCGTCCGTCGCGACTCGGCAGAGTTTGCTCTCGCTGCTCCGTCCGTTCCGAGCCGCGCCTATCTAAAAGTCCCGAAGGGGGATTAAAGATTGCCAAAAAACAATTATTTGTTCGTAGTTTTTTCTTTTTATTCGATTTTTTTGTAGTTTTGCGGAGTTTTCCTTGAAAAATCATGAAAAAGAAGAATGCTTATCCGTGGGTGGTGGTTGGTTTGTTGTGGGTAGTAGCATTGCTCAACTACCTTGACCGCCAGATGCTTTCAACGATGCAAGGCGCTATTGCCGCCGACATCACCCGCTTGCAGGAAGGCGAGGCCTTCGGCGCCCTTATGGCCGTGTTCCTTTGGATATATGGCTGCGTGAGTCCCTTTGCCGGTATTGTGGCCGACCGCGTGAGCCGCAAGTGGCTGGTGGTGGGCAGCCTGTTCGTGTGGTCGGCTGTGACGCTGCTGATGGGTTATGCCACGACGTTCAACCAGCTCTATTGGTTGCGTGCCACGATGGGCATCAGCGAGGCCCTCTACATCCCCTCTGCCTTGTCGCTGATTGCCGATTGGCACGATGGTAAGTCACGTTCGCTGGCTGTGGGGGTGCATACCACCGGGCTCTATGTGGGCCAGGCCGTTGGCGGCTTTGGTGCCGTTGTCGCTGCCCAGCTCTCGTGGCATCAGACGTTCCATGTCTTCGGACTTATCGGTGTCGCCTATAGTCTTGTGCTGATGCTGTGTCTGAAGGAGAAGAGAGAAAGGCCCGTCCCCACGGCATCTCCTGAACGTAACGACGCGATGAAGAAAGGCAAGGGGATGGCTCCCGTCTTTGCCGGGCTTTCAGCTGTGCTGGGGACGGTGGCGTTCTGGGTCATCCTGTTCTACTTCGCTGCGCCGAGCCTGCCAGGGTGGGGCATACGCAACTGGTTGCCTACGCTGCTCTCTGTCAACCTCGGCATCCCGATGACGAAAGCTGGTCCTATGGCCACCATCACCATCGCAGCCTCGTCGTTCCTGGGCGTCTTCATCGGAGGAACGATGTCTGACCGTTGGGTGCAGAAGAACCTGAAGGGCCGTATCTACACCAGTGCCATCGGCTTGGCGATGACTGTTCCGGCGCTGCTGTTGCTCGGATTGGGCCACAGCGTGTTTGCTGTTGTGTCGGCTGGCATCCTGTTCGGCATCGGCTACGGTATGTTCGACACGAACAATATGCCCATCCTTTGCCAGTTCATTGCTTCGCGTAACCGCGCAACGGCCTATGGCATCATGAACATGATTGGCGTCTTTGCCGGAGCACTCGTCACCCGTCTGATGGGTTCGTGGAAGGACAGCGGCAATCTGGGTGCCGGATTGGCGTGGCTGGCTGTGCCCGTGCTGATAGCCCTTGTGCTTCAGCTGATAGTGCTCAAGCCCATAACGGACAACAAGGAGTGAAAAAGGTTTGCTGTTAAGCATAAATGTATAACTCATAAAACACTATTATCATGGAAAAAATCATTGGACTTATTGATGCGCCGTTTACCCCCTTCTATCCGAACGGAGATGTGAACTTTGAGCCTATTCCCGCTTATGCTCAGATGTTGAAGAAAAACGGCTTGCAGGGTGTCTTCATCAACGGCTCGTCGGGCGAAGGCTATATGCTCACTCCTGAAGAGCGTATGAAGCTGGCCGAGTGCTGGATGGCGGCTGCCCCCGAGGGTTTCAAGGTCATTGTGCATGTGGGCAGCTGCTGTGTGCGTGAGAGCCGTCGTCTGGCCGAGCATGCAGCCTCCATCGGTGCCTGGGGCATTGGCGCCATGGCTCCCCCCTTCCCCAAGGTGAACCGTGTGGAAGAACTGGTGAAGTACATTGAGGAGATTGCCTGCGGCGCTCCCAACCTGCCGTTCTACTACTACCATATCCCGGCTTTCAACGGCGCCTATCTGCCTATGGTGAAGCTGCTGGAGGCTGTTGACGGCCGCGTGCCCAATTTCGCCGGCATCAAATACACCTTCGAGAGCATGTACGAATACAACCAGTGCCGTCTCTACAAAAACGGCAAATACGACATGTTGCATGGACAGGACGAGACCATCCTTCCCTGTCTGGCTATGGGCGGCGCACGCGGCGGTATCGGCGGCACGACCAACTACAACGGACGCGAGCTCGTCGGCATCATCGAAGCCTGGAAAGCCGGTAACCTTGAGCTGGCGCAGGAGCGGCAGAACTTCAGCCAGGAGGTCATCAACGTTATCTGCCACTTTCGCGGCAACATCGTCGCCGGCAAGCGTATCATGAAGCTCATCGGCCTTGATCTCGGCAAAAACCGCACCCCCTTCCAGAATATGACCGACGACGAGGAAGCCCGCATGAAGGAAGAGCTTGAGGCCATCCGCTTCTTCGACCGCTGCAATAAGTTTTAGGTTTTTATAGTTTCTATAGTGCCTATAGTGCCTATAGTTCCTATAGTGCCTATAGTTTCTATAGTTTCAAAAAATTCTTTAATCCCATGGATAAGAAAAACTACGTTGCTGGTTGGGCTGAGCGCTATCGCAGCGATTTGGTGGAAAACATCATGCCCTTTTGGATGGAGCACGGCCTCGACCGCGTGAATGGCGGCGTCTATACCTGCCTCGACCGTGACGGCACGCTCATGGACACGACAAAAAGCGTCTGGTTCCAGGGGCGCTTCGGCTTCATCGCGGCTTACGCTTATAATAATGTGGACAAGAACCCCGACTGGTTAGCGGCCTCGAAAAGCTGCATTGACTTCATTGAGCGTCATTGTTTCGACACCGATGGCCACATGTTCTTCACGGTGACGGCCGAAGGCGGCCCTGTGCAAAAGCGCCGCTATGTCTTCTCCGAGTGCTTTGCTATCATCGCCATGGCGGAGTATGCGCTGGCGAGCGGCGACCGCAGCTATGCCGACAAGGCGCTGGCACTCTTCCGCCGTACGCGCACCATGCTGACGACGCCTGGCTTCCTCCCGCCGAAGACCACTCAGGGCGGTTTCAGCCACTCCATCACCATGATGTTCTTCAACGTCGTGGTGGTGCTGAAGAAGGTTATTGACGCTCCCGACCTCAACGAGCAGCTTGCTACGTCGCTTACGCTTATCGAGAAATACCTGCTCAAACCCGAGTACAAGACCATTCTGGAGAGCGTTGACGAGCAGGGCCACCTGATAGACACCATCGCAGGCCGCGTCATCAATCCGGGCCATTGCATCGAGACGGCGTGGTTCCTTATGGAGGCAGCCCCGCTGATGGATGATCCGGAGCATGTGCGCCAGCTGGGCATTCAGATTCTCGACTGGGACTTTGAATGGGGGTGGGACAAGGAGTATGGCGGTATCATCAACTTCCGCGACTGCCGTGGATTCCCGCCTCAAGACTACTCGCAGGACATGAAATTCTGGTGGCCCCAGTGTGAGACCATCATCGCCTCGCTCTATGCCTACAAGTTGACAGCCGACGAGCGCTATCTGGAGATGCACCGCCAAGCCTCTGAGTGGGCCTATAGCCACTTCCCCGACGAGACGTACGGCGAGTGGTATGGCTACCTCCACCGCGATGGCACCGTGGCGCAGCCCGCCAAGGGCAACATCTTCAAAGGCCCCTTCCATGTTCCCCGTATGATGATTAAAAGCATGCTGCTTTGTAACGAAATACTGAGCAAACCATGAAAAGTACCAGACTTCTGCTGCTGTTGATGCTCCTGTTGTCCGCGGGGGTGTTGCAGGCAAAGAATACCATCATCAAGGTGGCCTGTGTGGGCAACAGCGTCACGTATGGCTACGGCCTCAAAGACCGCGACCACGATGCCTATCCCGTCCGTCTGCAGGAGATGCTGGACAGCAAGTATGGCAGCGGACGGTTCGAGGTGGGCAACTTCGGCCGCTCCGGGGCTACCTTATTATATAAGGGCCATCGTCCCTACATCCTTCAACCCGAGTTCCGTCAGGCGCTGGACTTCCGCCCCGACTGGGTGGTTATCCATTTGGGGCTCAACGATACCGACCCCCGCAACTGGCCCGATTGGAAGGAAGAGTTCATCCCCAACTACCGTGCTCTCATCGACAGTTTTCTCGTCGTTAATCCCGATGCCCGCATCCTCATCTGCAAGATGACGCCCATCTTCGATCGTCACTCGCGCTTCCAGAGCGGCACCCGCGACTGGCATGCACAGATTCAGGAGGCTATCGAGAAGGTGGCCTGGGGGGCTCAGGCACAGCTCGTTGACCTCTATACCCCCTTGCACAGCCGCCCGGACCTCTTCCCCGATGCCCTTCATCCCAATCCCGAAGGAGCAAAGATACTTGCCCGCACCGTCTATTCCGCTCTCACGGGCGACTACGGAGGGCTGCGTCTGCCTGTCCTCTATGGCAGTGGAATGGTGCTGCAGCGCGACGAGAACCTCGCCATCTACGGTACAGCCAATGCCCGCCAGCAGGTGACTGTCGTGCTGAAGAAGGACGGGGAGGTGATTCAGGAAAGCAAGGCATACTCAAAAGCCGACGGTTTCTGGAAAACGACGCTGGAGGCGGTGAAGGCCGGTGGCCCCTACACGCTCACCGTCACCTCCACAACGCTGTCAAAGGATGACCGCAGCGTTCATTATCCTTCCCATTATCCGCTGTCATTGGAAAATCTGACCAAGAAATCCACGCAGACCATCACCTACGATGATGTCTGTTTCGGCGATGTCTGGTTGGCCAGTGGACAGTCGAACATGGAGTTGCGTGTTGACCAATGTAACACCCTCGGCCAGGATCTCGCTGACGCTGCCCGTCTCGACAGCCGTCTGCGCCTTTACAATATGCCTGCCCGTGCCCGTACCGATGCCGTGGAGTGGGACGACAGCGTGCTCGCCTATACCAACCAGCTGCGCCACATGGACTTCCAGGGCTGGAAGGCGGCTTCCGCAGCGTCTGTTGCGCCGTTCTCAGCCGTAGCCTTCAATTTCGGCCGTGTGCTTTGCGACTCGCTGAAAGATGTGCCCATCGGCATTATCTGTAACGCTGTCGGTGGCTCAACCACCGAATCGTGGATTGACCGCTCAACCCTTGAATGGGAATTGCCGAACATCCTCCGCGATTGGCGCAATGGCGACTACGGCCAACCTTGGGCGCGTGGCCGAATGACGCAGAACATTGCCCATGCCCTGGACAAGGAATCGGCGGCCTACAACCCCCTCCAACGCCATCCCTACGATCCTTGCTACCTCTACGAAGCCGCCATTCAGCCCTTGGAACATTATATTTTGAAAGGCGTCATCTGGTATCAAGGCGAAAGCAATGCCCACAATGTCGAGCTCCATGAGAAGCTCTTCCGTCTGCTGGAGCAGTCGTGGCGCAATGCCTTCTCCACGCGGTATGAAAGTTTTCAGGTGACTCGGCAAACGCTTCCCTTCTACACCGTTCAGCTCAGCAGTCTGCCGCGTCCCTCGTGGCCGGCGTTCCGCGACAGCCAGCGCCGCCTGGCCAAAGAGCTGCCGTGGACGTGGATGGCCGTGACCACCGACCTTGGCGACCCTGCCGACGTACACTATCGCTCGAAACGTCCTGTCGGCGAGCGTCTGGCCCTGCAGGCATTGGCTCATACCTATTCCCGTTCGTTGGAAAGCGAAGGTCCAAAGGTGGTCTCCGCCAAACAGGGAGAAGGGGAGAGTGTCGTGCTTTGGTTCCGTCATGCTGATGGTCTCACGTGTACTCGGGGCTTCGAAATGGCTGGCCATGACGGCATATTCTATCCGGCCGACATCGAGGTTAACGGTTCTGCCATCCGTCTTACCTCGCCCGAAGTCTTCTATCCCGTCGCCGTCCGTTATGGCTGGAGCGGCTTCACCGATGCCGACCTCCGCAACGCTCAGGGACTGCCAGCCTCGACGTTCTATATGAAAGTTGAAGATTAAGGATGAGCTTTCAGTCCCCGGCGTACTATTACATGTTGAAGATTAAGGTAGAAGTTATGAAAGGAAAAACGTTTATTTTTTCATTTTTAATCGTTTGTTTTTCATTTGCATTTGTCCTCCTGTCCTGCACGCCGAAGAACGACAACGTCCGTCGTGTCGGCATGACGCCAACCGTTGACACCAGCTACGCCAAGGGTGTGTCGGGCGCCTACTGTGGTTTGCTCGATGGTCACCTCATCTTTGCCGGTGGCGCCAATTTCCCTGGCCTACCCGCTGCCGAAGGGGGAGGGAAGATGTACTACGACGCTATCTATGCCACTTCGGGAAAAGTCAACGCGTCGGCAGTCCAGCATGCCGGCAGACATGCTTTCCGCTGGCAGCAGGTGGGTGTGTTGCCTCTGCCTCTGGCCTATGGCGTCAGCGTCAGCGATGGCGATGGCGGGCTGGTTCTCATCGGAGGCTGTAACGCTGCGGGCAGTTCGGACATGGTTTTCCGCTTGCGTCGTCAGGGTGGTGCCCTCCGCATTGAGCAGCTGCCCTCGCTTCCCGTTGCCCTTGACAACATGGCAGGCGCTTTTCTGGGCAGTCGCATCTATGTCGTTGGTGGCTTGCAGGACGGACACGCCTCTGCGGCCATGTATGCCTACGACTTCAACTACGGCGAGTGGTTCGTCTGTGCTCCGCTGCCTGCCCCGCGCGTGCAGCCCGTTTGTGCGGCCCAGGGCGGAAGGCTCTATGTCTGGGGGGGCTATGTTCAGCCCATCGACAGCCTTGGCCGTGTGCAGGGCGAGTCATGTGCCGTCTATTCTGACGGCTATGCCTATGATCCTCAGGCTGATGCCTGGAGGCCTGCAGCTACGCCTGTCGATGAAGATGGTCACCCCCTCACGCTCACCGGTGGAGCTGTGGTTCCCTGGGGCGATGACGAGATACTCGCCGTGGGTGGCGTCAACCGCAATGTCTTCCTCGGAGGCATACAGGGCCTTTTCCCCATGCCTGACTACTTGCTGCACGAACCCGAGTGGTACCGTTTCAATCCCCATGTCCTTGTCTATTCCACCTTTAGCGACCAATGGCGCACGCTGACCGACAGCCCGCTGTCAGCCCGTGCCGGAGCCTCACTCGTTGTCCTGCCTGCAGCCGACACCCTCAACACTGCCGTCTCCTCAGCCCTGCTGCTTGGTGGCGAGCTGAAGCCCGGCATACGCTCCACCGACGTCACCAGGATATCCTTTTAGTCATTTCCAGGTTTCTCAAACAGCGAACATCCCGTCTGCAGGCTTTTCCCCCTGCAGCAGCAGGCGTTTGCGGTTAATGCCGGCAGCGTATCCCGTCAGGCTGCCGTCGGCACCTGTCACCCGATGGCAGGGGATGATGAGCGCGATGGGGTTGTGGCCGACGGCACCGCCTATGGCTTGTGCAGACATCGTCGGACGTCCGAGCCGTGTGGCCAGACGCTGGGCAAGGATGCCGTAGGTGACGGTATGGCCGTAGGGGATAGCGAGCAGCTCGTCCCATACGGCTCGTCTGAAAGGCGTTGCCCCGCGGACAGCGTTGAGAGGCGGTGTGAACGAGGGAGCGGTGCCGCTGAAATAGAGGTCAAGCCAACGCCGCGTCTTCATGAAGATGTCCATCGTGTCGATGTCGTTGGCAGGGGCTGTTGCTTCCTCTGCCAAGGCGCCTGCTGATGGAGCAAAGCGCTGGCCGTCGAACCAGAGGCCGGTGAGAGCCGTGCCGTCGCTGGTCAGTGTCATGGTTCCTAAGGGCGATGAGTAGTGGCCGGTAAACATCGTGCTTGCTGCTAATGATTGGCTGATAGGCGTAGTGTCTTGAGGAAGTCTTTCTGCTCGGGAGTGATGCGGCGGCTTTCGATGGCTTTCTGGATGGCGCGGTTGTGCGTCCAGGGGGCGAGATGCGTTCCGTCGAGGTAGGGCAGGGTGGCATCGTATTGCTTGGCGAGGGCCGTGGCGAAGTACCAGGCTTGCATCATGCGGATGTAGTACTCGTCGCGGCGGATGGTGCAGACCGCATCGTGGAAGCGGGTGTCGAAGTGTCCTTCATCGAGAAAGTGCTGCATCAGCATGCCGATGCCGAAGCGGACGGCGTACTCGTGCGCTGCTGCCAGCCAAGTCCTGATGGCGGGCCGCAGTTCGTCCCTGTGGCGGCGGAACGAGCCGGGCGACAGCTGGTCGCACGTCGCCCAGTTATCGACATAGGGCAGGAATCGTTCCACCTCGTCGAGGCAGCGGCGGAAATCCTTCAGCTCCGAGAGGATGAAGGCGTGCAGCTGGTTCTCGTCGAAAGTCGGGTGGGGCAGTACGGCGATGAACGCATCGGCCTCCCCGCTCTTTATCAGTTCTTTGGCATAGCTCCGAAGCTCGGGCGTACGAACGCCGATGAATAGCTCTGCCGCTACGGTGGGTATCAGCTTCTGCTGAAACGCGGCATACCCGACATCGGCCATCGCCGCGAGACGTTCGCCAATCGTCGGTTTTGATGATGTGGTTTCATGGGCCATATTCGTCGGCAAAGGTATTGAATCTTTTTGATAATCCCTTACGTCTGTGTCGAAAAAAACAGATTGTTCGATTTCCAGCCAAAAAATGTCATTTTCCCAAATAAAGCGTTACCTTTGCACTTGTGGATAAAGATAGATGATGTCCCCCTCAAAAAAAAATTGGATGAAAATGAACTTTTGCTTCAGTCGGGTGTATGTAGGGATGAACCATTAATCTTGCAACAATGAAGAAAAGATTTGCATTTTTGCTGACAGCGATGGCTGTCGTGACGGTTGCCGGTGCTGCAACAAACGTGAATAGCGGGCTGAAGGCCATGACGGAGGGCGACGACACGCCGAGGCGCATCGTGTCGTTCGTCAAAGAGGAGCATACGCCCGAATGGTACGCGCAGCAGATGACGCTGTGGCGCAGGGTGACCGAGCGCGAGCCGAAGAACGACGAGGCGTGGCTGAACCTCTACCACGCCACACGTTACCACATCCTGTTTGCCGACAAGCAGGAGGACTACACCCCGCTGACGGCCGTTTGGAAAACCGTGCACGAAACGATGCCCGACTCCTATGCCGACTACGTGTTGACGTACTTCCATGATAAGTTTGTCGGCATACGCGAGATGGACGAGAGTGCCCATGAGTGCGTCCTTCAGAACATGGTGAAAGCCATCCGCATGCAGCCCGACAAGGTGGAGCTCTATCCCGATTACGTCGCCTGCCTGATGATGACGGGCGACGGGGAGCTGATGAACGACATCCTCCATCGCTGGTACGAGAGCGGCACCTACTCGGCCAACCTCCTCAACTATGCCTATAACGAGATGGTGGGGCTGGAACCACGTGCCGTCATCTTTACGAACGGCGATGTCGATACCTACTCGAAGCTTATCCTGCAAGGGGGCAAGGGCCTCTTCGCTGACGTGCAGGTGGTCTGTGCCCCCATGCTCTACTCCACACCCTATCGCGAGACCATCTGTCGCCAGCTTGGCATATCCCTTGCCGGGCCGTCGGACGCAGCCACAGCCGAGGACTATGACCAGTGGATCGAGAAGGCGCAGCTCGCCATCATCGGGCAGACGGGGCGTCCGGCCTATTTCTGTGCCACAGCCGAGCGCATGCCATCGTTTGCCGACAAGCTCTATTCCGAGGGCCTCGTCAGCCGCTACAGCACCCGCCGCTACGACAACCTGGCCGTCAAGCAGCGCAACTACGAGAAGCGCTACCTCCTCGACTACCTCTTCGAGACGTTCGTGCCCGAGACTTACGAGGCGTCGGCCTACCGTCTGAACCTCAACTATATCCCCTGCCTGAAGTCGCTGCTCGACTGGTACAAGCAGAACGACAAGGCGCGTTATAAAGAGCTGTATGGCATGATGATGACCATCATCCGCCGCACCGAAAACATACCGGACGAGAAAAGGCAGTTGTACTATGACGAGATTAACCGCTGACGACTTCAACCGTCTCTATCGCGAGCATGCCCGTCGGGCGCAGGGTTTTTTCCTGCGCATGACGGGCGGCGACGCTGCCTTGGCCGAGGACTTGACGCAGGAGCTCTTCACCCGTCTGTGGGAGCACCGCGACGGCTTCGATGCCCGGCAGGGGACGTTCACCACGTGGATGTTCAGCGTCGCCTACAACCTCTGCAAGAATGCCTACCGCCATCGCGACGTGGTGGCCGCGTGGAGCGCAGAGACGATGGCACGAAACGAGCCCGGCGACCAAGCGCTGTCCGCTGCGGCAGTCTCGCCAGCTGCCGACGCCGCCCTCGACCGCAGGGAGCAGCGTGAACAGCTGGCGGCGGCTGTACGCAGCCTGCCCGATGGCATTCGCGAGGTCTTCCTGCTGCGCTATATGGAGGAGCTGCCCATCGGTGATGTGGCCCGAGTCCTCGGCATACCTGAAGGCACGGTCAAGTCGCGCTCCTTCACGGCGCTGACCACCCTGCGAGAGAAAATGAAACGTCTTACGGATTGATAAAAACCATTTAATTCATCACAGGATATGATTATAAGAAACAAACAGGAACGTTCTGTTCAGGAAACAGACTATCAGCCCGATGTGCGGGAGTTCGACCGGCGTCTTGCGAGCCATGAAGTGGCTGCCGACCAGCTTGGGGCAGGCCGTATGGACCAGCTCTCCCAGCTAGAGGCGAGCAGTATAGACATTCTGGCGATGCTGCGCGAACAGCGTGACGAAGAGAATGAGCGTCTTGTCGTTCAAGAGCGCACGTTTGTGGACGATGTCCCGTCGTCGGCCGAAACGGTTGTGCGTATGCCGAAGCTGCGTCGCGGGTTGTCGCCCTGGTGGTTGGTGGCGGCGGTGACAGCCGGCTTTGTCGTGGGCTTTGCCATGCCGCGCAGCACCCGTTCAGCGTCGTCCGCCAGCCGCTACACCCTGACGGCCGATTCGCTCCATGGCCGCAGCCTGGCCGGAGGCGATGTCAACATGGCTCTGCTGGTGACGTTTTGATTAGGAGGTGAAAGGTGAAAGGTGAAAGGTGAGGGCCAAGGCAGGAACGCCCCGAAGGGGCGCCATCGGATGATTGCGGATAATTATTATACCATGCTATCATCTGATCACTGTTCACTGTTCACTGTTCACTGTTCTCTGTTCCCCTAACCTCTAACCCCTAACCCCTAACCCATAACCCCTAACCTCTAACCCCTAACCCATAACCCCTAACCCCTAACCCATAACCCCTAACCCCTAACCCCTAACCCCTCGTTATTTCTTCCAGAACCGCGGCGTCAGGTCGTCGAAGGTGGCGTCGGGGTGGATGCGGTAGAGACGCTGGTTGGTGGTGGGGCTGGTGAGCGGGCCGAGCTTGGGCATGTAAGGGCCGAGCTTGACGTAGTCCCAGACGGTGACGTCCATTCCTTCGGGCAGCTGCTGGCGTCCCGAGTACCAGGCGAGGCGCAGGGTGGGGAAGGCGGTGCGCAGCGTGCGCGCCAATTGTTCCAATGATTTTGTGTCGCCGTCGCCGCCCATCAGGCAGAGGCAGGTGATGCCGCTGCGGTAGCGACGGACAAGGGTGGCGAGGCGCTCGAGGGTGAGCTCCTCGCCGATGTCCTCGCGCAGGTGGGGGCTGTGGCAGCCTTCGCAGCGGTTCGGGCACAGCGAGAGGCTGACGGCCAGGGTCACCTCGTCCGGTACCTCATCGAAGACAATGTCGTAGTCAGCGTACTTAAGCATCTTCTCATGCTTCCACGGCTTGCGGAGCCTTCTCGGCGGAGGCGTAGTAGCGGCGGGCGGCTTCCTGCTGGCGGGGGAGCGAGAAGTTGCTGACGCGCTTCATGTAGCCGATGATGCGGGTGAGGTAATCGACATCGGTGCTGTGGCAGCAGGGACACTCTTTGAGGTAGCGTTTGTCGATGTGTCCGCAGTCGTTGCAGAGCGTGTTGGGGATGTTGAAGGTGAAGTAGTTGCACCCTTCGACGGCGGCGACGCGCAGCAGCTGGCGGTACTGAGCCTGCGAGAGGTGGCTCTCGAGGTTGCAGTGGAGGGCCGAGCCGCCCGTCAGATGCTCCACGTAGCGGCGGCCGTGCAGGCGGAACTTGTCGAGCACGTTCAGCGTGTTGTCCTCGACGATGTAGAAGTACGAGTTGTAGCAGTCGCGCGGCACCTGGTAGCCGTCCTCGCGGTCCCACTTGGCGTGCTTGACGCCGACATTCTCGGCGGGAATCATCTCGCAGTTGAAGAGGACGTCCTTCTTGCGGTACTTCTTGTTGTATCGTTCGATGAGGCCGAGCACATCCTGCACGAAGCGTTCGTACTCAGGGTTGTCGTTGATGGTGATGCCGAGGTATTCGGCAGCCTCCACGAGGCCGTTGACGCCGATGGTAAGGTACTGGCGCGAGAGGTTGATGTAGCCCGTGGTGAAGAGGGGCAGCATGCCCTTGCGGTCGAGCTCCTTGAGGTTCTCGTTGTAGCCCAGCTGCACCTTGTGGACGAGATCGACGATCTCCTCGAGGTAGTCCATGTAGTTCAGTCCGCCGCGGACGGCATACTGTATGCAGCGGTTGAGGTTGATGGTGAGGACGCTCTTCGAGCCGGTGCTGACGCCGCCGGCGCCGAGGGTGTAGCTGAAGCCGTTGTCCTGGATCTCGTTGCGCAGGCGGCAGCAGCTGGAGAGCGAGTCGGCGTTGTCGCTGATGTAGGTGAAGAACGAGTGTCCCTCGGCATACATCTCGGCGGTGAAGTCGCCCCACTCGGTGTCCATCACGTCGCCGTCCTTCGAGAGCAGCGCCATCGTCTCGACGGGGAAGGTGAGGACGGCCTTCGTGCGTTCCTTGTTGAACCATTTCATGAAGCGCTTCTGCAGCCAGCTGAGCGACTCCCAGTGAGGCTTCGAGCCGTCGGGGAAGCGGAACTCGCCGAACAGGCTTTCGAAGTAGTAGCGGTCGTAGTACGAGATGTTCCAGAAGACGCTCTGGTAGTTGCGTGCGCCGGCCGGCTGGTTGAGGGTATAGACCACCTGCTGGAAGCAGTCGCAGACGATGTGGTCGATGGTGCGCTGTTTTTTCGAGAGGTCGACGACGTCGTCGGCGTGGAGGTAGTAGTCCTCGCCGTACTCCTTGCCGATGAAGTAGTTCATGTACATCAGGAACTCGGGTGTGGCGCAGGCGCCGCTGAGCATGCTGCTCACCATGAAGACCATGTTGACGAACCCGCCGCAGAACGACTTGAGGTTGGTGGGGGCTGTCGAGATGCCGCCCAGGGGCTTCAGGCCCTCCAGCAGCCAGGGGTACATGGTGATGGAGGCGCAGTAGTTGGCCAGGCTCGTCTCGTCGTTCTTGTAGATGAAGTGCTGGTTCAGCAGCCGCAGGTATTTGTCGGGCAGTTCGCGTCCGTACATCTCGCGCAGGCGGTCGGTGAGCAGGCGGCGGTTCAGGCGGATGAAGCTCTGCTTGGGCAGCTCGCTGATGAGGGTGGCGATGTTCTTGTTCTCCACGTTGGCGTTGGCGTCGAACTTGCTGCCGGTGGCGGCGTTGGCGGCATCGACATAGCCGGTGAGGAAGTTCAGCTTCTCCACCGTCTCGCGGTCCTCGGTGTGGTGCTGGCGGTAGAGCATATAGCTCTTGGCCACGGCGAAGAACTTCTCGGCCATCAGCGCCACCTCCACCTGGTTCTGGATTTCCTCGACGCTCATGCCGTGGCTGATGTTCACGCGGGCAAGGATGTTGGTGAGGTCTTCCTCGGTGGCAAACGCGCCGACCGAGAGGAACGCCTTGCGGACGGCATTTTTGATTTTTTCAATAGAGAACGGCACCAGCGCACCGTTACGTTTCACGATTTTGATTTCTGAACTGCTCATGACGATTTATGTTTTTCTCTTGTTTTCTTGATACTAGCGGCGAGACATTCTGCGCCGTGACGCAAAACGGTTGCAAAGGTAGAAAGATTTCCGAAAACTGCAAAAGAAAAAATCAATAAATTTTCCGTTTTGGAAACTTTTTTCTTTCTTCCTGACCCGAGGGCAGCTTTTGAAGGGACTTTTAGGAAACTTTGCTCTGGCGAAATGTTGCTATTTTGGAAGAAAGGGGAAATTTCTGTGCCTAAAAGTTGTCGCCGGGCTGCTGGAAGTCATAGGGATGGGGAGAGGATTTTTTGTTGTTCTTGCGATGCCGGGAGTCGTTGAAAATGTAGCATTGTAGCATTGTAGCATCGTAGCATTTTCCTCCTGCACATGCGCGAATACTATATATGGATAGGAAGAATTGTTTTATATTTATTCACTAGTGTCTATTAAATTCCGTTAAATTGAAATATAGCTCTCTCATGCACAATATAATAAGCGTTGAAAACCTTGTCGCACTTTTGAAATGCGTACCTTTGCAGCCAAATCAAATTTGGTATATATATGCATTTCGGACAGTACGTTTTCACTCAGATTGCCAGTTTCCTGCCCAAGAGGTATTTCGAACGCCTTGTGGCCAAGTCCTGCGACAGGACCAAGAATTGGACTCCTTCTCCTTGGAGCCAGGTTCTCGTCCTCATGTTCGGACAACTTATGGGTTGCAAAGGGCTGAGAGAACTCACAGATATAACAACTGCTCATGCTAAGAAGTCGTTTCATCTCGGATTCGGAAAGACGCCGGTCAACAAGAGCACGCTTTCCAAGGCTAACAACCTCAGGGACTACCGCATCTTTGAGGAGTTTGCCAACCACAGGAATTTTCATTTTGTCATTTACTATAATTCGGTTAATGGGGTCAAGATAGGAACCTGTAATTAGTCTTTCAAAACCAGATGTTTTGAGATGTGCACTGTTAATAATATCCATCTTACTCTTTATGGGAAGCGTGGTGGGCTCTGACGATGCAAAGATAGTCTTTTTCTTCAAGATTTGCCATGTGTGGGCTGTGGGCAGAGCTGACTGGCTAAAAGATGTAGCCGAAAGTGGCAATGATGCTGTGCAGATGCTCGTTGCCAA